>JANQJJ010000080.1 GCA_028281725.1 Pirellulaceae bacterium | reverse complement strand
GGCCCGCCTGATGATCGGAGCTGTATCGTGCGAGTTTTCCTGCCTGGCATTTTCTCTCTCGCGGCCCTGATAAATTGCTCAGCCTCTTACGCTCAGGATGCGCCACCCTGGGGGGCCTACTTTCAGGAGGAAGTTCGCTTGCTCAACCAGGCGACCCAGCAAGATCTCGACTCCGTTACCAAGTCGAATTGGGATGCCAAGCAGTCTTTGTGGCGAGCGCAGCTAAGAGAGATGCTCGGAATTTCGCCGTCTATCGAAAGGACCGATCTCAAGACGACCACGGTTGGCTCCATCACGCTCGGCAACGTCACGATCGATCGCTTGCATTACCAGTCTCGTCCCGGGCTGTACGTGGCCGCGAACCTCTACCGTCCCGTGGGCGATGCGCCGGATACCGGTTGGCCGGCCGTGCTTTATGTTTGCGGGCATGCGCGGGTGACGAACAATGGTCGGTTACTCGGTAACAAAACCAACTATCAACATCATGGCCTTTGGCTCGCCCGCCATGGTGTCGTCTGTTTGATGATCGATACCGTGCAACTAGGGGAGTTCCATGGCGAGCACCACGGTACCTACAAGCTAGGGCGTTGGGATTGGATCAGCCGTGGCTATACTCCTGCCGGCGTAGAAGCGTGGAACGCGATTCGTGGCATCGACTTGTTGGCCGGATTGCCCGAAGTTGATTCGCGGCGCATCGGAATCACAGGGCGCAGCGGCGGAGGTGCCTACAGCTGGTTTGCTGCCGCGCTGGATGATCGTATCCGCGTAGCCGTACCGGTAGCCGGCATCACGGACCTCGAGAATCACGTCGTCGACGGTTGCGTCGAAGGGCATTGTGACTGCATGTATTTTGTGAACTATCACGGATGGGACTATGCGAAACTCGCAGCACTTGTCGCACCGCGTCCTTTGCTGTTGGCGAATTCCGATAGAGATGGGATTTTTCCTCTCGACGGAGTCATGCGAATACACGACGAACTTGCCAAGCTATACGCGAAACTGGATGCATCGGACAACTATGGTGTCCTTATCACACCGGGACCTCACAAAGATACGCAGGAATTGCAGGTCGGAGCGTTCAAATGGTTGCTGAAACATCTCACCGCAGCGGAACCCGTGGTGGACTCGGCGGCTCTGAAGGAAGTCCAGTCAGAGCAGTTGACCGTTTTCGAGACGGAAATCCCTCGGGACCAACGAGTCACCTCGGTAGGGCGTTGGTTTGTTCCCGCTGCTCCGACGGTAACCTCTCCAAAAAAAGCCGCGCTGTCATGGAAAGAGCAGTGGCTGCCGGAACTCCAGCGTATCGGTAGCATCCCGGCAGGCACGGCACGCGTTGTCAGTTTCAGAGAAGCCGCTAGTGACTCGTCCGATACGGATCCGACCTGGACGCTGTTTCAGGGGAACGCTGGAGAGGATTCCAGCGTTCGAATCCTGCGGGTTGGCGGGCGGCTGCCCAAGCCAATGATCCACGTGGGTGTCGCCGACAATGTGCTTTGGACCCAAGAATCGGCGAAGACCGTTGTTTCAGATCGGCTCGCTAAAGGATTGCTCGGCGCGTTCCCTGAGCATACGCATTACTTCGTTCAGTGGCGTGGGGCTCATTGGGCCCAACAGGCCAGTCGTGTCAAAGCACGCAATCAACTGGTGCGCCGCTTCTACTTGCTCGGTCAGACTCCGGAACAGATTGCCCTGGCAGATTTGCTGGCAGCGATCACATGGATTGCCAGCCAACCTGGAGCCGAGGGCGGCGTGGAACTCGCCGGCATCGGAAGAGCCGCAACTCTGAGCGCACTGGCCGGTCTGGTCTGCGCTGGCGAGGAGGGGCGTCCTCAAGTGG
>JANQJJ010000074.1 GCA_028281725.1 Pirellulaceae bacterium | reverse complement strand
CGTCGATCTGCTCATGGCGCTCGGTAGGGCCGCGACCGCCACACTCATCGCCCGAATCATCGTTCCATGCACGAGTCTGCTGTTGATGGTTGCCGTGATTGTTTGCTCTACGATAACTCCGCTCAAAGCGATCCTCTGCTTCGTTGTTGGCAGTCTCATCGGGCTCTTGATCGCGCTGTTGCTTTGCGCCGTCCAAGTCAGGCCGATGACGAGAGGGACGATGCCCAAAACCCGGTGGGCGGAGTGGTCCCTCACGAGTTTGTCATTTCTGACGTTTAGCTTCTTGATCTCGTGGATGTTCAAAGCCACACTCGTGCTGACGCACCATCTGCCTCACAACGTCAATGAACTGGCCATGTTGGCCCCAGCCTTCGAAACCGGCTGTCTGATCCTGCTGTTGTCGAAGTCAACCGACAAGTACTTCCAGCCGACGATGGCCGTCGTTCTCGAATCGACCGACTGGGACTATGGACTGCAAGTCAGACGCCGTCGTCGCATATTTGTTGGCTGTGGGGTCGGCGTTTTTCTGGCGATTATCTTCCTGTTCGGCAGGCAGATACTGAGGCTCTACGGTGATGACTTTGAAGCAGGATTCCCGGCGTTGTGTATCATCGCCATGGGATCGAGCGTTTGGACCATATTCTCTCTTGCCCCCACGTTTCTGCTATTCGTCGGAGCTCGCAAGACGTTGCTGTTACTGTTGTTAGGCCACGGTTTGCTGCTAGCCGTGCTCACACCCATCATGCTTGGAGTCATGGGAGCGACCGGTGCGGCCATCGTTTACGCGCTGTCGGTCAGCTCACTGGCGATCTCGAACCTGTACTTCGCTAGTGCTCACATCCAAAGAATGCGGCTGGCGAGCGACGACAACCAGGCTGACGACGATAGCGGTATTCGCCGCTGAGGCACTCTGGGAAGAAGATAGGAACGGGAGCAACCCACCCGCGAAGTCAATCGCTCAAAGGCATGGTTTTCCAGCGCCCGGCCAGCATATCGGCCATGGGCTTGGTTGAATCGACGCGTTCCAGCACGATCTTCAGTCCGGCCATCATGGGGGTGGCCAGAAACATGCCGGTAATGCCCCACATCATTCCCCAAAACATGAGCCCCAGCAGGATGACTACGGGATGCAAATCGGACGACTCGCCCATCAGTTTCGGTTCGACCACGTTTCCGCTAATGACTTGAATGGCCGAGGTCGAGATAATGGCTGCCAGCATCCAAACGATCGTGCCTTCGGGGTGAAGCAGAATGAACGGAATGGGCAGCAGGCTGGCGACCAACGGGCCGACATTCGGGATGTAGTTCAGCAAGAACGCCAAAACTCCAAACGTGAGTGACATCGGCACACCAAAAATCCATAACGCGAGACCAAAAGCGGCCCCGGTGATCATCGAGATGATCGTTTTCAAAAACAGATACGCCCTGACCTGTTTGTCTATGTCTCGCAGCGTGCCCCGTGCGGTGGACACTTCGGTCGAGCCGAGTAGTAAGAAGAAGACGTAGATCAAGACGATCACACTCGTAGAAACCAAACTGAATAGTTCCGCGGAAATGCGAGCCAGACCATCTCGCAAAAACGCGTCGAGCATCTGCCGAAAGTCCTCCAGCGGTGTGCCGGTGGTGTCTGGGAGCGCCGCCGTATCCTCCACCTGGGACTGCAACGGACCGCCGGCTGCTGCGATTTCCTCCGCGGGCTCGGCGTCCGGGGAGTCCAATGCTCTCTCATCGCGTTGCTGGGAATCTAAATCAAGCCAATCCTGAACCGTAGCCACCAATTCGCTGACGCGCTCCCGATAGGCGGGCCCCTTTTGTGCCATTTGCACGACCGACAACCAAAGGCACACTCCCAAAGCGGCCAGTACGGCTAGACCGGATAGGAACGCGATTGCCGAAGCAACCAGTCGGTTGACGCGTAGTCTGGTCTCCAACGTTTCCAGCAGAGGTGTCAGTCCGCTAACGACAAAGAGAGACACGACAAACGGCACCAGTACCGGTCGCAACCAGTAAATCAAGTACGTAACGACGACGGTCGCGATCACGACCAAACATATCGTCCGGATTTTCGACTCTGAGTATTCAGTATTCACCGTCCATAGTCGTCCTTAAAACTTGGGCCGATCGGAGCGGACCGGTTGGATCGGGCATCCGTATTGGCACTCGATTGCGAACTTGCCGCGGCGCTGTGAAGTATACTCGCGGGGCCACACCTGGGGGGCCACATGGCGGGGGTGGCCAAGGCTTTCCGGCCTTTTGCCAGGTCAGTTCAACCGTTGGGCGGCGTGACCGGAGCGAGACGAACCGCTCCTGCGAGCTCTACGAGAGAATCTCATGGATCACATGACCGTGAACATCCGTCAGCCGTCGGTCGATGCCGTTGTGTCGCACAGTCAGCCTGCGATGGTCAATACCCGGCAGATGCAGGATCGTGGCATGGATGTCGTATACCTGCGTAGGATGGTCACGGTCCAGCGGCTTCCTGATTGGCGTAAAGCGACTGGAATCGGCATTTTAGCTCATCGGGAGGGCCATTGGGAGCTTGAGCTGGCCCGAACTTTCGGTATTCCATGATCGCCCGGATGATGCCATCGAGCGAATGGATGATGGAAAAATTTCACGAGTTTCCAAGCGGACGCTGGGCCCATGTTTGCAACCTTGCTGCCCCCCACGTCCATGCCCAAATCAAACCGAACTTGACGCAGCACGCACGTTTTCTATGATCTCCCTAGTGTTTACCTAGTTTTCCTAACGTATTCCGTCTGTAGATTAGGATTCCCAATGTTGGGATTACCGCAGCAGGCACGCGTCAAAAGTGGTGGTCTGAACTTAACAGCATTCCTATTTCTCTTGTTAACACTTCCGTGTTCTCTGTTGTCCGTTCCCGTTTCGCTGTTGGCTAGAGGGGGCGAGTTTGAGACATGTGTGGAAGATTTCAAGGAATGGCTGTCGTCTGCGGAGACAAAACGTGACAAATCTCGCCGTCATTCCAGCACCAAGCTAAGTTCGATTCCTCTGTCGATCACCGCGGGAATCGCTCGGCGTGAGCTGAGTCACGAGCGTCCGGTTGTTGGCCATCGTTTCGGAAACGAGTTACTTGCACCGCTGAGGTGTTAACGGCATGGAGGTCGCTCAGCAAGCAGGCTCTTTGCTGCTTGGGGAATTCGTGTGCCGAGCCGGCTTCGTTGGTTCCCCGAGAGCGATCGACCGTTCAGGGTTGGCGTGTCTTACCAACGTTCCTTGGGGAGTGGCGCTGGTCGCTTAGCATCCTACGGGAAATAGCTGGCCTGTTTTTCGGGCAACCATCCTGTATCTGGCAAGCATCACGGTGGAGCGTGATGGGACGTCGGGAGATGGCGACTGTTGTTTCCCGCCTGATGCTAAGCTAAACAAGGGGCTGCTTCAGACCGCTGAAGTGCACCCGAGTTTTTTTGAGTTCCTGCCGTGCGATCTGCCAGGCTGGGCTTCCAAAGTCAATCACTCATCTGTTCCAAACTCATCGCTGCTGGTTTTGTCATGACTCCAAACCAAGATCCACCCATTGAACAAAACACGCGTTTTTCCCTGAACACGTTGGCGCATGACCTGACGTCGGGCTTGGTGGTTTTCCTCGTCGCGCTACCGCTCTGTCTGGGGATCGCGCTTGCCTCGGGCGCCCCGCTCTTTTCCGGGTTGTTGGCCGGCATCGTAGGCGGCCTCCTGATCGGCTCACTCAGCGGATCGCATACCAGCGTCAGTGGACCGGCTGCCGGCTTGACGGCGATCGTGGCCGCTCAAATCGCGAATCTTGGTTCGTTTGAGGCGTTCTTGTTTGCGGTGTTGGTCGGTGGTTTACTGCAAATCGTCATGGGTGTGGCCCGCGCGGGCTCCCTTTCAGCGTTCTTTCCCTCGAGCGTGATCAAGGGCCTGTTGGCGGCGATTGGTGTGATCCTGATCCTGAAGCAGATTCCTCACGTTCTCGGGCATGACACGGATCCCGAAGGTGAGATGTCCTTTGAGCAGCCGGACCACGAAAACACGTTCAGCGAGATCTGGACCGTACTGGCAGGAGACATTCATGTTGGTGCCGTGGTCATCGGGCTGTTTTCGATCGCGCTGCTGGTGTTTTGGGAGCGCTGCAAACCGCTGAAAAAATCCTTGGTTCCTGGACCGTTGGTGGTCGTGCTCTGTGGTGTGGCGATCAACCTGATGTTTCGCAAAGTGGGTGGCCAGTGGATCATCGAGGAGAGCCATTTGGTGCAGATTCCGATCGCGGATAATGCCACTGAGTTGATGGGCTTCCTGCGTCTGCCCGACTTTTCGCAATGGAACAATCCGGCCGCGTATGTCGGAGCAGTGACGATCGCCATTGTTGCCTCGTTGGAAACTCTGCTGAACCTACAGGCGGTCGACAAGCTCGATCGCCAACGCCGCGTATCACCGCCTAGCCGTGAACTGATCGCTCAGGGTGTAGGCAACGTGGCCTCGGGCCTTATCGGTGGCCTCCCAGTGACTTCAGTGATCGTGCGTAGTTCGGTCAATGTGAATACGGGCGGCAAGACGAAACTCTCAGCGATCTTTCACGGCGTATTGCTGCTGTTCTGCGTCGTCCTGCTGCCAACTTACCTGAATATGATTCCCCTATCGGCTCTGGCAGCCATCCTACTGGTCACCGGGTTCAAACTGGCCAGCCCAGCTTTGTTCAAGCAAATGTGGAGTGAGGGGCGTTACCAGTTCCTGCCGTTCATCGTGACCCTCGTATCGATCGTATTTACCGATTTGCTGATCGGTATCCTGATTGGGCTCGCGGTGAGTGTCGTATTCATTCTCAATAGCAACCTGCGTCAACCCATTCGCAGGATCGTAGAAACGCACTTGGGTGGGGATATCTTGCATATCGAACTGGCCAATCAGGTCAGCTTCTTGAACCGAGCCGCGTTTACCAACGTGCTCAGCGAAGCCAAGCGAGGAACGCGATTGCTCATCGACGCGTCCGACACGGATTACATCGATCCCGACATTCTCAGTCTGATCCGAGAGTTTAAGGAGAAGACGGCGCCGGCCCACGGCGTGACGGTCAGTCTGCGTGGTTTTCGCGACAAGTATAATCTGCAGGACGAAATTCAGTTTGCCGACTACTCGACGCGAGAACTCCAGGATCGCGTCACGCCGCAGCAGGTGCTGGAGATACTGCGCGAAGGAAACCGCCGGTTTGTCGCGGGGAGCCGATTGTCACGAGATTTCGGACGTCAGATCGACGCTACCGCCGGAGGTCAAAACCCGTTGGCGGTGGTGCTCGGCTGTATCGATTCGCGCGTTCCCGCCGAGTTGGTGTTTGACTCGGGGATCGGCGACATATTCAGCGTTCGTGTGGCGGGCAACGTCCTGGGCGAAAAGACGTTGGGCAGTCTCGAGTACTGTGTCGCGGTAGCAGGCGTGAAACTGGTCCTCGTCATGGGACATACGCGCTGCGCTGCGGTCACTTCCTCGGTGCAACTGGTCTGCGCTGGTCAAGATCCCGAGCAAGCCACCGGTTGCGCCCACTTGCAGTCCATCGTCCAAGAGATCGAACCGAGTCTTGACCGAGAGGATCGCCGGCCGCTGGAGCACCTAAGCGAGGAAGAAATCGATGCGCTGATCACCAAAGTCGCGCGACGCAACGTGATGCGAACGGTTCGTGCGGTTACGGAGCAAAGTCTCGCAATTCGCAAGCCCGCCATGGATGGACGCATCATGGTGGTTGGATCTTTGTACGACGTCACGAGCGGGAAAATCGAGTTCTTCCACGACGAATCGCCCGTCATCGAGCAGCCGCCCTCTTCGTCTTATCTTTCTCGCGGCTCGGAACGGTAGACTGACAGCCTACCAGAAGAGGTGTCTGACCCGAATGGCACCGGTTTTAGAGCTAAGCTGTTGCGGCGTAATGGTTTCGGTTACGAGTAGCGTCATTTCGCTTCAAACGCAGAGGGAATACGCCGCCAGAGCCGCTAGAGATGTGTGCGATTCGCACTAGTCGCAGCGGAATACTCTTCGTTCAGTCTGGACAGGTCTGCAGTCGTCTACTTGCGAGACCGGCTTGGTGTGCAGGAGTGGAATCTCCGCGTTTCTTCCCTACGGGGCGCCAGCACGCGGTGCTTTACAACGTGACTGCCGCGCCGTGCTGCAAGACCGGTCCTGCAGCCGCGTTCTCTTAACAGGCCGTTCGCGAATACTCAGTTCCCATCCTTAGCATATGCAGCAGGGCCGCCATGCCGACAACGAAGCAGATTGAAATCCTCGTGCAAGAAATCGGTCCGCTGTGGGAATCCGTTGTGCAGATTCTCGGCGATGGCGAAAGCCGTTGGGGAATCCTGCTCGAAGAAGACACGCTGCTCCAACTATGGCTGGCGGACGACCAAGGCAAAGCGGTTTTGCATGCAGAAGCCGGTGCGGTCCCAGCCGAAAGTGGAACAAAGCTCTTTCGCGCTATGCTTGAATTCAACGCGCTGTGGGAGCATAGCGGAGGCATCGCGATCGCATTAGGTGACGGAGATCTCCTCCAACTGCGTTGCGAAATCGCCCACGAGGACTTGCGAGATTCGCGTCGGTTTGTGCGGATACTGCAACAGTTTACAAGCTTGCTGATGGCGTGGCGGCAATGTTTGGCAGCTCCGGTCGAGGACGAAGCAGCGCCAGTAGAGCCAGACGACCTACCTTTGATGCGTGTGTAGCACATTCGCTCGATCCCATTAGATGTTACCAATTACTGACGAAATGAACGACTAGGAGCAACCATGTCAATACATTCTCTAGCAGCGGTTAAGGATCAGCACATTCGGTTGCCTACCGACCAAGGCCTAGACGGTTTGTTAAACGCGGTGAAGTCCCTCAAAGTTAAGAACGGTAAAGGACTCGGGCCCGAAGTAAAGATCTACTACGAAAAGAAGCAAGGACTCTACCTCAGCACGAAGTCTCACAATCTCATTGCGAACAAACTGTCCCTATGGCAGAACAGTCCCAAGGGGAAAGATGCCAAGAACGTACTCTTGGATTTCTTCAACACGCAAGGTCGTGCAATGAGGCTTTCTCCCGATCGGAGGGCAGCTCTGAAGCAGCTCGTCGACGATATATTCGATCCGAAAGTGAATGTTCCGGCGCAGACCAAACTCGAAGCAGCCGTGGTAAGAGCGAAGGATATGTAACGCCGCAACGAAAACACAGCCTGCCTTGACTAATGGCCACGACGAATTCCGCGCCAAGCAGAGGCCTGGCCGCTCAGAACGCCGGAGATGTGAACTACAACACCGACTCGGCTCGATGGTAGACGGTGGTTCCCCTGATGATCCAAGGAACACCAGGACCATCGTGACCGCAGGAGCATAGCCATGTACGACCCAGCGACCGGCATGTTCTTGTCGCTCGCCAGATCTTCAGCACGACCGGCGAATGCGGCAAACACGCTGGCTGGGGGTGTCGTCTAAGAAGTCTATCTCGCCAGCGTGCTACCGCCGCACCGCCGATTCGTAGCCGTCCGAGTGCAAGCCGCATGGTCCTCCTATGGCGTGCACTATCACGAAATCGTTGCACAATCGAGCGAGGGCGACGCGCCACTTAACCAGTTGCGCTCTAAAACTCGCTCTCACCCCATGGATTGCCAAATCAGGCTCCCAAAGGACAGACATTCTCAGAAATCTACCGACCCTATCTAGGTCTGCATCTTGGGGGTCGTTGGGCGGTACCGGTTCTTCCGTGAGCAACTTGCGTTTCCGGGGCATGGCTATCCATACCAGCTGGTCACCCCGGATCGATGTGTTGGCGGAAGTTTCTCGTGAGGGCGCCCCGAAAGGGCAGCGGTTTACCTAGCCCCTGGCCAAAGCAGCGCCGGAATGCCTACGGTTTGACTCTGCCCTCGTAGGCTTCCCACAGACGCTGAACCGTCATCATAAACAGTGCCGTACTCCAGCCAAGAATCAGTAGACCATTCATGGCCTCGATGGCGGCCAGCATTCGATAGTGCGTCCTGATCACCACATCGCCAAAGCCGAGGGACGAAAAGGTGACCAACGAGAAGTAGATCGCCTCCTCCATGTCTGGCATGACTGAGACAAAAAAATAGACAAACGCCCAACACAAGGCGTCCAGGAAATGCAGCACCAAAAGATACAACGCCGATAGGCACAGAGTCATAATCAACCGGACGATTCCCAGCGTCTTATGACCCGACTTGCTAAACCGCCTGAGCAGGCGAATCCCACCCAGAGTCCCGATCGAGTGAATACCAATGGTAAGGATCGACAATAAGCAGCCCAGCGCGATAGGAACTAGCATAGGTTCACCCTGTGTGTTGCTCGAAATGGCGGGAAGGGAGTGCGTACCACTATTATCTCTTTCCGGGCATCTTTCCACCGCTGGATCGCGCTTCTGCTCAGCCTGCCGCTGCTGGTGCTCGTCATCGCGCCGCATGCAGTGCGAGCCTCCAGGGCTAGTGGTCTGTCAAAGCTTAATCTTTGGGTCGGGTAAAGGGGTCAGGAGTCCATTGTGCGCAGCACCCGAAGGGCCGCTGGCGGCAATTGACTCCTGACCCCTTTACCCAAATCGCTACCATTTGGGGCCTCCCGCTCAGCGGGACAATCGGTACAGACGTTAGAGTCCTAAACGGTAGATGAAACCTGGTCGGTTATCCCAGACTTAGTTGGTGCCGGCTGGGCCGTAGCCTGGTCGTGGCCTAGCGTTGCCATGAAAAGAGTCCTGCGAATTATAATTTTCATGGGGAAGGGTAGTTCGTGTATCCACGGCTGCAGATCCAAAAACGCGCACTGCTGATCGCGAGCATTTCATTCACCACGCTCGCCTGCCTGCTGGGAGGCGCCGCGGTCTACAGTAGATGGCTGGAAACGGAAATTCATGCTCTCGTCAAACGGCAAGTCATTCTGGATAACCGGCAAACCGCAAAGCAGCTGACGCGTCTGGTTCGCGAAATGGACATTCCGGACGAAATGCGCTTAGTCGCGGCAGGCAGGTTGGACGGGCTATCAGCCGACCTCATGGTTCATCAACGCGAAAGCGGCGTCCAGCAAAGCGTGGCGCAAATCATGACTCCGGTGCGTGCGTTGGGTATCGCCATCGCAGGCGCGGTGACGCTTCTGGTCACGATCTTCAGTCGGAAAGTCATCTTCGAAGGTCGCGGTGGACACCTGGATTCACAAGCTGTCGAGGCGTTGCTCAGCGTCGAACGGCAACTGGAGAGCCTTACCAAGGAAAGCCAAGAAGCCCACGCCACGGTCGCTGCCGCCGAGCAGCTGACCGAAGAATTGCAAAGTCTCTCCGGTGGGCACGCTCTGCCGTATGCGGTCATTCCGGGAACGCGTCCGGAATTCATATTCCATGATATGGGCTGCGCCGTTTCACCAGGCAGTCTGGCCGGATCGAGAACGCCGATTTACGACACGTCCCACTCACGGTAGCGGGCATGGCGGCGCGAGCCCGCTACTAGGAAACTGGGCTCCCACGTTTTGGATAAGCGGTGCGCGTGGGCATCGCTGGTGTCGCATTGCTACCAAATCTTGCCGTCCATGATTCTAGTGACTTGTGGGCTGCTACTTTCCAACCGCAGATAGGGACAGTTCTCCCTGCCCCATTGAACACGCATTTGGGCGTCATCGGGTGCGATCCAGGCAAGCCGCCGAGACTCGAGCCATGGGTTCAGATCGTACAGATGCTCGTCTTCCGCATCGAAGTACTCCCCCGTTCGCATTCCGCCGGTATCATCCTCGTACAAAAACCGGTTGGATCCCCACTCGTTGGCGCCATCTTCGTGCGTCAAGCCAGGATCGCTAAAGTAGACGATCGGATAGGCCGTGTGCGCGCCCAGTTGGATCTGCGAAACAACGGCGGTCACGCTGTCGAACTCCATGAGTCTTGGCAACACGAATGGCTTTTGGGGACCGGGTTCGACCAAGAACGGCGCAGCAGCGACTTCACCCGGTTGCAGGAGAACGGCGCCGCTGAGAGCATGGTATTTGCCACCCCGCGGTTCTTTCAGCAACCGGACCGGCTTGTGGAAATTCCACCACAGACCGTCGAGTCCGTAGGGGTCCCACGAGTGGGAAAAGCTCTCGTCGGTAATGGGACAGCGGCTGAGCGGAATCACGTGCAGGCCCTCTCGGTAGGCAACCGTCAACTCGCGTAGGCGGTCGCCTACGGTTCGAATTGCATCCACGTACCGCAGTCGGTGTCCGGGGCCGGCCTGATCGCGCTGGTCGGTCAACTCGGCGAATTCCCGAAGACAGACAAAGGCTTCGTCTAACAAGTTGCGCCGTGTGGTGGAATCAAAAGCCATCGAGAACTTTCGGAAGTGCTTGGTCGTTGGATTCTAGAGAAAGCTGGTACCGGTGGAACCGTCCGGATAGACGTCCACCAGTGGCTCGCCACCGGGTTGGTGGCTATCGCGGATGGCTTCGTCGATCCCTTTGGACTGAGTATCGGACGGATCATACTCCCAAGACGCATGGTCGGGATGCTGGCCCTGGAAGTGGGGATCATCCATCAGATCCTGGACAACTGCATCTTTCGTCTGGGGATCGGCAGATTCCCACTTGCCGTCCGGGCCTTTCTGCTGGATGTCAAAAACATCATGGTCGCCGGTGAATTCTTTCCCTTGAGTGTCCCCGGGCCGATTGTCGACCACAACGCCGCGCTCGTCATCGATGTGGGCTTTGTTTCCATTGGCATCGACGGCGCCGTGCCGCAGATAGCCATCGTTCTGATTGTATTCGGCCAGCCTCTGAGCCCGTCGTTTTTCGAGCGCTTTGGCTTCGTCCGGTGTCAACTTGCGGCCGAGTTGTTCCTCTGCGCGGCGGACCGCTTCGTCTTTACCGGGCGGCTTGAAATGTCCTACCAATCCTTCGTCACCCGGTTTGGGAGGAGGTCCCATCAGCGTGTCGGTCTTGTTGATCGATTTGTTCTTGAGGAACTCTGGCTTCTTGGGATGTCCCTTCTTGATCCAATCGAGACAATCGGGATTGGAGGGACGAATGCGAAGACGAACACCATGCTTGTTCGCGATGCGACCAGCACTCTCGAACGCCTCGTCGGTCATGCTCGCCAGTTTGCTTGGCTTGACGCGGGCACCCGGCACACCTTCGGCCGCATTGGCGCCACCACGCTTGCCGGCCTGGTTGGCAGCCTGACTGGTATGCAGCCCGTCGAGGTCGGTTTCGACCAGCGGATTGGCAGGGTAGGCGTAGGTATTGATACCGCCGGCCAGGCCGAGCGGATCTGATTGGATGTATCGGCCCAAAGCCGCATCGTAGTAGCGATGCCGGTTGTAGTACAAACCAATCTCGTCGTCGGCAACCTGTCCCGCCAGCCGCAGATTGAATTGGAAATCACGGTTCGCCGGATCCCCGACTGCTCCGTAGGGTTCCGCTTCAGCCTGCCAGACGCTTTCGCCCGACGCGTCAAGCACTTCGACGATTTGTCCGCGCTGATCCGAGAGCAAATGGTAGCGGCGCCCGGTCTCGGGATCTGCCTCGGGCGAATCAAACTCGACCATCAATATAGGGACGAAGGATTCACGGTCCGGATAGATGTAAATCCGCAAGCGCTGTTGGTCGTAAATCTCGGCGGCTAGTCTGTGTTGTTCCCAGTAAAACTCCACCTGATGCGATTGATAGCCATCAGTCCACTGTTTGCACGTGCGGCGATTGAGGCCATCATAGGAAGCGGTCCACTCAAAACCATCCTCCGTGGATACACTGACCAGTTGATCGAGAGCGTTGTACGCGTAATGCCATGTTTTGCCATCGCCGCGACGTCTGGTATCCATATGGCCGCGATCGTTGTAACTGAACGATTCGTCGGCGGTGGCTTCCAACTGATTGCCACTACCCAATCGCACACCGACCAGGCCCGGTCCAGCGAGCAAATTGCCAGCCACGTCGTACGACCAAACTTGCTCGGTGCCGTTTCTTCGTCGACCAACCAAACGGTGGACAGAATCGTAGCTGTACTCAGTTGATCCGCGATGGCTATCGGTTGTCCGGAGTAAATCACCCGCCGGCGAGTAACTGTAGGTGCGGACCGAATCGCCGCCAGTACCGGTGAGCACCTGCTTTTCGCGGAGCCCTCGGCGGTCATAAACGACCAGCTCGGAAATCCCTTGTTCCATTGTCCTCAGGCAGCGCCCGAGTCCATCGACGGCGACGGTTGTCGTTGATCCCGTCGGGTCTTCTATCGCCAGCACGCCTTCCTCGGTCAGCTCGTACTTCGTCTGGAAGCGCTCCAGCAGCGTTTGGACCGTGGTGAGCGGATATTGCCAACTGTAGGCAACCCCTTTCCCATTGCGGTGGTCCAGTCGCACTCGGTCATAGAGATCGTATTCGAACTGAACTAAGTGATCTGGACCCGCCACGGCCGCGATTCGAGCTCGGTCGGTATGTTGAAATTCGAATGCACTGCCATCATTCAATTCGATTTTGCTGAACGTATCGTAGGGCCCCGGCTGCATTCGCAGTAGTAGCTCGCCACCGGCACTGCGTTTTTCGCACAGACTACCGCCGGCCGTGTAGGCATAACGATCGCGCAGGCGACCACCACGACGCACGGCAAGCAAGCGATCGCAGGGATCATATTCGTACTCTGTCGCCGTTCCGCCGGCATCCACTACCCGAGTAATCGCCTCGCGCAGATTGTAGTCATACTGAATCGTGCCACCATCGGGCCGGCGCAGTTCATCGATCAGGTTCCAGGATTTGTAGCGGGTTGATTCCACACACCCGTCCGCGTCGCGTTTGCGAAGTACGTTGCCAGCGGCGTCGTACGAAAAACTGGTTTTTCGGCCAGCGGCGTCGGTTTGTTCCACAATGCGTCCAAGCACATCCAGCTTGTCTCCGGCTGGGACGTGCTGCCGTGCCGCGACGTCGCCGGCTTGTTCCAGGCAGTCAGTGGAAAAAAGCCGTTGAATCTGCTGATCCAGCAAGGCGCTGGGCATCCGCCGGGACGTCGCCAACCCGCCAAGGATCCAGCCTGCAGGAACCTCTGGGAACTCGCAGGCCAATCCATCTGGCCGCTGGGGCTGCAGATGCATTGGCAAGAGGACTTGGCCGCTGGCGTCGACTCGCCGAGTGTGCGCGCCATGCTGGTCGTAGAGATACTCGACTTCGTCGCCACTGGGTTCAATCTGCTTGACGATGTTGCCGGATTCGTCCACTTCGAATAGGGTCACACCGCCGGTTGGATCGACAATCTTGCTCAGCACGCCCTGCTCGTCATAGTGGTATTGATAGCGTGCTCCGTCACCCCACGAGACGATCGTTTGCAGTTCTTCGGGCAAGTATTCGAGCTGAATCTCGTACAGTCCATCGTCGCCCCAGGAGTGGACGCAACGCCCCGCGTCGTCGTAGCGGTAGTGGTAGGCATAGCCGCCACGATCCTGCTTGCGCGTCATGCGTGAGTGTTCGTCGTATTCGTAGTGTGCTTCGGCATCCAATGCGTCGGTCCAAACCGTCAGTCTGGCCCGGTCGTCGTAGCTGTAGCTGGCCAGCGTCTGCTCATTCTGCCCGGAGCCTCTAGAAACACTCACCAGTCGTCCGTGCCGGTCGTAAGCCAACCGCAAGTGCTCACCGGTTTCGTCGGTCAATAGCGCCAGCCGGTTTTCATCGTCCAGCTGGAACGATACCAGTTGGCCTGCGACGTGCATCTGCTGCGGATGCATGGTGCGTCGGTCATCCCGGCTGAACCAAATCGTCGGTTGCAGCGCGGCCGACAGCTCGTATCTGCCAGCAGCATCCAGGCGGAGTACCCATCCATCGTGGCTGCTAAGCCCCGTACCAGGATCCAGTGGCGGGAACTCGACCTGCTCTCCTTCGGGATCTAAATAGGTGAAGCCCGTTTCGGTCTTGGTCAGCTCATGTTGCCAATTGTGCCGAAAACCGCAGCCCATGGTTCCGGCCGTCTCGTTGAGCAACGACGTATAGAATCGCTGCCATTTGAAGTGGGGCAGCTCAGGCGACCGCCAATCGATGAAGTCATCCACGTTGGCACCGCTGACCACGTCGACCGGTTCTCCCGGTCGTCCACAGCCCTTGTTGGCGCTGGGCGTCTTCTTTTTGAACTTGGATTTAAGATTGTCGACTTTGCTGCTGAGCTTCTTGCCGAGTTTCGTGGCCTTGAACTTCTTGAACGCCTTTCCGAGCGCACCCATGCCCACACGCATGCCGAGGGCCATCAGGGATATGGTCGGTGGTCCCGCGATCAGGACCGGTGGTCCCGCTGGAATGCTGAGCACGATGCTGGTGGGCAGCACCAGTGACTTGATGGACCCCTTCTTGCGAATGCGAGGAATCGGTGGCATGCCGATGCACTGGCAACTCAGAACCGGCAAGGCCATGTGGGACAGCGCGTCTCCATCGCAGTTGATAGTCATCACGCCCATCAGGCACTCGCATTCGTCGGCCGGTGGTTTGATAAATGTCCCGCCGATGGGAATATGCGGTGGTGTGGCGATGCCCTGGGTACCCGCCAGTCCTCGGGGCAGGAAGTTGATGTTGACTGTCGAACCGAGGATCGGCAGATAGTCGAACGGATCCAAAATGATGCCGATGAACGGGTGCGGAATCGGAACCGGCGGTACCGGTCCGGGAGGCTGGATAATATGAATATCCACGCCAAGGATTGGATCGAAATGCTTTGTTGCTGGCATCATGAGCGGACGTTCCTCAACCAGTCAGCGCAAACAGCTCGCGCTAGTTCAGATCCAGTGGCAGTCTCCTGTCCGGCCCTCGACCGCGATTGGGGCTCGCGCGTTGTGGTCGTCTTAGTGAGCTTGGGTGGCATGGTGCTTCGCTTTGGGGTTCGACTGTCTCTGGTGGTGTGTTATCAATTCTTCATCAAGACAGAAGGGTTTTCGTATGATCGATCACACCTTTCCACTGGTTTCCCAAAAGTTCTTCACATTCGCGTTGGACGTTCAGATTTCGAGCCATCATTTCAGGTCGGCGGGCCATTTCTTCCATGCGATGCAAGAGAGCTGGTAGGGTCGAGTCTCTGCGGGTCTCTCCTTCCATATTGCGAGCGACGACCACGGCGGCTTGCGCATCGTCCCACGCTTGATCGAGATCTCCGGAGCTTTCGGCACAATAACTGGCCATGCGGTGGGCATCCATGGAACTCATTGCGTCTTCGCCTTGGTCGGCCGCACGGGCTGCCTCCAGATAGACTTGGCGGGCTTCGCGGAATTGGCCATCGGTTAGCAGTGCGCCGGCTTCCGCCATGGCCGAAGTAACTGCCACCTTGGGTGCGGTCGGATCATCAATCTTGGCAGCCAGCTGCCGCGCCGAGCGATAGGCCTCCAAGACTTTGTCTGACTGTCCGGTCGCGGCCAGGGCTCCGCCGACGAGCAACTGCACCGTGGCTGCCAGGGCGAACCAGCCTTGATCGGTAGCCAGCATCATCGCGCGATGGGCCAGACCAGGGATTTGCGTGATCTGACCACTACTCGCGGCAGCCCCGAGTTGCACAAACAGCCGTCGAAACTCGAATCCCGGGCCGGTGCTTGGCAGATGTGCGAGCAATTCCAGCGGAAGACCAGGCATGTCGAGTTTCGGAGTGACCGTGGCAACGACGGACGAATGCTTGACTGACCAATCTTGGAGTAGGGTCTCAGGTAGCCAATCCGGGACCAGGACGCGCACCGACGGTGGCCAGGGACCAGACGCCACCAGCGCATTCATACACTCGATCCAAAGCTCGCGGGAGGCGATTTCCGAAGGCAGCAGGACCACGGTGGCGTGATCAAACAAGTCCTGATAGTAAGCCTGGAAGCTGGCTAGCGTGTCAATCAAGGTTTGAGCCGAGGAGCCTCCGGAGGTCACCGCGGGCGGCTGCCATTGGGTCGGAATATCGAGTGAATCCAAATCATCTTTTGCTTCGCCAATGTCGCGAACAATCTGCTGCTGTACCTCATTCCAGTACGTGTCGACATCCTGGGCTGGCACAACGATCGGCAGGAACAGGTCATCCAGGTCACTGGCCTCCTCGCCGTGGTATGCCAGGAATGCGTCCAGTAGCCGGCCAGCTTCAGATCCGAGCCGCAGCCGCAGGACGCGCACCAGAGGATCTTCCGTGAAATCGCGCCAGACGTTGGTCAGCAGTTCAATTCGTTTGACGACGGCATTTTTGCCTGGCATGGGGAACTCCCATAACAATGGGTGATAGAGTTTTTCCTGCACTTAAGGCCGCGATTTGCTGCCGGAACTGGAATCCCAGGCCGCCGCCGCCTCGGCCGGCTCAGCATCTGCCGCTTCATCCGGTGCGGTGGGACTGCAGCCGTTACCCATGCCGGGTGCCCCGCCGGAGTTGATGTTCACGATCTTGCCTTGAATCGAAATTCCGGCGGGGCCGAGATCGATGAAGTTGTCCATGACCTTGAACGACATCTGCTGCGTTGCTTCGATCACGATCGTCGCTCCCTTAACGTGCACTTGCCCGTTAGCTCCCGCTTCGATGGCGATGTTGCCCCCTGCCTTGGACTGCTGGTCACCGGAAACATCCAGTGAAAGCGAGCCGCCGATCTTCGAATTCGAATCACCGTCGACAAGCAGATGCTGCCCTTCCTGGCCGATCTTTTTGGCTTCCTTCTTTTCGATGACGATCTCCACCACGCCGCCATCGGCGTCGCCGTTGCCGATCATCACCATCTGGTTGCCTTCGACGTGTTTGATCTCGTCGCGTTTGACGATGGCGTTATTGTCGCGCCAAATCAGTTGGTTGTAGTCGCCAGCGTCGTCCTTGCCCTGTTCGCTACCAACGACCTGGTGTTGATTGGCCAGAGTCGTCTGCTTCGTTTCATTGAGCGTGCGGAGATCCATATCTTTCTGCGCGTGGACAAAGACTTTTTCCTCACCGGCTTTGTCCTCGAACATCAACTCGTTGTACCCGTCACCTCCGGACGTGCTATTGGTTTTCCAGTAGCTCTTGGTCTTTTCCGCCGGCAGAGGGTAGTGCGGAGTCTGTTCGCCGTTGTAGATGCAACCGGTAGCTAAAGGCCGATCGGGGTCACCCTCGATAAACTCCACGACGACCTCTTGTCCGACCCTGGGGATCGAGACCATTCCCCAACCTTTCCCGGCGGACATGGAGGCGACTCGAATCCAGCACGAAAAGTCGTCGCCCTTGGAAAAACGATTGGGCCGGCCCTCACGATCCCAATGAAAGTGAACCTTGATTCGTCCAAATTCGTCCGTGTAGATTTCCTCACTCTCCGGGCCCGCCACGGTAGCCGTCTGCACACCATGAACCATCGGCTTGGGGGTCAGACGCTGAGGCCGAAACTGCGTGTCACGCGGTATGCAGGTGAATTGATTTGTATAGGCGGCCGGCTGGGACATACTCGAGAACGGTCCGGGTTGTTGGGCCGAGTGATACGTGGCGGTTATCAGCCGCTCGAGCCCTTCTTCTTCGGCGCAGCTATGGTGTTTGGATAGTTTGAAGCAAAAGCCTGGTGCGAATGAACGGCACGTGCTCTCACCCTGCACCGCATCAAAGCGAGCCTCCTCCTCTTCCATGCGACGTTCGGCTTCGGTGGTGCCATCATCTTTGACTACATAGTCTCCCGGGTAGTCGTACAGTTCATACGATGCATTGTTGGCCAGCGAAACACTGCCGTGCTTGGCAGCCTGGGTCAGTAGATCTGATGATGGATTCTTGAAGTCGTAATCCGAGTGCTCCCACTTGCCCGACACAAACTCGTAGGCATGTTCCCAGCTCGTGATGTGGTCCACGGTCGTGACGGTTTCTTCCGCCGCGTGAAATTCGACATCCGACTCCGGACAGTCTTCGTAGTTATTCTTGTCGGCCAAGACCAACTCGTGTTTATCGGCCGAGTGACGGAAATAGTAGAAAACACCGTACTGCTCGAGAACGCGTGAGAGGAAGTTGAAGTCCGTTTCCCGATACTGAACACAGTGTTCGATCTTCCGTTTCTTAAGAATCTCCGCCTTGCTGGTGTCGTTCCACGTGTCAACGTGGCCATATTCCTTGACGCGGCTCAAGACTTCATCAAAAACCTGGTGAATCGTTTTTTCTTGCTTTTCCGGAAGATAGATGAAGCTTCTGGCGGCATGGGTCATGAACCACAACCAGGGTACCAGCCGAACGCGATAGCCACGAAACTGGATATCTGCCGGTCCCCGGGGATCTCCTTGGTTGCCCAACCAGAAATGGCTGATGTAACCATGCACGTAGCGAGGGTCTTCATCGTCACGATCGATCCGCACGGCCAGAGGTTTGCCTATCACATCCGCCGGTTTCAGCTTGGTATTCGGCGATGCGATTTCCAGATCGAACTCAAAGGGCCGCGAGATTTCCTCGCGGCCGGTAAGCGATACGACGATCGCTTTTTCGCCAAACACGTCCGTCGGCTCGAGTTCTAGTAGGTGACTGGCCATAAATAAAGCTCTCTTGAATAGACTCTCTCGCTCAGAGACATGCCCTACGCGACCTTGCGTTGAGCCCGGACGCAGTCGAAGTCGCCAGAGGTCAGCTGAAGTGCTGAATTTACATTCTCGCGAGTCGGTGGGCGCGAAGCTCCCGAGAGTTTCGCGTTGGTTTCGATATCCTGAACTCGGGTGAAACTAACTCCTGGCGGCGGGGGCTTGGAGTCCATGGAAAACGGGCGGGGCGAGAGTGCTGCTCTCGCCCGTGAGCGTTTGTCCATGGTGGGTAGGCTTGGCGGCGTACTACGCGGCCTCGCCTTCTTCCACCTTCCAACCGTACTCGATGTTGCCCTTCTTCTTGCCCTTGGAGTCCATCTCGGTGTAGGTCACCTTGATTTCTTCAAAGTTCAAGCTGAAATCCTCGCTCGGCTTGTCTTGCCCGCCGCCGCTGACGTTGTACGAACTCACCAGCACGTTTTTCAGCTCATAGCGATAGTACGTTTCCTGTCCCGCGTCGGTGGTTGAGACGGTAACCTCAATCTCGACTTTCGGAAAAACGCGACCCAAGCAAACCGCTTCGGCAATCTTGCAACTCGCCTTGTCGAGCAACTTCGCACACTGCAGGTCTTCGAGCATCACGCTGCCACGTCGGCGTTGTGCGCCGGTTCCACCCGCACCAGGCTTGTGGACCATCTGGCCGAAGCTCATCAGGTCGCTCCAGCTCTTGTGAGATTTGTGCTCGGACTCACCGTCGATCCCATCGAATTTGATGTAAGCAGCCATTTCTTCAATCCTCTGTCTCAATAGTGTTTTGGGCCTTATGCCCGCTCGGGGCTTTGGTCCGAACTGCCGGACCCAACCAGGGTGCCCTTTGCCTTACACTACCTTTCTCGACTGCTTGGGCTAAGAGTTGCGTCATTCCACGAATTTATTCCTGAACCTCGTGTCGGCCCAACTCTTTTGCCGCGGCGTCCCGAGGGCCACTGAGCGTGCCTCTCAGAAAATCTCATAGGTAAACGCCTGATCGTCGCTGACGCCGACCCGAACGCTTGTAATCGTCTTTCCAAGCCCCAGATGCGATAGGAACTCGGTGGACAGTTCCGGTAGCAGGCTCCGAGTCAAAATGTGATCGACGTTTCGAGCTCCCGTATCCACCTCGGTACATCGCTGGGCAATCGTTTCGATCAGTTCCGGTGCGTAGTCGAAGGTGGCGCCGTAGTTGTCTTGGATACGTCGAGCGATCTTGCCAAGCTTCAATTCGACGATGCTCCTCATCACTTCGTCGCTAAGCGGGTAATAGGGAATCACCGTGGTACGACCCAGGAAGGCAGGCTTAAAGGTCTTCAGTAGCTCGGGAAAAATCGCTTCGAGAAACGCGTCCGGTTCGGGGGCCGTTTCCGGGTCGGCGCAGATGCTCTTGATCAGGTCGGTGCCGGCATTCGTCGTCATCAAGATCACGGTGTTCTTGAAGTCGATATCACGCCCTTCACCATCCTTCATGATTCCCTTATCGAAAACCTGATAGAAGATGTCTTGGACCCCTGGATGAGCCTTCTCCATTTCATCCAGCAGAACCACACTATAGGGCTTCCGGCGCACCGCTTCGGTGAGAACTCCTCCCTCACCATAACCGACATAGCCGGGTGGCGATCCCATCAGCAGCGAAACCTTGTGCTCTTCCTTGAACTCGGACATGTTGAGCACGGTCATATTTTGTTCACCTCCGTAGAGGAGTTGGGCGAGTGAGATGGCTGTTTCTGTCTTACCGACACCGCTGGTGCCCGCGAGCAGGAAAACGCCGATCGGAGTTCTGGGGTCGGAAAGTTGCGCGCGCGACGTACGAATGGACTGAGCGATTCGCTCCAAGGCGTGCGATTGCCCAATAATCTGTTGCTCAATCAACGACTTCAAGTTCAGCACCGTATCGATCTCGTCGGCTACCATCCGCCCGAGCGGAATACCTGTCCAGGCGGAAACGGTCTCCGCCACCGCTTGACTATCCACACAGGGATGGACGAGCGGTTCTTCCTCTTGCAGATCTCGCAAACTCTGAATCTTCTCTCGGTAGGCAGTGAGTTTTTCTTGTCGCTGCTCGGGTGTCATCTCGGGCTCCGCGGCTGCCTCAGGGGGAGTGCCCGCACCGGAATCCGATTGCTCGGCCGCTTCCGACTCGGCGGTCGATTGCTCGGCAGCCTCCGGCCGGGGCCTACCCTCGAGCTCGGCTGCCAGGGCCTCAATCTCGGCAACCAACGTCCTCTCTTGTTCCCAGCGCTGCTGCAGGTCGGCGAGTCGATTTTCTGCCGATTCGAGTTCCTGCTGGATCTCCGCCAGCTGGGCTTCGTGCTGGGCACCTGTTGCGGCTTCACGCTCGAGGATGCCGCGGGTCACCTTGCACTGCTCAATTCTCCGCTTGATATCTTCGATGGCCGGAGGCGATGCTGCCTGGCTGATGCCGATTCTTGCGCAAGTGGTATCAATCAGACTGACCGCTTTATCGGGCAACTGTCGACCTGAGATGTACCGATTGGACAGCTTCACCGCGTCGATGAGTGCCTCGTCAAGAATTCGAACCTGGTGATGTTGTTCGAGTGTATCGGTCAGTCCGCGAATCATCTCGATCGCGACCGACTCGGCTGGTTCTTCGACCTTCACGACCTGGAAACGACGCGCTAGCGCCGCGTCCTTCTCGAAGTATTTTTTGTATTCGGCCCAGGTTGTTGCGGCGATCGTGCGCAGTTCACCTCGCGCCAGGGCGGGCTTGAGTAGGTTGGCTGCGTCGCCCTGTCCGGCTGATCCACCTGCACCGATCAGCGTATGAGCCTCATCAATAAACAGGATGATCGGCTTGGGCGAGGCCTTCACTTCATCGATGACAGATTTCAGTCGGTTCTCGAATTCGCCTTTCATGCCCGCACCGGCTTGAAGTAGTCCCAGGTCCAGCGTGTGGAGCGCCACGTTTCTCAGGCTCGGCGGCACGTCGCCCGAGGCGATGCGCAAGGCGAATCCCTCGGCTACGGCCGTCTTTCCCACGCCCGCCTCACCGGTCAAGATCGGGTTGTTCTGACGCCGCCGGGTGAGAATATCAATGATCTGCCGGATTTCGTTGTCGCGGCCCAACACAGGATCGATCTTGCCGCTTTGAGCCCGCTCGGTCAGGTCAATCGTGAATTGATCCAGCGACGGAGTGCGGCTGGGGCGGCCGGGACCGGCCGGTGCTCCGGCCGAGGGGGTTGCCGGTCCGGCGGTCGCCGCGGAAGGTGTCTCCCGCGTTTCCTGGCTGTCCGCCGTGATCTGCCACAAACTCTTCCGCAACGATTCGACCGAGACTTTTTCAAACTCGCCGGACGCTCCGACTGCGGTTCGGGCCAACGGCTCATGCGCCAGCAGGGCACACAATAGATGGCCCGATGTCACGCCGGCGGATGAGTAGTCAATGCCGGCCAACACGTAGGCTTCTCGCGCCCACTGCACGACATCGGGGCTGAGAGCCGGAGCTTTGGCATTGCCGGTTTTAAAGCGATCGATGGCCCGGGTCAGGTCACGCTGTAACTGAGAAAGATCGACGTCAAACGCGCCCAGGCACAAGACGATATCGGACTGGCCATCCTCAAGCAGTCTGATGAGCCAGTGTTCCACTTCGACGTTGTAGTTTGTGCGTGAAAGGCACAGGCCGGCAGCGGCCTCCAACGTGCGTTTGCAGGTGGGGCTAAGCCGGTCGATTAGTTTTTTGAGGTTGATCTGAATCATTGTGCGAACCCTTGAGCAATTCTAAAACTGAGTTATGTTCTTCGCGTTTTCAGCTACCGGTCGTTTTCTCTCCGACAACGGTCAACGCATCATCTATCTCGAATACCGCGTCGTCAGCGTCTCGATCAAAAGGCCAGTTGCCCAGCCACGTATTCCATCCCAGTCGACTTGCGCCCGGGCCACCGGTAAGCGTGGTTCCAGGTACTTCGGATCGCTCCAA
Source organism: Pirellulaceae bacterium (assembly GCA_028281725.1). Classification (GTDB taxonomy): domain Bacteria; phylum Planctomycetota; class Planctomycetia; order Pirellulales; family Pirellulaceae; genus Aureliella. Next base: position 2,438 of record JANQJJ010000074.1, on the reverse strand, counting down.
CAGAACCTGAATGTCGAATTCAAACTGCCCGCCGACATACGTTCTGACCAAGGCACTGACCTCGGTCAGACGCTCTCCCAGCGGTGAAAAGTTGATGAACTCCGCCAGCGACATGGGCCCTAAACGCAGGCGAAAGCGATTTTCGACGTTCCAAACTCGACTGCCTGCGACCGTGTCGGTTCCCAGGCGATTGTTACTGGAAACTCCCAGCGAAATCCCCGGCAGTTGGGAGAGTTCCGGATCGGGAATCTGAATCCACTGGCCTTGGAACTGGAGCACTTCCACAGCGACGGAAAACCACTGGCTTACCATCGCGCGGAGCGCCGTTTCGCGGGGTTGGGAATTCGATAGGTGTCCGCTGAAATGCAACAGCGCTTGTTCGTTGAGTCGCAAACGGCCACGTTGGCCCTGAGTTCCCAAGCCAATCAGGCACCACAGGATGCGTGTCACCACATCCTCTTCCCCGAGGCTGCGAGAAGTCTGGAACGCGGAGGGGTAGTCCTGCTTTTCCCATGCGCGATAAAACAGCGACAGCCAGCGATGATTGAAGAGATCCAAGAACTCTCTGAGCGTATGATCTTTGTGCCGCTTCCGATCAATGATCAGCTGCGTGTAGTGCAGGGGGAGCGTTCCGCTGGGGCCGAACAACCCCAAAAACGAGACCTCCAGCTCCGTTCTACCTGCCGAATCGACCGATGCCTGGGCGACTTCGGCGGCGGGGTAAGCCAAAGAGGGTTCGGCGCGCAAACGCACCGGTTCCTTCGAAGGCCGCGTATCACGGCCTATTAAAGACTGGGCGCGCGTCTGCAGCTTCCGCAGCGCCGCGAAAAAAGGAACCGTTCGCCGTGGCAACTGCGACGGAGAATGCTCCTTGGATTCCAGCTGTCTGTCGTCACCCGTTTCCATCATGTTTCCAGAACGTCATGTTTTTTACAACCGTCATGTTTTTACAACAAGGTACGGCTACCAGCACGAGCCTTACCGACCACCAACGGCTGGTCACCGCCGATGGCTCGAACGGTGGTCCGCGTGTAAGAATTCAGATTCGCGAATAGTCCCATGAACCGCTCCAGTACATGGGCAAACAGGACGGCACCGGTACCGCCGAGCCGCTCTTCATCGAGCAGGATTTCTACTTCCACTCCGCGACAGAATCCTGGAGCGGGACCGCCGGGAACGCGAGCAACCCCGCGGCGATAGCTGACCGACTGCACAGATTCAACCGCTTGTCTGGTTTCCGCCGCGTTGTCCGGATTGTACAGCCGGAGAATCTCGCGAAGCGATTCGGCGCCTGTTTCGGAGTCCATTAAGACCAGATGGTTTAGCGAAAGATGGGATATCAAACGCCAATGCAAATCGTCTTGGTCCGTTGGTCGCAGAGTGGGTGTGGGGGGCGTCACGCAGGCGGTGCTCACCGAAGAGCCACCTTCGACGAGGCGGAGTTTCGGTTGCCCTGCTCCGAACGGCAATCGGGCAACCTGATCTCTGCTCAAGCAGGTCGTCTCGACGTCTAGCGTCCAGCCATCTTGTGCGCCTGGCTGACCTTCGAGATCGACGACCGACAAATAGACCTCTGTCCCTCTGTCCTCAGCGGACGTTTTTCCGATGGCTCGCTCGCGTTTGGCGTACCAATAGCGTTGGTGCCCCGCAGCGTCAGGCGGATGAGAAGGGTGGAAAAACGGCAGGAAGGTTCGCTCCTGGCCACTTGCCGAGAGTGCCGTCACGCGATCGACCGTAAATATTTCGGCGCTCGTCCAACCGCGCGCGCTCGGGATGATTCGATATTCGGTCACGTTGTCCGTCATGCGAATCGGTTCGGCTCGCTTGTAGAACAGGTTGACGATCGGCGTGCAGCCAATCCGTAGCGCATCGGAGTCGAGTTCTCGCTGGAGAACGGGATGCGCCTGGTCGAGGAAGATTATCAAGTCGACGCTTTGGCCCGTGGCAACGGTCTTCCAGTGGTCGCCAAAATGGACGTCCACAAATCGGAACTTGTCGCCGGCAGAAAAGAACTCGCTGAGGATACGGTAGGCCGAAAGACTCCGGGCATCCTGTGGCAAGAGGCTTTCCTCCTCTTCAAACCCAACCGGCTCGACGTTCGCCTTGTCAAGCCAGGCCACGCCCGGCTGCGTCGTGGACTCGGGGGAGGCGGCCACGGCGATGCCGAGAACCTGACCAAACAACGCCTCGACCAGAGCATTGGAACACGCGGTCGACCCACCCAGGAACAGTCGCAAATCTTGGATGTTTAAACTGGCAAGCTGCATCTTGGGCGAAGGCGCCGACAACCGCAGGCGAATCGCTGCCTGGACCTCACGATTCCACGGGGAACTTTCAAAGGGGATGGGCGGAACCAGGTAGTCCACTTGAACCACCTCAATCGGCCACAGGCGTGTCGCGAAACAAGTGCGAAATCGACATGGCTCGCCATCAATCGG
>JANQJJ010000061.1 GCA_028281725.1 Pirellulaceae bacterium | reverse complement strand
GCCGGAGATACGCGACCGCGTTGTAAGATCCGGGCTTACCAGGGATTTCCCGAACTTCGATTCGGGCATCGGCCAGTGGATACCGACTCTTGACCTCTTGGGACGCCTTGGGATCTGCGGAAACGTAGTTCATGATCCAGCTGTTCATCCACCTTTCCATATCGGCTCGCTCTTGGAACGATCCAATTTTGTCACGGGCGATACACTTTAGGTAATGGGCGATACGTGACGTGGCCATCATGTAGGGCATCCGAGCGCTAATCGCCGCGTTGGCGGTTGCCGTGGCGCCGTCCTTACCTTGATACTCTTTGGGTTTTTGACAGGACTGGGCACCAAAGAAGACGGCGTAGTCCTTGTCTTTGTAGTGGCACAACGGCAGGAACCCGAGGTCGCTTAATTCCTTCTCGCGCCGATCGGTGATCGCGACTTCTGTCGGACACTTGAGATCGACATCGCCATCGTCGGCGGTGAAGACGTGTGCGGGTAACCCTTCCACCTTGCCGCCCCCTTCGGCACCGCGAATGGCTGTGCACCAGCCGGTTTGAGCGAAGGCGTCTGTCAAGCGAGTTCCTAGCACGTAGGCGGTATTCATCCAGCAGTAATTGCTGTGATCGACCGACTTGGGTTTGCCGTCTTTACCCAATTCGACTTCCTCGAAGCCGAATTCGTCGATCGGCTTGGTATTGGCCCCATAGGGCAATCTGGCCAAAGTCCGCGGCATGGTCAGCGTGACAAAGCGCGCGTCTTCGCTTTCTCGGAAGCTGCGCCACGCGGTGTGCTCTACGGTGTCAAATATTTTGGCCAAATCACGCGGTTTCGTCAGACCTTGCCAGTCTTCCATGCCGAACAGCTGCGGTGACGCGGCGGAGACAAACGGGCAAAACGCGGCGGCGGCGACACCCGCAACGTTCTTGAGCATGGTGATATCGTCGGGATGATTCTCGAATTCATAGTCACCGATCATGGCGCCGTAAGGTACCCCTCCCGGCATGCCGAATTCCGATTCGTAGATCTTCTTGAACAACTCGCTTTGGTCAAACTCAACGGCCTTTTCGAGATCTTTCTGAAGATCCTTTTTGCTGCAATTCAACATCCGCAACTTGAGCATCGTTCCGGTTTCCGAATTCATCACCAGATGCTGCAGGCCGCGCCAGCTGCCTTCGAGTTTCTGGAAGTCCGGATGGTGCATGACGGCAGCCAGCTGTGTCGAAATTTGCTCATCGAATTTTTCGATGGCCGCCCGCACCGATCGCGTCAGATCCTTGTCAAATTTGACGGACCCTTCGAGTGCTTGTTCGGTGAACGTCCGCAGCAACTCCTCGGCACGCGAACGTTCGGTCTGTTTGGTGGCAGCAATCGCCGATTCCAGCAGACTGGGGGTTTCGTCTGCGGCCTGTGTCTGCGTTGCTTCGGTTTGCTTCTCTTGTTCAGCCATTTACTTTGCTCCCGGAAGTATTGAGTGATGTGTCTTGGGTCGTATGCCGGCCAGCTTGGTGCGCCACAATCGGCTACTCCGATTTATCTTTATCCGAATCGATTCCGAGTTCCTCGGCCAGCTTGGCGACACTTTCGGTGTTCTTCAACACGTCTTCGAGCGTCGTCTCCAGATCGCTGCTAACGTCGACCTTGGCTAGCAAGTCACGGAGTTGATTTCTGGTTTCCAACAGTTTCTTCAGCGGTTCGACTTGATTGGCTACCTGGGCCGGGTCGAAATCGTCCATCGATTCGAACTTGAGCTGCACGCCCAGTTCGCTGCCATCACCGGCGAGCGTATTTTCGACTCGCAGATTCAGTCCTGGCGTCATCTGTTTGAGTACGTCATTGATATTGTCGCGGTCTACCTGCACAAACTTCCTATCACGCAGCGGCTTAAGCTTGGAGGTGGGATGACCGGAAAAGTCTCCGAGCACGCCTGCCACGAATGGCAGCTCCCGCTTTTCCATGGCATCGCCAACCTGAACTTCGTAGGTAATGTGTACCCGAGGCTTGCGCACACGACTCAGTTTCCCGTGGACAGAACTCATCGATTCACTTTCTCAAAAATGGATGGAAGCTTGGTTGAAGGAGGATACTCAAACGCTCGACAACAGCGGTTGTACCGACAATGCCTCAGTCTCCACGTTATCGTTTGTTTTTTGAAATGGTTGCTCAATAAACAGAATTTTTCTCTAGCGGTCGGAAATGCCGGCATCAATCGTAGCTCTCGGAGCTGGAGGCATCGGAATCGCCGATCCCCATCCTTTTGAAGACGTCGGCCAAAACATGTTCGTCGCTTACGAGGTCTTTCAGCAGATCCGGCAGGGGCAGGCGGCCCCAACGTACGGCCTGTTCGAGTGCGTAGGAGACGGGCGAATGCGGCTCGGTTTTGCGAAAAAAGTCCGCCACTCGCAGCAGGTGTTGTAAGGCTTCGTCTCGCGAGGCGACGGGCCGCTGCATCAGGGATGCTCCCTCACCTCCGGTCTCGGTCATCGCGACATCCTCGGCCTGCTCCGCCTCGGTGGTCGGCTCTTCCAACAAGCCACTGGTCAACTCGTCGAAGTCGTGCGTCAACCTCTCGAGCATCCGCACCAAATTTGTCGTCGATGGCCCCAGCGGATAACCCGAGTCGTCCTTGCCGCAGAGCCGGTCCAAGGTCTCTGTGAATTTTGTGCACTCCTGGATCGCCTCCAGCAGGTCCTCACGGACGCGCAGCAGGTCCTCGCGACTGGTACTGCGCGCCGCGCTTTCGAAGGCAGGCAATGACACCGCACCGTCCTCGATGCGCGCAGCCCGCTCCTCCGGATCCAGTTGCTCCATGGAAAGCGCCAGCTGGTAATTGGTCCATGTAAACCGGGCGTCCTGCGGAATCATGACGCTTGCTTCGAGCGCGGTTGGCAGCGCGTTGTCCAAGCCCGATAGTTGAGCAACGGTGTGTCCATAACCATCTTCTTCGTCCGGCCGTGGATGAATGGTGTCCCAGAATTGGTCACTCATCTCGCGGCACAAACGAAGGGCATCCCGAAAGCCGGGTATGCCGGCCTCACGCGTCAAGGCCTCGATCAGCCAGCCGACGATCCACAAATCCTTCGAATGGTTGCCAATCAGATCGCTTGCCAACTCAACCACTTTGTCCCACTGAGGCAACTGTCTGGTGTCGTCGGGACGACCACTGGGATCTTGTTCGAAGTCGGCCGCGTCCATCAACGCCAGTCGCGTCAACGTCCTTTCCGCCTCCATGGCTGCATTGCGTGACTCGCGAACTGCATAAAAATTTCGACTCAGGTCGGGATGCTCTCGTAGCGACTGGCCGCTAGGAGACTCCTCAGAAATGGGAGCAAGCAGAGATTCAAAATCCAGAGTCGCTTCGGAAGGCATGGTCGGCACGTTCTAACTTGTCGGTGAAGGTCGAGTGAATAGGTGTCGAGTGAATAGGTTTAGTGGGTTCGTCGCTGCAGATGATGATTGCCCGGCGCGGGGGACCGGCGGCGGGCGCCGAAGATCTCGAGCCGTCGCGCGGAGTCTTGACCTTTTCGGCATTAACTTAGCGTTGAGCATACCCGGGAATCAATCATGTAAATCCAATTGACGTAGCTTTTGAGCCAATTGCTCAAGTATTTTCGCATGTAAACGGCTGGCCCATGATTTGCTGATGCCAACCTGATCGGCAGCCTTCTGCAGCGTCGACCCTTCGAAGTAGACTGCCTTGATGACGTGGCGCTCGACGGGGTCCAGCCCCTCAACCAGCTGTCGCAGACGCTCGGTCGCTTCGCGATGCAGGGCTGCTTGAGGGGCGGATTCGTATGGGTCTTCCAGGCCGGTCGCCTGCTCCATGGCTTCGTCACCGCCACTGGCCAGGTAGACGACTGCCAGCTTCTCTGTAACCTTTGCAAACCAGTTGCCCGATTCTTCGAGCGTTTGCGGGTCGTCGGGCGATTCCTCGCGCTGTGCTGCCAGAGCTTCATCGGCCATCCGCTGGTAACGCAGACGACGAAGACGCGCTCGACTGGTCCAGGTCATTTTTGCCAGACCATCGTAGATCGCACCGCGAACCCGATAGTAGGCGAAGGTGCAGAACTGGGCTCCCCGGCTAGGATCAAAATCGCGGGCCGCTTCCGCCAACCCAACTTCGCCGTAGGCGATCAGATCATCCAGCTCGACTTTGAGCGGTAGGCTGCGAAACACCTTGAGCGCCAAGGATCGCACCAGACCTTGACCTTCCTCAATCAGCTCGTCGCGGTTGATGGGGGATTCGTTCACGAGACCGACTCACGTAGTTGGTTCCAAAAGGCCTTCAAGCGTTGCATCGAGGTCGGATCGCCGCATAGGCTGCTTGAAATGTGCTGGCACATCTGCCGTCGCGCTTCCTTTTTCGCCAGATCGGGGAAACGCGTCGCCAACAAAGCATCGACGAGCAATTCGGTCACTCGATCCATGGGCAGGTCAGCGCCTTGGTTTGTTCGGGCAATTTCGAGGATGGACTCCCATTCTTCGTGCGTCATTCCCGCTTCGCCCTTGGCCAAGGTAGCTTCCAGCACATGCCGCAGTAGGTCGGTAGAGGACTTCCTGATGGAGAAAGATGGTTCGTTCGATTCGTTTTCAGGAGACGTGGAGCCGTCCGCACTGGACATGACCGGGACCTTCGAATGGGGGACTAGGCGTGCCTAACGTCCTGCACTGCCACCTGGGACAGCGTAAAAACATAGGACACTGTTTCAAAAAATGAAGTAATAAACCAACAAGCCGATAATGGTGACTGTCAAGATCGCATTGACTAGCAATATCCCGCGAACGAGTTTCTGAAACACGAATTCCTGATTCCAGGCGTCGTCGGACCATTCGAGGTCTTCTTCGAGCTCGAGCAGTTTGTCGAACACGCTCCGCACGAACGCTTGCCGCATCCGCGATCCGCCGGCTGCGCCGAAATAGCAACCGCACAGCAGGGGCCCCCGCCCACCGGCCGAGACGGCGGCGCCGGCCAAGCTAGTAGTGACATCGATAATTTTCGGTTGGACCAGATTCCGCATCTTGCACAGCAGCCCGTAGAGCTTGGCGTTGTTGCCACGTCCGAGGGCATCTGGATGGCGAAACAGGTCGTAGATCCAATCTTCAAATGCTCCGCAGGCGTGTTTGGCCAGGGCAGTCAACTGACTAGATTCCAGCGGAGACTGGTGGTTGAAACCGTGACCGAACCGATTTTCCTGGGCTCGGCCTTCACCGACGCGCCGGACCAGTTCGATAAAGCCCATTTCGTCGTCCAGACCTTTGATGAGCATGGCCATGGGAGCATGCAGTCGCGACGATTCGATCATCCGCGCCGCGTCCTCTCGCACCACTGCCGCCAGCCGCTCCGACGGCAGGCTACAGAGAGATTGCCAATCGATAATCGCGATCGACCCGTTGATTGGACAAAGCGGTTGTCGCGCCTGGGCTGCCAGCCGGCAAACGCGGGCCAGCCGGTCTGCCTGCTCTGCAATTTCCTTGCGATCCAGACTCACGTCGACTGACGGCTGAGGATCGCCGGCTCCGACCGTGGCCTGACCGGCCAACATTGTGCCCCGTAATCCGGTCGGCACCGATGCGACCGGTTCGGCTGCGGCCGGCGAAGCGCCCGCCAGAATCGTGCCTCGTATGCCGGTTGCCGGAGCGGGCGCGGCGGGGGTGCCTGGTCCGGCGAGCGTGCCGCGCAATCCGCCTCCGCCAGTCGGCGTACTCGCCTGAGCACTTTGGGCCAATGCGACCCGCTGCTGAAGTAGGGAGGTTGCCGATGCATCGAGCAGGAATACGACGATGGCGTCTTGGCTGGCATACCATCTCAGCGGCGACTTGCCTTCGGGCTGACCATCGACCAGTAACTCCCAGTCGACCGCTTGCATCAAGTGATCTGCATCGCGCGCCGACGCGACTCCGGTCGCGAGCATCAGCGGGCATTGATCGATGTCCGTGCCAGCCTGCGCCAGCGCCGACAATCCTTGAGCCCAGGCCTGGTCGATATCAGGAAACTGACTAGGCTCGGTCTCCAGCCAAGATCGGACTGCAAAATAGGCCGCCACCGGAATGGCGATCAGCAGCAACAGCCAGCTGGCGATAAAACGCAGTTCGAGCTTTGGTGTGAATACGGCCTTTTCGTCAATAAACGCCGAAGCGGTGTAATATCCAATGACACAGACAATCAGAAAGATGGTGAGAATCACCGCGACGCGGGTTGGCAGCGACCAACCAAAAAAACCTCGCGCCTTTCCAAGCCATTTAGCCGGGGCAGCCAAGAGCCATCGAAACGGAGCTGCCAACCAACTCATGCGACTTTCCTTTCAGGACCTATCTGCGATGCGCCTCGAATGCTTCCCAGAAGCATCCGAGCCATGTCGCTACCAGATGTAGATGTAAAGATTTTTAGTGGCGGGAGGTCAGGGGATTTCTGAAAACCGTGCCACGGAGGAGAATGAGACCAGCGTAAGACCTGCTTCCGTTGCGGTAGCAATCGCGCCTGTACCGAGCAGGGAAGATTGACCGCGGTTTGCTCGATATGCCTGGCGTTTATGGCCCTCCTCCAAAGAGAGTATGGTATCCCAGCAGGCCTGTCAGAACAAGCAACATGAGCATCGTCAAGACAGCGCCCACCAGGGTGAACCGGCTTTCCAGTGGAGGTGCGCCGTGAACCGGAGTCGTCACGCCGCTCAGGGGAGGGCGTCCGGTGCTATGCTGCAACAATCCGGCGGTTCTCCTAGTCCACTCTTCGATCGTGCTCGGCAAATCGAATTGCTGCGCTAGGAACGTCGACTCCGGCAGCGCATACAAGCCGCGGAAACCCAGAATCACCGCGATGTAGAAGACTTCGATCGCATCGCGTTGCACCAGTTGCTCAGCTTGCCGCGCTCGCTGAAAAAAGGCGGTGCCCGCTTCATTGGTTTTGAAGAATTGAAATTCGAGCTTGTGATTTTCCCACCAGTGTTGTCCTTGCCAGGCTCGCGTAATCATCAGATCGTCTATCCAGGCGCAAAATGCATAGCGCGCCAGCTGCCAGACATCTTGGTTTCCGCCGTGTTGCAAGCGTTCTTCAGCCTGCCGCAGACTGGTCTGAACTTCCATATGTACCTGCTGGGGGTCGAGACTGTGATTTGCCGACAGTCGCTCCAACGTGTCAAGGACGTGCAGGAATATCGGGTCGACGGCACTGGCAAACTCAGGACTCATGGTACGCCTTGGTTAGGAATGGGACGACGGTACGGCAAACAGCGCAAACTCAAGGACAGCACGTTTCTCTTGGTAGATGACTTCCAGCTTGCGCTGCCCTGAGAGGCGATCCAGGTTGGCGATAACATTCGTATTGAAACGCATCGCCAACGATTGTGTGGCCAACACGTCCTTCCATGCCGGTCCCTCGCGCTGTACCTCGAAGTAGATCCACCCTCGCTGCGAGGGCAGTGCTCGTGGGGGCGAACTGAGTTCTTCGCCCGCTTTGACATCAGGCATGCGGTGCTTGAAGAGCAATTCCACCTGCTGGTTGCTCCCCATCTTCCAATCCAATACGCCCGGACGTAGCAGTTCTCGGCAGATTTCTGCAGGCACGTTTTCTCCGTGCACGCCAACATACCACTTCCAAGTCGCGTGCAACCACTTGGGATCCAAGGTGACTTGCATGCCGCGATCGATGCCCACGAAGAACCGTTGCTCATATTCGAGCTTTTTCGACGAGCCTATGAGCTCGCTGATCTTGCGCTTGAGCCACAAGAAAACCCTCGCCAAATCATCGTGGTCGTACGCGGGAAGCTGTTCATCGAGTCGGCGGCCCGGGTCAAAAATACTGAGCATGCCGACCGTGCGACACAACTCTTGGTAGACCCAAAACGGATGTAAGCCGACGGCAAACGTGGTCAAATGGAGGGTGGCCAGCGCCTGGTTGAGCTGCGAGAGCATCCACAGATCGTCTAAATCACCCGGCTCTTGGCTGCTGAAAGATAGGCCGCGGTTGGTAGCCCGCTGCGCAAGCATGTCGACCTTTAGTCCAACCAGGTCGTAGATCGCTCGCACTACTCCCTGTGCCAAATCCTCCCAGGCGTCTGTTGCCAACAAGGGCGGAAAATAGTCTTCATCGATCTCGGGCGTGGCCTCTTCACCGCCGGAGCGTTTGACTCGCGCCAGGGGTAACGTCTCGTAGCCCTCCGTGTTGTCGGTGGAGAGCATCAAGCGAACGTTGAGCTCGCGAAATTCAATCTCACTCTCGTTGCCGCCGGTGTTTTCGTCGGTAGCTGGCGTTGCCTGGACGACCATACGCGTTGAGGGGATGTTCGGGTCACCCGTATTGGCGCGACCCAGCACCAGCTTAGATACGGCCAACAGAATCGTGACTTCCGTTTGCGACGCGAACGCTTCTTTTAGGCTGATTCGAAGGTCACGACCATCCAGATCGATCAGCGTACCGTCACGCAATACGGCTTGACAGCCATTGAGTTGGAAAAAGTTGGCACCGAGCGCCTCGCGTTGCAACCGAAAGGATCGGATGCCGTACGCGTAGTGCGTCTGCCACTGGACGGCCGTGGCTACGGATTCATGCCAGTAGCGATCAGAGGCCTGGAAATGCTGCGGCCTCAAGAACATTCCCTCGTACCAATGCACGGGATGCGTTCGCATGCTTTTATGCCTAACGAGAATTGGGATTCCAGCGAGCTGCTATCTTAAGGAGTTCGGTCTCTCATGTTCCAGCCCACTGACTTGGTGAATCCACGGAGCCGCTGACTGCAGGAGATGTCGTCTCGTTTTCAAAAGAGTTGCGGCAAGTTTGATTGAAATTGAACAATTTCCGCAACTAAAGCCCGGCGGCCACGACTATCCTCCCATGACCTCGGCGAACCGGCGGGCTGGACCGCCAGGGGCACTTGGGCTTCGAGCCGGTCCCTTGGCCGGGCAGCCGAAGTCGCATTTGTTAGAATCTCTCGATCAGGCCGGCTGCACCAAGGGGACGGCCTCCAAGAGGGTTGGGGAGTGAATTGACTTATGAGCGCACGGAACGAACGTCGACAGAGTTGGCGTCAATCGGGTGTCCGCAGGGCACCCACACCGGCCGGCTCAGTGCGTAGTCGCAGATGGGTGTGGTCAATGGTTCTCCTGCTCTCGATCTGCGGGGCAATCCTGCTGGTCTGGTCGGTTGGGCGCGGGCGCCATCTACACACCCTGGTCGCGTCTTTGTCGACCGCTTCACGCACTCAAACGAGTGAACCAGAGCAGCCTTATACCCTGGCTCCCTTGCGATTTGCATCCGAGACCATCGCCCCCCTGCGGCAGGAAAAGACAGAAGAATTCCAGCTCAAGTCGCTGACGGAGAACTTTGACAACACGGAAAACGTGTGCGCTGCCATCGAAGGGATCATCGACCGCCTGCAGCGCGATGATGCTCTCGTGCTGTGGATTCGGGCCAAAGGCGTCTCACTTGGCGGTAAAGCTTACCTGCTTGGCGGAAACTACGAACTGCCGGCTTCGGACCAGGAAATTGACAATCCCAAGGGAGCCGTTCTTTTTGCTTCGCTGGTGCAGGCGGTAGAGGCCTGGAGTGGACCGAGCTTGATTATTCTCGATTGGGGGAGTCAGTTGGCCGACGCACGCGCTGGCGTGCTGGAAAACGAATTTCTACCGCTTGCGGTCGCGGATATCTCCGCCGCCGAGGCGCAAGTGTATTGCTTGGTTTCCCATCTACCGGGTGAGATGTCGCTAGACGATATCTCACAGCGGCAGACACTGTTCGGTCGCGCCTGTGCTGAGGCCATGGTCGGTCCGCGCCGCTCTCCGGCCGACTATCAAGCGGAAGTCGCAGCGGAGGACAACCTGCTGATCGGCGATCTGGCGGAATACGTTATCCGCCGAGTGCAAGCAGATTCGTTCGGTCTGCAAACTCCGTGGCTGACGAAGGGGGGCATCGGCTGGGTGCCGGGGACCAGGACGCGCTGGGACGAGCTAACGGATGTTCCGATTTTGAAACTCGGGGACAATCGTCGGCCTTGGCGCTGGCCGGACTTGGAGGCAACCGCAGATGAAGCGAGCTTGGGAGCAGAGGTTGCCGGCGCTGACGAAACCCCCGAGGCCGAGGTCACACCTGTCGAGCTGACCGAGGAAAACTGGCCAACCGGAACGCTTTGGTCTGCGTTGGACCCGTGGTATGAGCCGTCGGACAAGTTGGGAGGCTGGTCGACCGCGGCACTGGCGCCGCTGACAGCCCGCCGATTGGCGACCATGGCCTTGGATCTTGAAATGAGGTGGTTTGCCGGTGACGACTTTCGAGGTGGTTCGTCGGCGAGCGATTTGCTGTCGCGGATCAAAGCCCTGCGGCTCGATATCGGGGAGCAAGCCAAGGCCATCGAGACGGCCAGTCGCACCGGCCCGTTTTCTGTGGTTTTCGAGCCGCGCCCGGCGGAAGTTCTCGAAAGCCACTTTACCACCTGGCGCCGGCAGGTCGACGCGGCGGCAGCCTACCGGAGCTTGGCGGTGAGCTTAACCGACTTGGTGAATCTCAGCGACAACCTGTCCAGGATCGAACCTCTTAACGTCCCAGGAGGCTTGGGCCAAACGGCGCGCCAAGCCATCCATGCAGCTGGGGAGTTCTTGACGGCTCGAGCCCATTCCGGTGGCGGTGTTGGAACTTCAAACGCCGCAGCACTAGACAAACAGCTGCGAACCGCACGCGGCGACGTCCTGGCCCAGGTGGGCTTGCTGGTTGACTCGGTAGTTGCCAATCCATCCAGCCACCGGCCCATGGCCGACCTCTTACTACGTTACTGTTGGCTGACCCACCGTGAGCGTCGTGAACTGCTGCAGGCTATTCTGACGGCGGAAACCTCTGGCCAGAGCGCTCCCTGGCCGCCGAAGGAACTCAGTCAGATGCAGCCCCCAAATCCGCAGCTCAAGCGTGGGGCGAAATCCCTCTGGTCCGACTTGATTCGCACGGCCCAGGTTTCCACCGCGACTGGAACGGGCCGGCAAGAACTGGCAGCGAAGGATATTGTGGCGACCCTCTCCGGCGCCGCCGGGCTGCTTCGAAAGGCGGGGCGTGTCTCCGACGCGTCTTGGTTGATCGTCGACGCTCGAGATCTCTGTCAAAAAGAAAATGGTTGGCCGACCGTGGACCAGCAGCCGTCGCTGCCGCCTCAACCGGCGCCGCCTCCGCAGTGGCGGCTTACCTGGGAAAATCCTGTTGGCGGCCGCCTGGCGGGCGAACGTCTCGAGCTGGATAGTAGTAGTGAGCCGGCCAGCGTCGACCTGACATTGACCCGGATCGGAGCTGCCGAAGACATCGAGTGGATTCAAATCCAATTCTCGGGGTTGGTCATGCGCGTGCGTGGTGAAGCAGCCAGCTGGCAGCGGGGCACGCTCAGGCTCACGCGGAGCGACTTGTTGCGGGTGGCGAATTTGCAAGCCGACGCAAAGAGTCTACCACTGGAGTTTAAGGCGCTCGGCCGAGACGCGAGTCCGACGCCGTCGATCCATGTTCGCGTTCAAGCAGGAGCGGCGTCGCTGCCCAGGGAGCAGCTCCTATGCCGGCTGCCCGTGGCCAGACCGGTCGAGCTGGCCATCGAGCAGCTGATCTGCCGCAACGGCCGAACCACGTGGGAACCATGCGACCAGCGCGGATCGATGTTCACCGTCCGACCGTTTCCAGGGCGCAAGACCAGGTTCCGCTTCACTGCATCTAGTCGTGATAATCGCGCTCGAACGGCAACCATCGAGCTGTACCGTTTGCCTCCACGCGGTCGCACGCAGGCCAAGGGGCGGATCGCGGAATCTGGTGGAGCCATTCCGGTGCAACTCGAGCAACGGAGCTTGTCGACGCTTCCGCGGATTGCCGTCTCTAAGACAATGGTGCTGGAGCCGAAGCAATCGGGCGTCGTCGTGGACTTCTCCGGCGCGGCCCCCGATTCTTCGGCGGGTGCTGATGGGGAACCCCAATCTGGCGCGGGCGATGCCGTGGTCGCGGACGTGACCTGGGGACTGATGGCAGTGGTCCGGCTGGAGTCAGAACCCACTCGGGCTTGGCGCTCTTGGGTTCAGGTCGTTCCGATTGCCGCGAGCGACTTTTTGTTCGCCGAATCCAGGCTGGCCGGTGATTCCCGCACAATCAAGTTCGTGGTCGGCCTGAAGGATGATGATGGAGACAACATCCCCGATCTGACTCCCACAGAGTTCAGTGCTGAGCAACCCATTCAAATTCGGTGCGAGGTTGGAAGTGGTGTCGACTTGAAGCAGGCCACATTGCCTCCGATGCGCCGAGTGCTTTCGCCGGACAAGCCCCGGGAACTGTTATCGATTAGTACGGGAGCCAGAATCGAAGACGAAGTGGAGTTGTGGGTTCACGTGGATGGAGCGCCGCGCGCGTTGTTTGAATTCGTCGATGTGGGGGGACGCTCGACTCGCAGGGCGCCTCCGGATCGGCTCAAGCTGATGCGCGTTGGTGTCGCGGAGGGGCTGACCTACCTGGGGCAGTTCAAACAGAACCTGGCGGAAAACGAGCGCCAGCTAGATGGCTTCGGAGCGGTCTTTCGTCGGCCCGTTCAGAATGATATCGAGATCCTATTGGCTGTCGATTCTCAGTCGCTCGGTCGTTCCGGAGAACCGGGCGCTATCGAATTCCGCCTGGTCGGCGACAACTGGGAGCACGATTTCGGTCGCTTTTATGGTGATCGCGATCTCTCGGCCGCCATTGTTGGTAATCTCGGACAGGAGATGACCCTCACGTGCCAGCTGTCGGATTGGCGATTTGCATTTGACCCGAGTGCCAGCGGAGATCTGGAAGCGTCTTTCGAGGGTTCTATCGGGGGCGGGAATCGACAGCCGATAGGGACCAAACTGGTTCTTGACGGACGCGGGCCGACTCAACTGGCAAAGGCTTCCGTAACGAGCGTCTTTGAGGGCCACACGAGTCGACTTTCTTTCTCTGTTTCCGACAGGTCGCCGATTCATCAGGCCAAGATTACCGTCAGTCCGGCCGGCCAGTCCAGCCAGGCGCAGCAGATAGGAGAGGAGCTGACGGGGCAGGATTTCAATCGGATCGCCGATGGCTGGCAGCTGCGCGCCCAGACGCTGCCGATACAAAAATTGTTGGCAGGCGACTATGAGGTACGAGTCGAGATCAGCGATATCGTTGGCAACCAGTCGATTCTGGGGCCCTGGCCACTGACGGTGAAGAGGTCGGCCTCGCCCGGCGGACCCGACCAACTCAAGGGCCCGCTAAAAGGCAAACTCTACTTC
>JANQJJ010000039.1 GCA_028281725.1 Pirellulaceae bacterium | reverse complement strand
CAGCACGCCTATCGACGCTATCGCCTTCTGTCCACACGGACGCGACGACGGCTGCGACTGCCGCAAGCCACGAACAGGAATGGCCGGTCAGATCGCCGCGCAACTGGACGCACCAATCGATTACGCAGGGAGTTGGACCATCGGTGACAAGCCGTCTGACGTCGAGTTCGGCGCAGCACTAGGAACGCAAACTGCCCTCATCGGCAGCCGCTACTGGACGTCCGACGACCTTGCGGTCACACCCACCATCGTGGTTGCGTCCCTCTACGAGGCAGCACAGTACATCGCTCGCAATTATTGATCACGTCATGATGAATGAAGCGTAGGTTGGGCTAGCGCCGTATGTTGTTCTATGAGAACACCAAGCAGTGCGGAATAGCTGCTCGTCATCGTCGCGCTGCAGAGTATTTCCAGGAACGGAAGCAGTAACGGACTTCATCACACAGTAGCCTGCGCGCGTCGGTGTGTGATGATCTTCCCCAGCTTGCAAAAACTGTTAAACGACTTGATATCTATGAAAGAGTCGATCTAGCCGAAAAAGCGGTTCTCCAGTCGCATGTTTGGGATGCATGTACCCTTTCCCAACGACAGGAGAACCAGCCATGTTGTACCTCGGCGTAGACCAACACGCACGTCAGATTACGATTTCGCTCCGTGACGAGAATGGCGACGTTCTGATGGCTCGGCAAGTTTCGACCAGGCCCGAGAAGATCCACGAGTTCTTTACGAAGCTAACCCGCGAGCGATTGCAGAACGACGAGTCGTTCATGGCCGTCCTGGAAGTTTGTGGGTTCAATGATTGGCTCATTCGTATGCTGCGCGACTACCGTTGTCACAAGGTGATCCTGATCCAACCACACGACCGCAGCAACCGCAAGACCGATCGGCGCGATGCGGCAGCGCTCAGTGAACTGCTATGGGTGAACCGCAGTCGCTTGGCGGAAGGCAAGCCGGTCCGTGGGCTGCGGCAAGTCGACATCGCTTCGACCACGGACCAAGAGAACCGACGTCTGACAACACTCCGCAGAGACGCCGGCCAAGTCAGGACTGGCATCATCAATACGATCCGCCACGTCCTCAGACGGCACAACCTTCAATGGGAGATGCCTACCAAGACATTCCCCACCAAACCCGCCATTGCTTGGCTCAAGAAACTGGTGTTGCCGGAGATCGACCGATTGGAGATGGATCACTTGCTCTCCGATCTGGAACGCATCCAACAGCGTATTGAGAACCTGGAGCAGCACATTGCCACACGTTGCGTCAGCAGTGATGACGCCCGGCTGCTGTCGACGATACCGGGCGCTGGCGCGTTTATCGCCACGTCACTGGCGTGTCGCATTGGTAGCGTCCAACGCTTCCCTCGCGCACACAGCCTTGCCAACTATTGGGGACTCACTCCCGGTTGTCGTAACAGCGGCGAGCACAACCAACGTCTGGGAAGTATTACCAAAGCTGGCAGTACCATGGCGCGGTGGCTGTTGGCGCAAATGGCCTACAACGTGCTGAGAAAAGACCCACGGCTGCGCGAATGGTTCAAACGCATCAAGCGCCGACGAGGAGCCAAGATTGCACGGGTGGCCGTGATGCGAAAAGTCGCCACGATCATGTGGCACATGTTGATGGAGCGGAAGACGTTCGCGGAGTGCCGAGCCGTGGCCGTCACATGAGCGACGGCCGGACGGAGCCGGCCAGAAGATACACCTCAGAAAGAAACAGCAACGCAAGAGAAAAGGAGACCACACAGATCCGTCCAGGTTGTTCGATCCAATCCGCTCAGGCGGGTTGAGATCCCTCTCGTTTGGGCCGACTCGTTTTCGACCGTGGATGCAGACGCAGAGCAAGCTCCGTCGGCTGCACGAGCTCTTGATTGGAGTGGCCCTTTCGGGAGGAATTCGCACCAGAAACATCGGCATCTGCCACGACCAGGCAGAGCTGCTCACGGAAACCCGTGAGCGGTACCTCGCGAAGGAATGTGTTGGGAGCAATCGCGCATTGACAAGAACGATCGCAACTTCCCGTAGCGACGACAACCAAAACGAATCTCAAGAAGAATTGTTCGGCCGTTAACCCCACACTTCACCAAACTCGATCATCAAATCATGCGACAACGCAAAGCGCAATCAGTCTGCGCTCAGCTCGATGGAAACCGTTTCAGCTTGACACCCTCTTTCAGGAACGGTCGAAAAGACCG
>JANQJJ010000023.1 GCA_028281725.1 Pirellulaceae bacterium | reverse complement strand
GTCAAAGCTTAATCTTTGGGTCGGGTAAAGGGGTCAGGAGTCAATTGCCGCCAGCGGCCCTTCGGGTGCTGTGCACAGTTGACTCCTGACCCCTTTACCCAAATCTTTAGTGTTGACAAAGCACTAGAGCGGTTTTCTTTTCCGCACAGGTCGATTTCCGCAGGATGATCCTGAAAAACCTCGGACGGCCGCAGGCTGCGCGCCGGTCCGACTTGCACTAACTTAGGCAGTTCGCGGCGATCAGGTAACTAGGCGCAACCCTAACGCAGCAACCATCTAGGTGGGATTCCGCGGTAAACAACGGTCGATTGAGGTAGCGAGGAACTCCCTCCAACACCGCATGCAGATGCCGTGACGCACGCGCTTTTCTAAGGGGTATGTCGGCTGCCAAGGTCAATCTCCATGATTCGCTCTCTCCTGCTACTCGCATTGCTGGTCGGATTTTCGGGTTGCCGCAATCGCCCGATTCAGACGATTATGCGCGGTGCCATGAGTATGGATGGCGACATGCGCATGAGCGGTGACATGTCGATGATTGGCGAGATGAGCATGTCGGGCGATATGTCGACGAGCATGCGTGCCGATAACACGGCCTCGCGACTGGTCAGCGTCCCGGTCTACTCCAGCGCGAGTTCTCCAGAATCTCAGCAAGTCGTCGTGGTCGACGTAGACGGCCTGTTGCTCAACAAGAACATCAGTGGCTTCGGTTCGATGGGGGAAAACCCAGTCGCCCTGTTTCGGGAAAAGCTCGATGCGATCGCAACCGATGCGAGCGTCGCCGCGATCGTGCTGCGTATCAACAGTCCCGGCGGCGGCGTCACGGCTTCGGACATGATGACCCGAGATCTGTTGCAATTGAAATCCCAGAGGCAGATTCCCGTCGTGGCCTGCCTGATGGATGTGGGGGCCGGCGGAGCTTACTACCTCGCTTCGGCCGCAGATTCGATCATCGCACATCCGACTTCGATCGTGGGCGGCATCGGTGTCATCCTCAATTTGTACTACATGGAAGATGCGATCGGGCAGTTCAGCATCGCGTCGATTCCGATCAAGGCGGGAGACCGCATCGATATCGCCTCGCCGGAGCGTATGATGGAACCCGGCGAACGCGAGATGCTGCAGGCAATGGCCGACGCCTTTCACGTCCGTTTTAGGGACTGGGTGAAGGAATCGCGGTCAGGGATGGTCAGCCAAGAAGCGTTTGACGGGCACGTCATGATTGGTCAGCAAGCCCAAACGCTCAACCTGGTAGACCAAATCGGCTATTTGGATGATGCCGTCGTTTTGGCACGGCAACTGGCCGGGCTGCCTGAGGACGCGCCAGTCGCCATGCTGCGGCGCGACAACGACCGCGCCTACACGCTCCTGGATGTCACTCCCAACGTTCCAACCACCAGCTCCATTATCCCGCTCAAGGTCCCGGGCCTAGACCGAAGTACTCTGCCCACCTTTCTCTACCTGTGGCAACCCGAGCCAAGTTTTGTCACCGCTTCCGGCGGTTAGCACCGTTAGAAGCAGGGACCGACCTCTTCCAGACCGCGCGCCGCCGGTCGGCGCGCTATCGACCGGCGGCATCGGCTATGGCCGCTGAGGCGATCGTCTTGGCGCGGGTCAGGCGGTCGACGTGTTGACGAAGCTTTGCTTGATGTCCGCACTCATCAGGACGATCAATGCCCAAATTCCGATGGGTAGCCCGACGACACAGCAATTGGACAGGCAGGGAATCATCGCCAGAATCGAAGCGGTCATCGACATCCCATAGGACTCAAGCCGCTTCATCTTCAACGCTCCGAGCACAATAAAGATACCGACCACCAGCGTGATCAGATTGGAAACCAGACCGCCTGGTCCCTGCATGATTTCCGACACTTTGGTCATGATGTTGACGAACTCGGCTTCAGGTCCAGCTGTCTGCCGCATCTGTTCAAATTGTTCCTTCTGCTGTTCGGCCAGCGGATTGAGGCCGGCCATCGTCAGGGCGGAGCTACCAACGCCGAAGAGGGAAAAGAGGATATTCAAGATTCCCACCACCAAGACGGCGATGGCGGGCGCGGCGATCTTCGCCAACATCATTCCTTGATCAGGTCCACCCGAACCCGAGTCTACTGATTGAGGACTGGCATACGGATTGTCACTCATGAACACGTTCCTTGGCAAAGGCTGAAAGGGTCGTTGGCCGGCTTTCTTGTTTTAGTCCAACGCAGCGCAGCCTGCTAGTTGGACGTGCTGCCAAGGCCTCCCTTTTTTGCCAAACGGCGCAGCCAGCACATCTGCGGAGATGATACTGAGCGAGGTGTTTGGCCTACGGAACGTCTCACCGCCGAGCGTCAGGTGTGAGTTGCCGGAGGGCGCTTCGAGTTCTTCCACTGCATCGCGAGCATCCGCGCGCCGCAATCCATATTACCTACTCGGTTTGACTTTCCGTTTTCTTTGCGATGCCATTGCCTGTTTGCTTTGCCGGTGCCTGCCTTGTGTGGGTAACGGGAGAGGGTTTGAAATGGCGGCCGCTGTGCCGAGCGAGTTGGGCGAAGAAGACCTCGATTTTGCGATGGGTGGAATCGGGTGCAGAGACCACGAGCATCGAGCCGACGACTTGAATGTTACTGGTGCCACCAGTTCGGACCCATGAGTGAGGATCTATCGATTCCTCGATGGCATAAACGAGTGGTCGCGCGTGTTCGCTCGTAGCTATCACGAGTGCCATATCAAAGAAACGAACTGTGGGATTGGCGTCTGCCCCGTCCCTACTCGTGATCTCCAAACCAACCTCTCGAACTCGATAGGTCAGTTCCAACGGCTCTAGTACGAGATCAAGCAGCTCAGCCAGCCTGGCTGTTGCATGCAGGGTGACAAGCGTGTCGGGATCTACTCCCAGAAGATCCAATTCTGCCGCGTTGATCCAAACGGCGATTCCGGCCTGCTTTCCCCACTGCCGTATCAACGCATCGAGTGCGATGCCATCTGCGTCTGCGTGGACATCCACCTTCAATTTCCGACGATTCCGTTCGATGGCTTCGATTTGCTGTTGTGCGTCAGTCAGCCAGGTCGGAACGAGAGCGGGCTTCTCCCAAGCCACGGTCACCGCCGGAAAACCTCTGCGGGATTCGTCCTCCTCTGGGAGCTGCCCGATGCCACCACACAAGCCTACCGGACTCTCGGGCTGTCCGTGGGTGGGCTTGGCAAGTTGAAAAGTGCAACTGCCAACGATTATCATTCCCAAGACGGTAAGCATGCGTGAGTTAGCCATAGCCATTTCCTGGTTTCAGCGCAAAAAGCGTGGTCAATGGGCAAGACGAGACCCACTGAGCATGACAGTTTGCCGTCGTCATTGCAAACCGTGGCCGTCAAGGCCGATAGGAAGCGGTTTTTGGCTTGCTCCAATTAGGCTGCTTTTTCAGCGGCCTATTCGCAGCTCTCTTCCATCCACTGCGTTAGGCTTCGCTCGGGGACGGGCAGCTTCATCACGGGTGCAAAGTCTTCAAACGTTGCGTCCGCCTCGGCTAGAATCCGGCCGAGCGAATCGTAGGAAGCAGCTGCGATGCGTTGTAGCCCAGCCAGGAACTGTTCCTTCTCATCCCACTCCGAATCACAGCATGACGGCAGTAGCGCGCCGAGGGCTACGCAGGCCGCGTCCTGTCGTGGTGGATTGCAGGACATCAATGCGTCAAAATTGGGGTGACGTTCGATGAGCGTTGCAAACTCTTCGGGCAATTTCCAGTTGCGGACCAGCGCGGCAGCTGCCTCGCCGTGATCCCACCCAAAGACCTCGCGCTCCAAACTAGACAAACGCACTCCCTCCGTTCCACATCGTTGCACCAGGGTTTCATAGTGTTCGGGCAGCTCATTCAATAGCAAGGGAATGGCCATATCCTGCAGCAACGCCGCCGCGAAAAGATCCTCCGCATTGTTCAACTTAATCGACTTGGCCAGAATTCGCGCAAAGACGGCCCGACGCAGAGAATCTTGCCAGAGTTTCTTCAGGTCGAACGGTCCGAACTTGGGGTCGGGAACCAGACTGAAAACCGCACTCCAGAGCGCAAAGTTCTTGATGGTACGCACACCGACCAAGGCCAGCGCCTGTTGAATACTCGCGATCTCGCGAGTGAAACCAAAATAGCTGGAATTCACGAACCGTAACACCTGTCCCATCAATCCGGCGTCCGCTTCGATGGGCTTGGCGAACTCGACCGGCCCATTGCTGACGTCTTGCGAAAGCTCCAGCAGGCGAATCGCGGTTTGCGGCAAGGCAGGTAACTGGGCCGAGGCGAGCACTTGTTCCAAGTCAATCTCGATACCGGCGTTGCTTATCTTCATCTCAGTCATTGTCACACTCTCCAAAACACATTGGGCCGTACCGCGTAGCGTTTGGGCACGCGTAGGTTACGAAAGGCACGATGGTTGAAAACTAGGTCGCAAGTCGCAGCCGAGCAACTCAGCTGATGTCGCGGAACGATTGCTCGGTCCACACCCCAGAGCTTCGCCCCCCAAAGTCTGCATAAACGTTACGATTAGTACCCTGCTCCAGGGCGGGAACTCCATCTGCCCGACGCGCAGTGCAAGACTTGCGTTGCCGAGACGGACGATACCATCCCAGCCCCCGGGCGCTTGCGGTACAAAATCAGGCTTCAAGTACGCTCCGAGCCACCACACATTCCAAACCCCGATCCAGCAAAACACCATGGCCGGCCCGCCCAACTCACTGAAGATTTCATCCGCCAGCACTCATGACCTGGTCGCCCAGATCCAGGAGGCCTGTGCCTGGATGGAGGAGACCTACGCCCAAGGGAGCTACTCGAAAGTTACCGTGCTGCGTCATTGGTCTAAGCACAATCCGATCATATCGGGAACCATCGCACGGCCATCGGCATATCGTTGGTACTTGCGGCGAGAATTGCTGAAGCTGGCAAGCAGGGGCGCGGAAATCGAGATTTCGCCTGCTCGCGCGCGGGTCGACCTTCACACTCCTAAGTTGCTCGAAACGATCGACGAAAGTGACTTTGATCACACCAGAAAAAAGGTCTTTCTGTTTGGCCCGGAGCGGGCAGAGCTTTCGATCGAGCGGCTCGAGCACTACACCGCCACGCGAATTGAAGATTTTCAGCGATACATATTGCTTACCAACTACCAAATGCACATGGACGCGTTTCGTGAGATGCATCCGAACTGCGTCCTGCCGAGGCGCGAGAATGTCCAAATGCCCGCCTACCATCAACCGACCCAGGACAACGATGGAATCAGCATCATCAATATCGGCGTAGGGCCATCGAACGCGAAGAACCTGACGGACCATATCGCCGTGCTACGGCCTGATGCGATGCTGATGGTCGGGCATTGCGCGGGCGTTCGCAACCACCAGGATATCGGTGACTTCGTCTTGGCTTCGGGCTACATGCGAAGGGATCACGTGCTGGATCGCGCCCTACCACGCTCGGTGCCCATCGCGCCAAGTTTTCTACTGAATCGGTACCTGGCCAAAGTACTCGACGATCGCGGGCTTCCCTATCGTTTCGGCGCAGTTTACACCACGGCCGATCGAAATTGGGAGTTGGCGCTACGCGGAACGCTCGATGACTTGCGAGCCAGCCGCAGCATTGCCGTGGATATGGAATCCGCGACAGTCGCCGCGAACGGTTTTCGGTACC
This sequence comes from Pirellulaceae bacterium, assembly GCA_028281725.1. GTDB lineage: Bacteria > Planctomycetota > Planctomycetia > Pirellulales > Pirellulaceae > Aureliella. The sequence goes on along the minus strand of JANQJJ010000023.1, from coordinate 6,973 downwards.
GTATTCCTTCGGCGACGCTGCTGTGCATCTCCGACAAGCCGCTGCATGGTCAGCCCAAGCTTCCAGAGAGTGCCAGGTCGTTCTATGATGAGACGAAAAGCCAACATCTGGCCGTGGCGCAAACCGCAATTGAGATGGCCCGCAACGAATACCCCCACGGCCTTCCCAATAGCGATCTGCGTGCCATGGACGAACCGCTTTTGGGCGGTCCCGAAACCTAATGAAGCTGACCGCGCAAGCCAAGGATCTGTGGAGTGGATGCAATCGACGTAGACGATTTCCGCAAGGTCTATGACTCGACGGTCGCCGCAGATGGAATCTCTTTTTCCTTGCCAAGTGGAACCGTGGGCGCCCTGATCGGGCCCAATGGCGCCGGTAAGACGACCACCATCCGGGCGCTATGCGGTATCATTCGTCCCACCTCGGGCGTTTTGCGAGTGGCCGGTTTTGATGTCCAAACCGAACCCCTTCAAGTCAAGCAACGGGTGGCCTACGTTCCGGACGATCCACCGCTGTTCGAAACGCTGACCGTCTGGGAGCATCTGAAGTTCGTCGCATCGGCCTATCAGGTGGCCGACTTTCAATCGGAGGCGGAACAACTACTGTGCCAGCTCAATTTGGAAAACAAACGTACCTCGTTGGCAAGTGAACTCTCCCGAGGCATGCGCCAAAAAGTAGCCATAGCCTGCGCTTACCTTCACTCCCCCGAGGTGCTTTTTTTTGATGAGCCGCTAACCGGACTCGATCCGGCCGCTATCCGGCTGCTGAAGCAGACCATGTCCGAAAAGGCTGAGCAGGGGGCAACCGTCCTGGTCAGCAGCCATCTGCTGGCCCTGGTCGAAGATATCTGCCGCCATCTGATTATTCTGCGGCAAGGAAAATGCCTGTTTTCCGGTTCTGTCGATGAAGCCCGACAGACCTATCCCGAAACCGGCTCGTTGGAAGACGTGTTTTTTCGAATTACCGAGCAGGCCCACCCCTCCCAGCATGGATGATTCCCATGGCTTCCGTCGATCGCGCCGCAGTTAGGAATGATGCGAGCGGCGCAAGGCGTGTGGACTCGCATCGGTCCTCAGGTTCACCACCGTCCCGGCAAGTCGCCTGACCAACGCAAAGAAGCTCGATGATTTCATCGAGCTTCTTCAAGATCTAACTACTGATTCTGGCGTTGCCCAGCGCCTACTCGCGTGGACGGATCACGCCAGTCAGGCCGGCGTAGTCTACGCGGTCGTCACGGTGCCACAGAGGCTGTCCTCGGTCGACACGTCGACGCAGAATCTCGATCTTCTCTGCTGAGCCAGCGGGTGCATCCGTTGGCAGGAAGTTTTCATTCACTTCCGGATCGAAGTCCTCGTCGTGACCGTATTTCAAGATCGCCTCGAATACGTTCTTACACACATCGTTCATTTGTGTTCCCTCAAATGGAAAGTGGATCGGGAGTTATGTTGTTCGGCTGCCTGAGGCCGCTCGAGTCAATGTCCGTTCAGTTACGCTAGCGATTATTCACGCGACCGTAATGAAGTCAAGAAATTTTTATTAATTTTGTCCCTCGCAAAGTCCCCGGTTTAGACCTTGTGTCTGGTTCTCCGCCTCGGAGAAGGTGGTCCAATTAACAAGACTATCTGGTTACCCGCAGAGCGCTGCGGTATGCGTCTTTCTGCCACGTCTCCGCAGAGGTCGCCATCAGTTCCCTTCCGGGCCATCAATGGAAAAAAACGGGCCATCACACTGCGCTTGCTTGGTGAGCGGAAGCCGTACGGGTTTCCGCAGCCCACTCTCGCCCCCCTGACCGTTACCGATCGAGGACCCAGTCAGATTTCTCCCCAAAAAAACTTCGTAGCGGACCCAAGTTGTCCCAGCCAATGGACACTCAGCCAACGATCTTGACGTACAATCGCCCATGCTTGCCATGTAGGAACGCCAGCTGAGGAACTGCGGATGTGGTATCAACGAGAGTTTTCTTTGAGTGCGAAACCACGCGGTTTCCACCTGGTGACCCACGAGATTCTACGTATTTTGCCGGAAATCGAGCGGTTCAAGGTGGGGCTCTTCCATCTATTCACTTTACACACGTCGGCAAGTCTGACCGTCAATGAAAACGCCGACCCTGACGTTCGCGTTGACATGGAGACTTACTTCAACCACATCGCCCCAGAACAGGGGCTCCCACTCGAGCACACCCTTGAGGGTCCCGACGATATGCCGGCGCATGTCAAATCATCGCTTCTGGGAGCCTCGGTGTCAGTCCCCATACGGGATGGGCAGCTAGCATTGGGAACCTGGCAAGGGATCTACCTGTGCGAACATCGCAATCGAGGTGGTTCCCGGAGATTTGTTGCAACCCTTCACGGTGAGGCAAGCTAGGACTTTCATCGTAGGCGTGCCGGTTCGCGGGACGCGACGGTTTGTCGCATGGGGGCCCGCCCGTACTGCGCGCGTCGGACTGCCTGTCCTCAGGTAGACTCTCCGTTCAGACGCTTCAGAAGAAGAGGGGAAGCAGACCCGGTTGCTAGGCAGCGAGTCGCTGCGGCAATTCCAGCCGTGCCGTGTCGACCACCACCATCTCGCCACCGGTCTCTTCGCAGGCAAGCACGGTCGACTCGTCATGGGCCAAACGATTCAGCCAAGTGCCAATCAGCCCCGAATGCGGTTCTTCAGGATTCAAACCGCCATCAATGATGATCAGATCGGAGGCACCCATCTTATGCGCGACGCGCGGAATAGCCGCTCGGTGATCCCCTGGAATCAAGGACGCTTTGAACCGCTGCTGGCTGACCAGCTGGTGCGCCTGCTTCAGACTCAGATGGCGGCGTCCATCACCGGCCGACTCGAACTCGTCGATACCAATATAACGAAGCGTGTCGCATCCGCTGGAAAGCTGAACGAGCTTGGCGATGCGACGCATGCGTTGGCCGTCGCCGACACCGATCTCCAGGACGGAGCTAATCGGATGTTCCACGAGTTGTTTGAACAGACACCGCTCTTGGAGAGGCTTTCCGAAGCGTGTCCAGTAGACCTTTTGTAACCAGCTCAGCCGGTTCATGTGCTAGGTACCTGGTTGGCATGCAGCGCGTTGTTGCCCGAGAGAACATCCATTTTCCCTCTACTCGGCATTCGCCAAGCCGACCTTAGTAGCATCCCTGCCCGAAGATCGGTCCAGCAAACCCAAAATCAATGGGTCGTGAGTGCTTCCTTGCACTCCGGTCAGCCGCATCGTACGGGGCGACTCCTTCGCCAATAAGCGATCCATGCTTCCGCAGCAATGCAGCTGAGTGCTAGCGACGCGTGCCGCCGCATTGAGATTTTCGGCACTTCGCCGCCGCCAAGTCGAATCGTCTTTCGGACTTCGCGCAAGCTTTGCGAGCTTGCCTAATCCCTGCAAGCCGCATCACCAGCGCTCGAACGCCGGATCTAAGGCGCCCGCGATGCCCCGCGGAGTTGCTCCCACAACCGTGACCTATTCTTTCGACGAGGATTTCCCTCAAGGACGACTTAGCAGCAGACACCTCTTCCCAAACCGTGACCGCGATGCGTGACAGATTGTCTAGAGGTTCTTCCCGACGAGCGCGAGTTTCTCGTCTAACTGAAAGCAGCCTGTTCGAAAGCTGCGAACGTCGCCTGGTACTCTCGGCACAGCTGCTGTATGACGTGCTGTCCGATCAGGCCATCGATTTCCACGGGCAGCAGAACAGCTACCCTTCGTCGGATTCCATTCCACTGCAACCCCATCTGAGCGAGGCCCATGCCGCATCGGGTTGGAACCAGATGCAGGAGCAATTTGGTCTGACCGGTGCCGGTCAGACAGTCGCGGTCATCGACAGCGGCATTGCTTGGGATCACGTCGCACTGGGCGAGGGCTACGGCCCCGGCTATCGCGTTGTCGGCGGCTGGGATTTTACTGAGGAGAACGACGCCCAACCCTATGACGACGGACCGCTCGGATTTCACGGGACCCACGTGAGCGGCATTATCGGCAGCAGTGACCCGACACACACCGGTGTCGCACCCGACGTGGACCTGGTGGCACTACGAGTATTCAACGACATGGGACAGGGCCAACTCTCGTGGGTCGAGCGCGCGCTGCAGTGGGTCCACGATAACCGCGACAGCTTCGAAAACCCAATTACTACCGTGAATCTGTCGTTGGGAACCACCTGGAACGCGGATACCGTTCCGCAGTGGGCCACGCTTGAGGACGAGCTTCAGATGCTCTCGAGTGAAGGCATTTTGGTTACGGCATCTGCGGGCAACTCTTTCCAAGAATACAACGCTCCGGGACTCAGCTATCCTGCGGCCAGCCAATACGTTTTACCGGTCGCTAGCGTCGATGACGATGGCGACCTGAGCAGTTTCAGTCAGCGCAACGGTCGGGTACTGGCAGCACCTGGTCGCGACATCGTCAGCACCGTGCCTGACCACGTCCTGGGGCGAGATGGCAAGATCGACGACTTCACCTCGGCAAGCGGGACGAGCATGGCCGCGCCGTACGTCGCCGGTGCTTCGGTGCTCGTGCGGCAAGCCATGGAAATGGTCGGTCTGACCACCATCAACGCGTCCACGATCGCAGACCACCTGCACGCAACGGCAGACTCGGTCTATGACGCGCTGACAGGCGCTTCGTACAGCCGGCTGAATCTCGACAACGCGATCGACTCACTGATCCCCGATGACAGCGTTGGCGATACGCTGCAGTCGGCCACGCAGCTCAGTCTCTCGCAGGAGCCGATTGATGGCTGGCTGAACCATCTCGGCGATCAGGACATCTATCGTTTCACGGCCACCAGCAGCGGGAACCTGCAGCTGGACGCAAGTAGCCAGTGGGTGGACTCCCTGCAGTGGTCGCTCAGTACCGGAGGGCAGACGGTCGGCGCAGGTTCTCTTGGCACCGAGACCATGTCGCTGGACGTCGGACGGACGTACGAGCTATCCGTATCTGCCAGCAGCGCCATCGGCAGTTTTTCTATCGGACTCGATTTCACCGAGGTTGCTGGTGGCCAGCAGGAACCGGTGGGCGAACCGCCGACCGGCAGTCCCGTAGACCTGGGCGCGGTCAGATACTACGAAAGCTCTAGCGACGCCGCTGCCAGCTATCGGGCTCAGGCAACGCGGGATGGCACCTGGACCGTCCAGTGGACCAACGCCGATTCGCAGGTCGGCAGCATGGCGCTGACCGATGCCGCGGGGCACAGTTTCAGCAGTGCCAGTTGGTCCGACGGAGCCTTGCGTGTTGACATGCAGGTCCAAGAGGGAGACTGGATCGACATCCGGCTACCCGGATCGCCCGGCGACTCAGGCCAGCTGGCGATCGCCAACGTCGTCTCAAAGGCTGGTACGACGGTCGACGTGGAAGGTACGGTGCAGGGTGACAATATATCGCTCGATCTCCGCAATGGCCTGACCGTAGGTTTTGGATCGATCGCGTACTCCTACTCGCCCGGAGAAGTGGGCGAGGTGCACATCGACGGCTATGGCAACAACGACCATTTGCAGATCGTCGGCTCCACTCAGGCAGACACGGTCGATCTACGTCCGGCGGGCTCGACGATCGCTAACAGCCAGATTCATGTGGCGGTCGTGGGGGTTGAAGAAATATCCTATTCCAGCGGTGGTGGTGCGGACCGCGCGTATCTGTATGATTCGGATACCAACGATACACTCAGAGCCAGCCCCGGACAGGCGGAGCTGGTGGGTGCTGGATATCGTTTTGATGTGGAGCAAGTGAATCGAATATTCATTCACGCCACGGGCGGTGGCCAAGATTACGCTTATCTGTATGATTCCGCCGGCGATGACCGACTGAGCGTCCGTCCGCAATTCTCCAGCATGTCCGGGGAAGGCTTTTTCAACTACGTGCGCGGTTTTGAGCGGGTGTACGCGTACGCGAATGCTGGCGGGTTCGACGAAGCGCAGCTCTATGACTCCGAAGGTGACGATCGCTTTTTGACCAGCGGTGTGTCGGCTTCCATCGTGGGGCCCGGATTCTCCAGCTACACACGTTCGTTTGAGCAGGTGCACGCGCAGTCGTACGTTGGTGGCAATGATCGGGCAACGCTTTACGGCTCCGGTCAACAAACGGACTGGCAGCAGGGAAGTGATTTCATCAGCTTTCGCGAGGAGGGCTGGAATCGCGAAGCACGCGGCTTTGGCTCGGTCGAGACTTACGTGGCCGGTCAGCCGCATCAGCTGGGAGCAGCCGCGATGGAAGCTCCCGCCCAGCTCGCAGGCGCTCAGCCCTTGGTTCCGGACTCATCGCCCGTGGTCCCATCGCCCGCGGTGGGAGCCGGCCAACCTGACTTCACTGGGCAACCGGACGTCACCGGGCAGCCGCCCGTGGAGAGCTTCGCCGTGCTCGCGGAACCGGCAGCCGGCGGTTGGACGGATGAAGCCGTCTATCGTAGCGGTGGCGACTGGGCCAGCGACACCAGCTGGGCTGACCCGACTTGGGTAGCAAGCCCTAGTGACCCATACGACGTGGGGCACGCGATCGACATGCAACCGGAGCTGGAACTCGCCGAGCAAGTGGATCAGCTGGGCGAGTGGCTCGCTGAATCGATGCAGCTGGTGGAAGGCCCTCTCCTGTCGTCTCCGGAACTCGAACTCAATATTCTTGACGAGATATTTCGTCAGCGCGACGAGTTGGAATAGTCTCTGAGGCGGGTATCGCTGGGCGGGCGGAAAGGGAAAACGCGCCACGGCTATGCGGCGCGTCTCGCTACCGATCTGCATACTTGGAATTCAAGTGGTGCCCTCGCGGTGCACTAAAAGAATCCACCGCCGCCTCCGCCGAATCCGCCTCCACCACCGAATCCGCCTCCACCACCGAATCCACCGACGGCTCCACCTCCGAGGCCTCCACCTCCGTAGCCGCCGATGATGCTGGACGTCTCGAGGTTCTTCGGGTTCATCCGGGCCAGGTTGGTCAGCACCACCTCAATTTGCTGGTGCGTTGTCTCAGGGGCGGCAACGATCATCA
>JANQJJ010000566.1 GCA_028281725.1 Pirellulaceae bacterium | reverse complement strand
CGATCCGCGAGAGCATCCCCGAGTTCCTGCTTCGATTGTGGAACGTGCTGAGTTTCTTCACGATCTATGCCGAGATTGATCAGTTTTCCGGGCCCGCAGAAATCAACGGCCAACTGGACCAATTGACGCGCGAAGAGTTGGCACGCGCCCCGTCGTATCGATCTCCCGGGGAACGCGGAGAGCTGGATCGCTGGATTCTCAGCGAGCTGGCCGCCACCACGCAAGACGTGATCCAGCGGATGGATCGTTACGACAGTTTTGGCGCCTGCCAGCAATTGCACGGCTTGGTAGACGCGCTGAGCAACTGGTACGTGCGACGATGCCGTAATCGTTTTTGGGGCGAAGCCTGCGCTTCGGAAAGTCAGGACAAGTCGGATGCCTACTGGACCCTGTACGAGGTGCTATTGGAAGTTTCCAAGCTGGTGGCGCCGTTTGTGCCGTTCGTCGCTGAATCCATGTGGCAGACATTAACTGAGCCGGTCGGTGGACGCGTTCGCGAGAGCGTGCACCTGTGTGACTATCCTCAGCCGGCGCCTGAGCGGTGCGATACCCAACTTCGCCAGAGGATGCGCGTGCTGCGCGAGATTGCCTCTCTTGGCAGATCGGCTCGAATGGATGCAAAATTGAAAGTGCGTCAACCGCTCGCCAGCGTCGAAGTCAGTCTGGCCAGCGATGAGCACATGGCTTGGCTGATCGAACACGATTCCATTGTGCGCGACGAACTGAATGTCAAGGAGATCGCGTACAATGCGGGAAACAGTCCCTACATCGAGTATCAGATCCTGCCGAATTTCAAGCGACTCGGCCCGCGCGTCGGCAAGCTGGTGCCGGCTTTGAAGAAGGCGTTGGCCGGTGCCGACGGAGCGGAATTGCTAGCAGAGATGCAGGAGGCCGGTCACATCGTGCTGAATCTAGGCGACGAGCGTTTAGAACTGGACAGCGAAGATATCGATGTTCGGCTCAAAGCCAAGAGCGGTTGGACAGCCGCTCAAGGCAAATACTGCGTAGTCGTCCTCTCAACCGATCTAACTCCCCAGCTGATTCGCGAGGGGCACTCCCGCGACGCCGTACGGCTAGTTCAAGATCTACGCAAACAACGAGACTGTCAATTCACCGATCGAATTCGTATCCACTTGAATTTTGACGACGCGGAACTGCTGACAGCCATTGAGGAAAACAAGGAATACATCGCGGGCGAAACGTTGGCGGTCGACATTGTTTTTGATGAGCCCCCAGCGGACGTCCAGATGCAGACGTTTGAGCTGGCAGGGCAGCCGGCGAAAATCGGTATCGAAGTGATCCAAGGTTCGGCATGACGAATTTGCCAATTGCCGTGTTGATTTCCGGCGGCGGTACCACGCTGAAAAACTTGATCCGGCACAAGCAGACGGGAAAGCTGCCGGTCGACTTCCGTCTGGTGATTAGTAGCCGCCGGAACTCTGCCGGTTTGGCCTTCGCCACCGAAGCAACCATCGATACCGCTGTCGTTTCCCGAAGAGCATTCTCCGATCCATCGGCTCACAGTGAGGCGGTTTTCTCCATTTGCCGACTGCGCGGAGTTCAATTGGTAGTCATGGGCGGCTACCTCGATCACCTGATGATCCCGGAGGATTTTGAGAATCGCGTGATCAACATCCATCCGTCGCTGATTCCTGCGTTTAGCGGCCATGGGTTCTACGGCATCCGAGTTCACCAGGCAGCCTTGGAGCATGGCGTCAAGCTATCCGGCTGCACGGTGCATTTTGTCGACAACGAATTTGATCACGGGCCGATCATAGCCCAGCGTGCCTGCCCCGCGATGGCGACGGATACCGCCGAGGACTTGCAGCGCCGCGTCTTCGAGCTCGAATGCCAGCTCTATCCCGAAGTGATTGCAGCCATCGCCACAGGCCGCGTTACCATCGACGGTCGCCAGGTCACCGTAACCTGACCGTCTGCCCTGCCGCCGGTTGCTTCGTCGTATGCCCGCGGCAGTTCACCCGCTGGTGGAAAGCGATATAATCACTGGTCGCATTCTGGAGTCATTCCATTTCCTGACGCGAATTGACGGAGATCGTTTTGTTTCCAACCCTGAATAAATCTTTTTTTTCATTTGTCTGCCTGGGCATGACGGGCGGGTGGCTCGCGAGTGTTCATACGTCCGCCGTCCATGGTCAGGAAGTAGACCCACTGCGCGAGACGTCGCTGGTCGCGATGCTACGAGACGCCGTGCCGTCGGTCGTGACGATCTACGGATACTCGGCTCCCGGTGCGGACGGCAAACGGCGCGTTAAAACCGGTTCAGGTAGCATCCTGCATCGCGACGGGTACATTCTGACTGCGGAGCACGTCATCAGGGATTGCCCTTTGACTGTCGTGCGGCTCAGCAATGGACGGGGTATGCAGGCAAGCCTGGTCGCGGCCATGGCGGCTTACGATCTCGCGATTCTGAAACTGGTCACTAAGGATCCCGTGAAACCACTGCCCCTAGGCCGCAGTGATGACCTGATGCTTGGTGAGCCGGTCGTTGCCATCGGCAATCCGCGGGGTGTTGGGTTAACGGTCAGCGATGGAATCGTCAGCGGATTGAATCGCTACGCGCAGCAGAGTGGAAGCTTCCTTGAAGGAATGATTCAGACGTCGGCGCCCATCTACCAAGGCAACTCCGGAGGCCCGATTGTCAATGCGGCTGGCCGTCAGATTGGCATTGCGCTCAGGGGCAGAGAGGACTCCGACTCCCTGGGGCTATCGGTTGCGGTGGACCAAGTCAGAACGCGCTTGCCGGTCCTCCTGGCCGTTGAGGCACGTCAACGCTTTCGCACCGGGTTGACCATCGATCCACTGGTTGACCCACCTACGATTGCGAGCTTATCCGCCCAGGGGCCCGCAGCGGAGTGCGGGCTGGCTGTCGGCGATCGAATCACCGCGGTGGACGGGCAGAATTTGCGAGCGAGCTACGACTGGCTCATGGCGTTGATGGACCGACGAGCGGGGGACGCGCTCAGCCTGACGGTAGAAAGTGGAGACCAGGAACGCCAAGTCGAGCTGACGTTGGCTGAGGCGGTGGACTGGCAACCCGAGGCGGTCGGCGAGGCTTTGGAAACCGGCCTGCGTTACGAAACGTTTCAGTTCGACAAGGAAGGATTTGATAACAGGCTCGATTCCGCGTTGGCCGGTTCGAGTACTTCCCAGGGCGTGGTCAACGGATTGAACATTGCGGCCATTCGCCCGCGTCGTGAATACTATGCCGTTCGGTTTGACGGTTTCTTAAACATTCCCGAGGAGGCGGTCTATACGTTTTCGCTTGGATCCGACGATGGAAGTCGCTTGTTTTTAGGTGGTAAGCCGGTGATTGAAAATGACGGGGATCATCCGGCAATCATCAAAGCTGGTGTGCTGCGTCTTAAAGCAGGCGTTTACTCGATGCGCATGGAGTATTTCCAGGGACGCGGCCAAGCCTCGCTTGAACTGAACTGGCAGATTGGCAATCGAGCACCAAATCCCGTACCGGAGACTGCCATGCTGCACTTGCCCTAAGCGGCTCCATTCAAAGGTGCCTTCTACCTTAGTCATGAAAGTCTTGGTGTGGATTCGGGAGTTCAGGCAGTACGGGGCTGCGGCGCGGTATATTTTGGTATGAGCAGCATGTTGATCGCGCACCGAGGAGACAACCATGGCTTCCAGTGAGCAAGTCCGTGGACCGCAGTCCGCCCAGCAGACTCGTCGCGCCCAGACATTTACGGAGCGGTCCAAGGCCCTCATCCGTGTTTTGTTTTTTACCCGGTTTAGCGTGCTCTTTGGATGCGTCCTGCTCTTTCTGGCCGCCATGCCCTTTGTGTTTTCTACTCCGGCGATTACGAGTGTCTACATTCAAGATGCCCAGTGGCGCGTGTTTCACCTAACCTGGCTCTGTGTTTTGGCTGCGGCCCTGGTGGTTCAAACTTTTCGCGTAACGATCTGCAACGCCAAGGGGCGATTTGATGATACGGGGGTCTACCTGTTCTGGGAGAGTCCGCCGGAATGGCTGTGGAAACTGCGCTCGGTTAGCGTCTGGCTATTGAGTCTACCGCTGCCTATTGCCAGTATCTGGGTGACGCTGCAGGCAAATGCTCAGCATGAGACGGGGCTTCGTTTTCGGATCAGTCCTTGGTTGGAAATGGCCGGTGGCATCTTGGTAGCCGCTACGGTTCTGTGTCTGGTGGACGTGATCAATCGTTTTTTGCTCACGCCCAATCTGCATGATCCACGGCTCTTCGTGTTGGATTACCGTTTTCTCTTTTGGACACGGCGAAATCCGCGGGATTGGAAACGTAACCGGGAAAATGAAGAAGCGCGAAGCATGCCGCTGAAGCCGGCGCGGGTTGGATACTGGAACACGTTGATCCGTGTTGCGCGCGTTCTACGACTGACTCACGGCTATACGCACCAGATTGGTGTTTGGGCTCAGCGCAGGGAGGACGATGCAGCGGATGGGCCCGAGTTCATTACGCGGGAGTTCTTCCTGCCGGGACATGTCATGTTGGGCTGCCTCAGCTCGGTCTTGATAGCCGTTTACGTAGGCGCGTATCTGGGAGTCCATTACTCCCAAGCCATGCCGGACGAGGACGCGGCGTTTGGAACGCTATTCTATCTGGTGGGGATCGTGATGATGTTTACCGGAGGTCTGCCGGCACTTGCGTTCTATTTTGATCGGTATCGAATTCCACCCGGATTGGTGCTAGCGGCTGTATTGGCCTTTCTATCACTGGTTTGGCCTGGCACAGCGCCCCACGAATTCCCTGTCTCGCCACCCATGCAGGCGGTTTCTGGAGCAGCCGTGGACAGCCGCCTTGCAGCGCCGGATGCATCGTTTCGCCACAAACCACTGAGGGTACGCGAGGTCGTCGAAGGCTGGTCGAAGCGTCAAGAGTTCGTTGCCAGCAGAACCGGGCTGCCTAAGTCCCGGACATTTGTGGTTGTCACAGCCGCCGGTGGCGGTATTCAGGCGTCGGCTTGGACCAGCCAAGTGCTGACGGGACTGCAGCAGAGTTTGGACGATCTTTCGGCGGGCGAGGGGAGCAAGCAGAGCGTTCGAACCGGTCTCAGGTTTGCCGCATCTATCGGACTGATCAGTGGAGTTTCGGGAGGAAGCGTAGGAGCACTTCAGTACGCGGCTGGCTATCCGGAGGCGATTTCGGCCGAACCAGTCGGGGCGCGTGACGTACTTTCCTACATTCATGCGCAGGCTTCGCGATCCAGTTTGGAATCCATTGGCTGGGGTTTCTTTTTCCCTGACGCCATGCGGGTATTGGGAGTCAATCGCAATCCGCTCTTTGACCGTGGGCAAGTGCAGGAGCAGCTTTGGGCATCGCGCATGCAGCCGCCGCCGAAGGCAGATCGGAGTTGGTCCCTGTTGAACACAGCGGAGCCATTGGTCGGTGGTAGTGGGCCGGCTGCCCTCGCAAATGGGGGAGCGGCGGGGCAGAGCGAGACCTTGCGCGGCGACTGGAGACTGGGGCATTTAGCGCATCGGGTGGCGACCGGTTCGCTTCCGGCAATCATCTTCAACAGCTATGTAATCAACACGGGGCAACGCGTACTGATTGCCCCATTGGTTTTATCTCCGGCCCAGGAGAACGACGCTGAGGGGGCGGACGAGCAACACAATACGTTTGAATATCTGGAATACAGTCGCGCATTGGGGATGCAGCTTCGGCTGGCGACGGCGGCTCGTTTGTCGGCGACCTTTCCTTACATATCCCCCACAGTCACCTCGGACCATCCCGTTTCCCGGACCGAATATGCCGGTAGCAAGCTAACTCGCTCTGCCATCCTACTTCGCAACGGCCATCTCGCTGACGGAGGCTTCACAGACAACGAAGGCCTGTTGGCGGCGCTCCGCTTTATCGAGTACCTGCGCATCGCATATGATGATGATCCTGGTCGACCATTTGATGACGTTCTTCTACTGCGGATCGTTCCTTTTCCGATGTCTAAACCGAGCACGGATCTTGGACTGGGAGCAACCACTCGGTTATGGCGAGATTCGACTTGGAAACAGAGCCTGATCGGACCGGCCGTCGGAATCTACAACGGTCGCTCGACTTCGCAGCGGGAACGCGGCGCTTTGGATATTGACAACCTGGAAAGAATTGTGGAACTAACGAGCCAGCGTACAGAAAACGGTGCGGGGCCCAACCAACCGGCCCAATCCCCGCTCGCCTATCGCAAGGATATGCTGATCAATCCCTTGCGAGCCCGAGAGGCAGGGCGCGGCGAACAGGGACGGAAACCAATTCAGATCAAGTCGGTGGTGGCTGATTTTCGCTATCCAAAAAAGGCGACTCAGGGGAGCTCGGCCCGTGATGCGGTTGACCGCAGAACGCCCCCGCTTTCATGGAAATTAAGTCGGTCGGAGAAAGTGGATATTGAGAAAGCCTGGAAGTCATGGCAAACTGAGCTGGCCACCGATATGCCTGGCGGAATGTCTAATCTTCACCACGTCAGGGCTCTGATTAAGCCGATGGACGAGAGCCGGTCGAACTAGCGCGACTGGCCGGCTCCCGTAGTCCCGGTGGTGCGGCTCACCCGTGGAGAGACCTCAGTGAATAGAATCCAGTTGATTTGGTGTGGCGGTCTGGCAGCTCTCGTGATCTTGGGATGCCGCGGCGCCGACCAAAGTCCCTCAGGTAAGACACCGCGACCGGTGTCCACGATCCGGTTAGAGCGCAGCTTGCCCAAAACGTCCAAGAAAGTGGCTGGATCGGTTGGTTCCTGGAAAACCGAACAGATCGGGTTCGAAGTCGCCGGACGGGTGCGTTGGGTACTCGAACCTGGAGAGAACATCGAAGGGCGTGTCTTCGATGTGGACGGTGAAGTGGTCACGCCGGGAACGGCGCTGTCGCAGATCGACGCCGAGCGATATTCGCTGGCCGTCGAGTCGGCCGGAGCCCAGGTGCGGGTCGCTGAACTTCAGCAAGCGAATGTTCAGGTCACGCTCGATAGCGGCATTCCTGCAGATCGGGAAGCGGCAGAAGCAGAATTGGAGTTGGCGCAGGCAGAGTACAGTCGTAACCAACAGCTGGCGGCGCAGAATGCGGTATCACAGGCTGATCTCGATCGAGCGTCGGCTGAACTTCGAACCGCCCGAGCCAGGATTTCGACCATTGATGCGCAAGAAAAGCAGACGCTCGCGCAGCTCAACTCGGCCATTGCCACGGTTAAGCAGACGGAGCAGAGTCTGAAAGATGCCGAGCGCAATCTTCTCGACACGACGCTCTATTCGTCTTTTCGCGGACAGGTCTCTGAGGTTCACGTGGTGCCCGGTAGCGTCGTCGCCCAGGGATCACCGGTACTGACGATCCAGATGATGGACCCCATCAAGATTGAAATTGAGATCTCCGCGGAACAATCGCGAGACATCCGAAAGAGAAGCCGTCTGCCGGTCGAAGTCACGATGCCGGATGGTAGCACTCAGAATCAGGACGGGTTCGTCTACATGGTCGACCCATCGGCCGATGCCTCTACGCGAACGTTTACGTTGACGCTGCTGATGCTCAACCGGAAGATCGAGCTGCCGATACCGGATGGCTACCAGGAGGAGAATGTAGCCCGCACGTCGGACGTATGGCGAATGGACTTTGACTTCTTGCCGGATGCTCCCGAGGGTACCTACTACATCGAGCGCAAGTCTATCCGGCGCGATGATGAAGGGCACTTTGTTTGGAAGTGCGTCAATGCGGAAGTGGGAAAGGAGGTTCCCAGCGTACTTGAGGTAACGAAGATGCGGATCGTGCCTGGTGAGTTGAGTATACCGTACCTGGGCAACTGGACGTTTCAGAACGTGACCGTCACGGAGGGCCAAGACTTTGACCCGCACGCGGACCTGTTTGCCGGCGAGCTGGCGCCCGCTGCCGGAGACGCTGATCAGTGGAACGGAAAATACTTGATGCTCGACTTCGGTGGTGATTGGATGTTGCGTCCGGGGGACCTGGTAACGGTAGATCTGAGTGGACGCGTGGCCGAACCCGGTTTTTACGTCCCCATGGAGGCGATCTACGAAGAGTCGGGGAAGAGATATGTTTTTCTCGTGAGCGAGCAAGACGGCGATTCCACCGTGCGGCGAACGGAGATAGCGGTCGCCCAGGAGAGCGATCTGGCGATGGGCTCTGTCCGGCAAATCAGTCCTTTGCCGGGGCAGGAACTGCCGGAAGGAACCCAAATCGTCGTTGGCGGAGTTCACTTTTTGCAAGATGGGCAGCCGGTGCGCGTGGTCAACGCCAACTGAGGATCTCCCGTCTGACGGCTGCATTTCATGCTTGTTTAAGAGCCATCCTCCATGAGTCTTTCCAACTGGGCAATTCGGTATCAGCCAATCGTGCTCACGCTCGTCGCTCTCTTGATGGCGTGGGGGGCGATATCGTACGCCACGATGCCTCGGCGAGAAGATCCCGAGTTTACGATTCGTGTCTGCGTGGTGTCGACCTTGTGGCCAGGCGCTCCGGCCGAAAAGGTCGAAGAGCTGGTCACGGACAAACTCGAAGAAGTTCTCGATGGCATCGAGGAAGTCGACTTGGTCCGCTCGACGACGCTTACCGGACAATCCACGATCTTCGTCGAAGTGGAAGATAACATTCCGCCGGATGACATCCAAAACGTCTGGGACAAGGTCCGTGCTCGGGTGGATCTGGTTCAGATGCCCGACCCGGACATCGAGCCAGTGGTGAACGACGAGTTTGGTGACACGGCCATCCTGGTGCTGGCGATTCACCAGAAGCCGGTTGCCGGGCGAGCGGCCATTCGAGAGCAGGATCGATACTCTTTGCGTGAGCTGGAGGTGTTTACCGACGACGTGCGAGACGCTCTGCGGTTGTTACCCGGCGTGGCCAAGGTCGACAAATACGGCGTCCGCAACGAGGCCATTTTCATCGAAACCGACCTGGGTACTTGGTCGCAACTTGGCTTGACGACCTCGCGACTGCAGCAGCTGGTCGCAGCGCGAAATATTGTCCAGCCAGGTGGAAACATCGATACCAGCTCGGGGCGCTATTCGGTCAAGCCGGGTGGAGAGTTTGACGGCGTCGAAGAGATTCAGTCGATCATCGCCGATGGGGTTCAGTCGGGCGAGACGCAAAATCACGTGTACCTGAGTGATCTCGGTCTCAAGGTGCGACGAGACTACGAAGACCCACCCAGCTACATCTGCCGATTCGGCGACTCAGGCGACTCTCAGCCCTGCGTGACCCTGGGGCTGACGATGAAATCCGGAGCCAACATTGTCGATATCTGCGATGCCGCCAAGCGACGAATTCAGGAACTGAGCGAGGTGGAACAGGCACTACCGCCCGATATTGCGGTTTCGCCGGTCTCTGACCAGTCAGAAAACGTCTCCGGCAAGATCAATGATGTGGTGATGAATGTATTGGCGGCGATTGCGATCGTAGTCATCGTCGTGTTGTTGGTCGTGGGGCTTCGCCCGTCCATCGTCATGGCCGCCAATATTCCAGTGGTGGTCATGGCATCGGTGGGGATTATTACTGTATTCGGAGTGCAGTTGGAGCAGATCTCGCTCGCTTCGATCATTATCGCGCTGGGGCTGTTGGTCGACAACGCGGTGCAAGTTTGCGATCAGTCGCGGACCAATCAAATCCTGGGCATGAAGCCGGTGGAAGCAGCCGTCGTCGGGGCTAAGACACTGGCGATTCCAATGTTGATCGGGACGCTGACGACCGTAGCCGCCTTCCTGCCCATGCTGGTGGCACTCGAAGGAGGTGGCAGGGAGTACGTCTATAGCCTGCCTGTCACGCTCTCCACGACACTCGGTTTGAGCTGGGTACTGGCGATGACGTTTTGCGTAATCCTGGCGGCCGCCTTTATTCGCGTTCCCGTCGAAGCCACCGGCCCTCTGTCACCCCTGTCGCGCGTAGCGGGCATGTTGGCCCAATTGGTCTCGCGGCGACGCAAAGGCAAGCGGGCTTCTGTGGCCGACGCGAAGGCGGATAACAGGGAAGGCTTGTTTTTTTCAATCTATGGACGACTCTGTGAGCTCGCCATCCGTGCCAAGTGGATTACGTTGGCCATCGCGTTGGTCCTGCTGTTTTGGGCTCTACGTCTGCCCGTCAGTTCCGAGTTTTTTCCTCAAGACCGCCGCGATCAGTTTGCGATCAAGGTCTGGTTGCCGGAAACGGCAACGATTGAGCAGACCAATGCGAAAGCCCAGGAAGTCGAGGAGCTTGTCCGTCGCCTGAGCGCGTCACAGGACAAAGCGGGGGAAGTGGTGGAGCGACTGCGGGCGATGAGGACGATGGTCGGAGGCGGAGGCTCGCGTTGGCACCTTGGCTGGGACCCGGAGTCTCCCGCTCCGAACTACGCCGAGATACTGGTACGTACAACCGATGGGCGATTGACGCCGGGATATGTGGAGGACGTCCGGCGGCTGGCCGAGAACGGCGATGCTGAGCAGGGGATCGAGCCGCTGGTTGGTGCGCGTGTCGTTCCTGTGGAGCTTCCGCTAGGTCCGCCCGCTGACCCCGTCGTGATTCGCGTTAGCGGTAATGGCTTTGCCGATATGGCGGAGCTTCGTTCGATCGCCAGTCGTGTCAAAAAGATGGTTGGTGAGCAGCCGGAAACTTGGGACGTTTATGATTCGTGGGGGGTTTCGGGATATCAGCTATTGGTAGATGTCGATGAAGATAAGGCCAATCTTGCTGGGGTGGCCAACTCGCAAGTAGCTCAAAGCCTCAATTCGTACTTTTCCGGGCTGCGTCTGACGACGTTTCGAGAAGGGGATCACCAGGTACCGGTTTACTTTCGACTCCGCTCGGAACAGCGCGACAGTATTCGCGGTTTGCAAACGGCTTATGTGGAAGGACTCGAAGATAAGATTCCGCTCAGCTCGATCGCGACGTTTGAATCGCGCTGGGAACCAGCCAAGATCGAACGTCGTGATTTGAATCGAACGATTGAAGTTCGCTCGCGCGTTGAGCGGGGGACGCTAGGTAACGACGTGGTGACGCGTATCATGAATTCCAGCCAGATGAAGCAACTGCAATCCGAGCTGCCCAGTGGCTACGCGATCACGGTGGGCGGGGCGCTGGAAGAATCTGCCGATGCCAGCGTGCAGATGCTCACCTCCTTTGGCATATCGTTCCTGCTCATCGTGCTCTGCCTGGTCTTCCAGTACAACGGTTGGGCCAAGCCGATCATGATCCTAACGACCTTGCCCATGGCGATGATCGGCGCCATGCCAGGGCTCTACTTCACGGGCAATCCGATAGGTTTCATGCCTCAGCTCGGGATTCTTTCCCTGTTCGGCATTGTTCTCAATACCGGGATTATTTTTGTCGAGTTTGCGGACATATTGATCGCGCGGAGAGCTCGCGAGAAGTCGCCGGGAGACGGGCCGATCGTTGGACTGACGGCTGCCGAGTTTCGTCAGTGCCTGGTCGACGCGGGAAAACAGCGTATGCTGCCGATCTTTCTTACCACGGCAACGACCGTCGGCGGCTTGCTGCCACTGGCGCTTGGTGGCGGGCCGCTCTGGGAAGGTCTGGCGTGGTGTATGATCGTCGGCTTACTTGCGGCAACCTTGCTGACGCTGCTTGTCGTTCCAGCACTTTACGCGATCTTGGTTGAGTCGTTCGGCATCACACCGGTAAGGCTCGAGCAAAATCGCTGAGGATCGAGCGGGAAATCAAGTGTGCGGTACCCATGGTGTGAGGCACCCGCAGGGCCAGTTCCTGGCAATTAGTACGGGACACTTATTTTCCGCACCTTGCTGAGTCGATCGAGTCTATTCGGATTCGGATACAAAGCCGCGCATGGCTTCGAGTGTTTCCGCACTAACGTGATGCTCGATTCCTTCGCTGTCCGTTTCCGCGACTGCCTGGCTGACTCCCAGCGCCAGCAGGAACTGAAGGACGATCTCGTGGCGCTCCGCGGCAGCGCGGGCCAGCCGTTTTCCTTGGCTGGTCAGGGTGATCGGTCCATAGGGCTCGGTTTCCGCGAAGCCGTCTCGGACCAGCCGTCCGATCGTGCGATTCACCGTCACATGGCTCACTTCAAACTGCCTCGCAAGATCGACGGCGCGGCAGGTTCCTTGGCTTTGGATGATTTCCGCAATGGCTTCGACGTAGTCCTCAGCCAATTCTGTCGCATGATCGGATCGAACTCGAGAATGTCGACCGGGTAACGGCTGAGTCTCGGATCGCTTCGATTCAGTCAATGCTTGTCCCCGCTTCTGGCTCGCTGCTCTTGGTGGAACTTCCTGTCCCAAATGCATATCGTACACGCTTGACAGATGTGTAGCCCAGGCTAAGATTTATGAGAGTTAGCATAGGCTACATTTTGACTCACATAGAAAGTTCCAGGAATGAACCATCAGAATCGATCGCGGAAGCACGGTTTTACGCTTGTTGAATTGTTAGTGGTCATCGCGATTATTGGCATCATGGTCGGCCTGCTCTTACCGGCGGTCCAGTCGGCCCGCGAGGCAGCCCGCCGCATGCAGTGCAGCAGCAATCTCAAGCAGCTTGGATTGGCGCTGCAGAGCTACCACGCAGCGCATCGGGTGTTCCCCTCTGGCTATTGCACCTACGCAACGAGCAACGGGAGTGCTCCGGCGTGGGCCGACTTGGACCCGGTCACCTGGGACGCGAGTCCAGGGTGGGGCTGGGGCACGTTGCTATTGCCGTTCCTGGAACAGTCCAATGTTGCCAATGGTTTGCGGCAGGATCGGTCGATTTGGGATCCGGTCAACGCCGATTTGATCGCGACGCAGCTATCGGTCTATTTGTGTCCGTCGGCCAGCGGAGAGCAAGACGCGATGGACGTTCGCAACGAATCGGGCAGGCAGATGATGGTCGCCGGTCGCCAGCTGAAGCTTGGAAGATCCAATTACGTTGCCAGCCATGGCCAAGAATCGTGCTGGGGCGAATGTGGCGCAGCGACCACGGGCGTCGTTTTCACGAACATCTATACTTCCGCTACCAGGACGGTCAGGATTGACGGTGATGCCGGGCGGGTCGCCGACGGGCCCTTCTTTCGCAATTCCCGAGTGAAGTTTCGCGACATCACCGATGGTACGACGAACACGATTTTCTTAGGAGAGCACTCTTCGCGTCTGAGCGACAAAACATGGGTTGGGGTGGTTCCAGGTGCGTTTGCTCACCCACGTTTTACCTCGCCCGAAAATGGGCCGGATGCGGCGGCCACGTTGACGCTCGTTCATGGGGGACCCTCGGGCGGCGAACTCGATATCACCGGTTCTCCCAT
>JANQJJ010000554.1 GCA_028281725.1 Pirellulaceae bacterium | reverse complement strand
GTTGCCGATGAGGAGGCTTCCCGGTGGGAGGCAGACCACAAAGTGGAGCAGATTCTTTCGCGCATGGAGCTGGCCCCCTCGGCTTCCGTTGACAGAATGTCGTCCGGAATGAAACGCCGCGTTTTGTTGGCCAGAGCGCTGGTGGACCAGCCGGATTTGTTACTGCTTGATGAACCGACCAACCATCTGGATATCGAGGCGATCGGCTGGCTTGAAGAGTTCCTCGCACGGTGCCAACTGACGCTGATGTTTATCACGCACGATCGTCAGTTTTTGCGCAGACTGGCCACCCGGATTCTGGAAATAGACCGTGGTCGCATTTTCGATTGGTCTTGCGACTACGATACGTTTCTGAAACGCAAAGAGCAGGCGCTGGCGGCCGAGGAAAAACGAGATGCCCTTTTCGACAAGCGACTGGCGGAAGAAGAGGTTTGGATCCGGCAGGGCATCAAAGCGCGGCGTACCCGAAATGAGGGCCGCGTACGGTCGCTGAAGAAGCTGAGGCAGGAGCGAAGCGAGCGTCGCGCTATGGAGGGCACGACCAACCTTCAGATCCAGGAGGGAGGGCGGAGCGGAAACTTGGTGGCCCGTATGGAGGCCGTGACGTTCGCCCATCCCGTAGCCGGGCAGGCCCCCATCTCGATACTCGACGGCTTCTCAACAACGATCATGCGAGGTGACAAGGTAGGCATCATCGGTAGAAACGGCTCCGGCAAAACAACGCTGCTCAAGTTGTTGCTGGGAGAACTCGCACCCCAGAGTGGCCGGGTGCGTCTGGGGGCCAATTTGACGGTGGCCTATTTCGACCAATTGCGAAACCAATTGGATGAGAACAAAACAGTCGAGGAAGACGTTGCCGATGGTTACCAGACAATTCAGCTGGGCGGGAAATCGAGGCACGTGCTCGGCTATCTTCAGGATTTTCTTTTTACACCCCAGCGCGCTAGGACACCGATCAAGCGACTCAGCGGCGGCGAACGAAATCGAGTGTTACTCGCCAAGCTATTTGCCAAGCCGGCCAATGTGATTGTGCTGGACGAGCCGACAAACGATCTGGACGCAGAGACGCTCGAGATGTTGGAGGAGCGGCTCATCGAGTACGCAGGCACGCTGCTGGTGGTCAGCCACGATCGCGAGTTCCTGAACAACGTCGTCACCAGTACCCTCGTTTTTGAGCAAACGACCGACGGGCGCCCAGCGGTTCGCGAGTACGTGGGTGGATACGACGATTGGCAGCGACAGGCCGCGACGTCCGCGCAAGCCGCCCCACCAGTTCGGGCCGCCGACAAACCGGCAGCTAGCCAACCGCAGAAGAGACAGGGCAAGCGGCTGTCGTTCAAGGAAAACAAGGAGCTTGAGGCGCTGCCAGACCAGATTTCCGCACTCGAGGCATCGATCGAAGCCAAGCACCAAATGATGGCCGCGCCTGAGTTTTACAAACAAGCCGGTGGCGCGATTGCCACGCACCAGATGGAGCTAAAGCAGCTAGAGGAGAACTTGGCGACCAGCTACGCGCGGTGGGAGGACTTGGAATCTCGCGCCAGCGGCTGAGCTGGAGTACGACGCAGCGCGCTCGCCACTTTGAAAACGGCGCTATCAGACTACTGAGCATTCCAATTGTCCGGTTCACCCGAAGCAGGCGTCAAAAGTGCCGACAAAGTCATTTGGTCAATCGAGTTGCTGATCCAATGCACTGCGCCATCAAAGGCGACGAATCCTGTGGCCCCGCCATGAGCGCTTCCCCAGTTTTTCCGAAAATCCGGGCTGCCGTCATGAACCAAGGAGAGTCCATCGCGTACGGTGCTATCGGAGCCACCCGAAAAGATAGGCTCATCCCAATACCAACTCGATGGAGGTTGATCGTTTGAGTTAAAGGCCTTTTCGCCCAGGGCAATGGTGTTCGACAGGCCGTCAATAATTTCTGCCGAACGTATTACTCTGGGCAGCTGCAAGATTGCCAGCTTGTTTCCGGCGTAGTCCGTTTTGGACCAGGCCCAACCGCCTGACTGATAGCTTCCGTGAAAATCGTCTGCGGTGGGCTCTGATTGACCGCGTGACCTTGAGGGGCACAAGAATGTCGCTGGCTGCAATTCGATCGCTAGCTGCCGGTAGGCGTTGGAGTACTCGATAAACGGCAAGACCGCAAATGCCCATGAACCGGGTTGGTCCTGAGGGCGAGCACCTGGCTTCCCAATCCCCCACTTGTAGAGGATCGCTTCAGAAAAATCGAATGTGGTGATCTCGATCTCATTGCCAGCGGTATCGCGAATCCGAGAGTCCTCCGTGTAACCACCATTTCCCGGAAAGCAACGATGCACACTTTCGTGATTGTGCAAAGCCAATCCCAGTTGCTTTAGATTGTTCGTGCACTGCGTTCTCCGTGCGGCCTCACGCGCCTGTTGCACAGCGGGCAATAGCATCCCGACCAAGATTCCAACAATGGAAATGACGACGAGCAGTTCGAGCAACGTGATCCCGTGGCGCTGATTTCTGGACATGGTCTTGGTCACCTCCGAACTAAAGTCATACATATGTGATTTCACAGATCGTCTTCTCGAATTTCAAACACCGAGGTTGAAACGGAAAGTTTTTCGCTAGGATTCTGGTGTCGAAACCAACGGTTCTTGCTCTCGAGCAAGGGGCGCTGGAAAACGATCCACCACCCGGGCAGAGACGGGCCGCTGGCAGTGATCGAATTCCGGCCGTCGTCGGCGTCAATACCCAATTTGCGAAAGTCAATCAACGGCAGCGAATAGACCAGAAAGACCGGCCGCTTGTCGGGATTCGCATCGACCCAACGCTTGGCGGTCAACAGATCTTGCCCCCAGTCAAGATTGCTGTCCCCCAGGTACTTCCATCCGTGTTCGGCGCCACCAATCGCTTCGGTGAAATAGGCGTAGCTTCGCGGCAGAATGGCCACGCTACTTGCCATGTACCAGCCGACCAGTCCCACGGACACGACCCTGCCCCAATGAGGCAATCGCCCGAGCTGCATGGTGATCAGCAAGTACAGAGCGGGCAAGAAAGGCAACACGTAGCGCAAATGATGATTGAAACCGGTCTGGCTGCTAACAAATAGTAGAAGCACCATGCCGGGAACGAGCACGACGAACTGTCCTACTCGTTTGGTCCGAGATCGGACGTAAATTTTCTTCTTAAGCCCGAGCGTACCGACTCCTGCGATTCCCAAAAACCAAAGTGCGACGGGCTCTTTCAAAAAGATTCCGGCCACATAGTAGTACCACCAGCCGTGGTCACGCGACTGACCAAGGAAGTAAGAATTCATCTTAGATTCAAAGTCACGCTTTTGGAGGTCGATTCCCTGAATGTAGTCCGCAGGCAGTGGAGCGGGCACGTACTCCAACCAAGACCCTCGAAATCGATTACCCGGCTCATAAGTAGCCTGTTCGCCGTCCATCCCGGTTAGCGAACGACTGACGAATTCAAACCGCCCCAGGGGCTGCAGCATGCCATGGACCCCGTAGGCCGCGTGAACTGTCAGCCAACACGTCCCGGCGACAATTGCCGCCTGTGTCCAGCGCTCCCCCCAATTCCATCTGCGAGAATAGCGGACGGCGTAAACCAAGCTGATAAGAATCAGGACGGGGGGCATAATCAACCACGATGCCTTGCTCGTCATGGCCAGCGCACTGGCAATTCCTAACCAGAGAGCGTTTCGAGGCGTTCCCATTCGCAACCAAATGTAGCACCGCCATGCTGCCAGGAAGCCAAAAACGGCTGCGGAAACGTCCGGAGTGATCGACGCGCCAAACGTGAGCACCGTAGGTGAGAATACCCACAGAGTCGCCGCAAAGGCTGCACCGCAGGAGGAAAACAGACGCTCACCGATACTCCAGATCAGATAGGTACCGAGCAGGGATATCGGCGTCGCCGCCGTTCTCGCCAGCGACATCCAGAAGAAAACCCCTTCGCGCTGCTGCTCAATGTAGGCCAAGCCCAGGAAGCCCTCCACTCGCACGCCGGGTACTCTCGGCAACGGCTCATAATCGATGCCGCCGCCGCAAAGCCACACAGGCCAAGCGACCCAAAGTCGAGTCAGCGGAGGATTGACGCAGTAAGGAGCATAGTCGCCGTACTGCAAGCTAAACAATCCACTGGGCAAATGGCCCCATTCATCCCAACCGGGCGCGGTGTTCCAGGCAATCACCAACAGCATTGCCGTTTGCACGCATAACAGCAATGCGAGTAACCCATGCTTTCCAACGCGTTTCTTCATAGCTGATCGGACCTGCACCGTTGATAGACGTGTGCCAGCAGCGGCACGGTCAAGGTGATCACGCAACATAGCTTGGGAAACCAGTTGCCGTAGCGTTCATAGAGCGTTTGGATGTGGACGGGTCTCACCTCGTAAACGGCCGCACCATCGACTTGCACCATGGGCTCGATCGCATTTCCGAATTCATCGAATGCTCCGTTGAAACCTCCAAGAGAACTTCGAACAATCGGTTGCCGGAGTTCGACCGCTCGTAGCCGCGAATGTACGCGAGATAGCGATTGGAAAACTCCATTACCATCCTGGCTTTCATCCAGCGAGCAAACCGCTACCGACGCCACCGATTGCGGAAAACGCGTGTAGGTGTCGCTAAAGAATAGGTCGTAGCACACGCTGGGGATAAAAGATAAGCTGCCCGTTTCCCAAGGCGTCAAGTCAGGTTGTTCTGCCGGAGTGACATCCCGCGTGGCGGCTTGCGGAATCAAACCAGACTCGATCAGCCACTCCGTTCCCCAGGGCCTTCCTTCCACGAATGGCGCCGGATGTTTCTTGTCCACAATCGCCACCAAGGAACCATTCTGGATGATCACCGCGGCGTTGCGATGCTCCTTGCCGCTATCGCGGGCAACCCAGGCTCCAACGATCAGAGTGCACCGATGGGTTTGCGTGAAATCCAGCAAGGCAACTTGATCGGCAACACCCTCGTGACATGCTTGATTGGTTCTCCACGTCAACCAGGTTTCCGGAAGCAGCACACAGATTTCATGGCGTGGATTCTGCCTTTCGAGTGGCCCCACAAGACTCGGCAGCGATTGCCCCAAGTTGGAGCCAGGCTCTTCGGCATAGCTCACTACGTATTTCGTTTCAATCCGATTCGAAGTCTGGGGCGCCTGCTGAACAAGCCTCGCACGACCGAAAAACCAGAGACCACTTACCAGTAGGATTGCTGCCAAACTTAGGGTGAGACGGTGCCGCCAAGCTACCTCTCCTCTTAGCCATGCAACCAGTGCGGAGGCAACGGCTACTACGACAAAGGTAGCCAGCCAGACACCGCCAAGCTCAACACACTGCAACAACTGCGGCTCGCTCGCGAGACTCTGGCCCAGCAGGCAAAACGTCAAACCGCAACCATCGTAGAGCTTCGTAACCCAATTTCGTATGTACTCCCAGGCGACGGCGGCGCAAGGCAGGATCCAGAGGCAGGTAGAGTTCATGGAACCGGTCAGTGTACTAAACAAAACGACAGCTGCCGTCTGAAAGGCGGCATAAACAAGACTCAGCAACATCCACATTCCGCCAAACGCGCCGTCGAGTGGCCCGAGCAGACCTTGAAAGGCGGTCGAATAGAACCCAAGCGCGAAAAGAAATTGGCCGAGTGAAAGCTCCCACCAGGTGCGCGTCGCCAATAGGAACCACATCGCAGGTAGCAAACACAGGATCACCAGTGGCAACAGAGCGTTGTTGCGTAGACCCACGGCAACCACCGCTCCACACGGAGCGACGCTCAAAAAGGCCATCGCCAGCAAGCATAGATCTCGGTTGCCCATGGTTCCGAAGCCCAGGTTGGTTGGACAGCGCCCAGAGCGCTATCAACCTCACCATGCTCCTAGCTCCTGTTGATTCTCCAGCGATACACCAAGTAGACTCCCAATAGAGACAGCCCCGTTGCCATGACCCTCAGCCGTCTTACCCATATCGATGATGCCGAAGCACCCTGCGCTCGGAGCGAGAAGAGCCCCAGGGGCGCCGCTTCATTTTTCAAGGTCTTCCGTGTTACCTGCCGTTGTCCATCTTCGGAATCGCCTTTCCACTGGATGACCATCTCCTCAGGAATGACCCCTTCGTCATAACGTTTCACTACGGAGTACCACTGCGTGACTTGGCCATCGGAGTGCAGCTCCTCTTTCCAGCTCAGGCAGACTCCCCGTTTCAGGTCGATCTGATATTCATAAATATATTTTTCACCGGTCGCGCCGGGGGCTTCCAGCATCAGCTCTAACACATCTCCGTTTTGAACTGCAGAAGCGACTGTGTAAGCCGGCGAGCTGCCCTGACAAGCTTCCAGGACATCTTCGGCGTATGCCGTGAACCCTCGAATGCCCGCGTCAAAGAGCACGTTTCCTAGCAAGCGGTTCAACCCTTCCTCGCCCGTTCCCGTGGCAGTGATCGCCAGGTCGGTCGTTGGTGCCGCGACGAGTCGAGCGTAGCCTTCCGGACGGACAATGACTCTCTCGCGAACCAAGGGCTCGTCTGCCGTCGCGCCGCTGACAAACTCCGAATCCATGCGGTAGTAGTCTCCTTCACGCGACCAGAACCTATGCTTTAAGACCGACTTTTTCTCAGCAATCTCACGATTTTCAACCCACTCCACCTGGATGCTTCCGAAGCCATTTCGGTTTTCGGAGAGAGCCGAGATGGCTGTCTGAATCAGGGGTTCCTCCTGCGCCCTGACCTCTGCCCCAATCAAACTGATCACCGACGCCACCAAGCACCACCATCGACCGCAGGACGAATGGCACAGTCGAAAGGACCACCTCTCCATCGTTGGTCGCAAGACACCCAAGATGCTCCGGGATCGAGATTCCCCCAAGCCTTGCCCGTTCATGGAACCTGCCTTACTTTCTAAATAGGACTGTGCCATTCGATCGCAAACCTCATCGGAGTCCTTAGCATTCCCATGGGCGGTGCAGCCAGCAATCGGCGACACCGTCAACTCGTCGTCTACCGAGCACCTCATGGTCTACCAGGAACACCTAGCAATAACGTGCATCATTTGATGCAGTTGCAATTCCCCATTGCCGTAAAGGGGTCCCGGCCAGAAATGCAGGAACACCCCGTACCCGTACATGCTCCCGCAGGCTGCGTCTGCGCACACCGCAGCTCCAAACCGGCTCCGTCTGTCGCACAGCCGGTCCCACCACACGGATTGCCTCCGGACGCGAATACGGACGCAGACGGAATCAAGACTGACAGGGTCAAGACAAACCCAACCGTTCCCATCCAACTAAAAAACCGATCTTTCATCAATCAAACTCCCTGAGTAACGAACCTGAAGCTTGCGTCCACGGCTACTAGTGATTCGGACGCACAACGGCCATCGCACTGAGCACCAGGCGCAGTGCGGAATCATCAAACACCAACTCCGCCGACTCTCGCTGAACCCGGTCCGGCGTTCGCCCCCTGACACGCAAACGAATCGCTCGCTTCCCACCGGGCTCAACCGTCGCTGGCAGATCGAGTATCGCAATGCAGCTACAGGACGCGTTCGCTCCCAGCACTCGGATCGGCTCGGCGGTTAGATTCTTCAATACATAAGACACGTCGACGAATTCGCTTTGCTTTACTTCTCCAGCGAATTTGTTCGCCGAGTCGACCAAAACGGTTTGCCCCAAGAGAAAGCCATGAGCCGCGTCAAGCGAGCCAAACCAGCCGATCCCAGCAAGCAACAAGACCGGGACGACGACTCGCACATTGGAGATCTGCTCTGCCAGAATCCCGGACGGCAAATAGACCATTCTTTGCCAGAGGTCGCGGTAGTAAATCAACGAAGCGAGAACCAATCCATCGACCACCGCCATCGCAGTCAACGGCAACGATAAACTGCCCATGCACTGGCAGCGTTCCCCTCCGCTCCACCACTGCACTCCTAAGACGCCCAGAAACAGCACAAACATGCTCACCACGACCTGGTGAAGTAGGCGATGGGGTACCAAAACGAGACACGCCCAACCGACCAGGAACTCCAGCGCGCCCCAAGCGAAAACGAGGGTCTTCGGCAACACCAACCAAGCGGCGATAGGCACTGCGCCGGGCGGACTGAGCTTGGCAATGCCTGCGATCAGCAACAGCAGGCCAATCGCGATGCGTGAACCAACATAGGGCCAGGACGACCGCTGCTCGTCACCCTTGGGTTCTCGGTCCCAAGGTTCCCGCGGGTGAGTGAATCGGTACTTCAGATAAGTCCAGACGGCCACGAAAAAATCTCGAACTCCGATCTTCTTACCCTCGTCCACTCCACGTGGCCGGTAGCCAATCGGCACCTCCGGGATTTCCATTCCCTCTCGCAGCAGCTTGCTGTTGAGTTCCGCACAAAGTTCAAAACCATCGCTCTGCAACCGCAGACGCTGCAAGACATCGCGGCGGACCATCTTGTAGCAGGTGTGAGGATCTGACAGCCACCGGCCGTACAAAATCCACTCAAGGACAGCCAGTAGCTTGACACCCAAGTAATTCAGCCAGGCGCCACCTGACACGGGGCCTGACGAGGCGTACCGGGATCCGTACACGGCCTGCAGGCCTCCGCGAGAAGCCCGGACAAGAATTTTGAGCAAGTCACCGGGATCGTACTCCAAGTCCGCGTCCTGAATCACCACCCACCGGCGCGTAGCAGCCCCGAGTCCCGCACGCACCGCAGAGCCTTTACCACCATTGGTAGCCAACTGGAGTAACTTGACTTCCAACTGATCTTTAACCTGTCGTAGACGCGCCACAGAATCGTCGGTCGATGCATCGTCGACGACGATAACCTCTGCGGCCGGCAGCGCGGCGCGGACCCGCCTAACCAGCTCCACCACGGTCCGCTCTTCATTGAAGCACGGAATGATGACGGTCAATTCGTGACCCTCTGCATTCTGCGGCCGGTTGCCTTGCGGAACCATCAGATTTCCTCTCGCGCTTCGAAAATTCGTCAATACAACCTAAGTCGGAATCAACAACAGAATGATTTAATTAATTGTTACAAAACGGTAATGCAGTTGTCAATGCCCGTGAAAAAAAATGATCGGAGCCGGTCAGGACGGTTGCAGTCATGCTTTGCGATTGGCAAATTGACCGGGGGGTCTGGAGCTTAGAACTTGGGCTTGGTCGTCGCGGAACGCCGGTGAAGAGGCTGGACCGGTAGCTTGAGACGGCTCGACGGACTAAGTCAGTCCATCGGCCGCGCTAAGGCCAAATGAGCAGCGGGCTCCTGTCCAGCCCGTCGATCGCCAACACATCGGTTGAACGAGCATTCGGGAAATCGCATGGTTTGCGCGTTAGATATCGTTGACAATGCGGCGCGCGTCGACGTCCTGCCGATCTTGCCCGCGCCGAAATGGCCTTGCTGTGAACCGACGAGTCTCCAAGCACTCGGGAGTCAACCGATTCGTCTGAAGCTGTCTCTTGATATAGCTCGCCAGCGCGGATCGAATCGTCCGCTATGTCTCGGCGTGGCTGTGATCTCAGAATCAGCAACGCTGGGGACAGACTCGTAGCTCTTCGGTTGGTCTGCTCAGTCTGCGGGGCTGCGTCGGTCGCCGCAGGCCGCCGACGTAACGGTCACCCAGGGAGTGGGCGGGACAGTCTACCCTTCACCCAGCATCGAGGAATTGGGGACTAGCCCCGGAGCGATTGTGTCGGTAACGATGACAATCTGTGGCAGACTGGATTTCGCCGAATGGCAAGGTATGGAGGTGCACAACCCGGGCGCAGCCAAAGCCAGACTGAAATTGCCGAGGACTTGGGCGTCACGGAGGCCGACAAACGCGAATACAACTTTGTCATCACCGGCGACAGTCCGCATAGTCTTCGTCTGAATTGGTACAGCGGGACTGTCTGGCAGTGGTTTAAGTAGTGAGCGAGCAAACTGCTTGCGGAGTGCTGACACAGCAGCGCGTGCCCCCAAGGACGCTCATCCGCAGCGGCATTGGCCGCTCCCATCCGATCGGAGCACGCCATGGCTGGACTCACCGGAAGCTGACTGACTCAAGCTCGACCCGTGTTCGCCGTCGCTGCGATACCAGAGAGAGCCGCATGACACGGCGGAGAATTGCGGCGCAGGGTGCCATGCGCAGTTGCACATCAGTCAATAGTGGCTAAGTTTAAGTGGTTGTCTGCTCGTCAAAACTTCGGCCGCTTACCTTTTCCGAGGACCTTCAGTCGTGGACCAAAACACCAGAACCTGGGCCATGGTCTTGCACCTGTCCGTTTTTGCCGGCTATATCGTTCCGCTGGCAGGGTTAGTCGTCCCAATCGTGGTCTGGCAGCTCAAGAAAGAGGAAATGCCGGCACTCGACGACCACGGAAAAATGGTCGTCAATTTCCTGATTTCCATGCTGATTTATTCTGTGATCAGTTTTGTTTTGGTATTCGCGTTTATCGGAATTCCGTTGTTGTTTGCCCTGTCGATCATCGGCATCGTGTTTCCAATCATCGGCGGTATCAAGGCCAACGGTGGAGAGTTGTGGCAGTATCCGCTCATACTGAAACTGGTGAAGTAGGCTCTGGAACAGCCAGCGGACCCATCGCGGCACTACCGGATTCTGAAACGCACCTACGTCTATGACGGTGACGTTTCGATGGTTGAGGCAGACTCTGCGGCATACGGTTCGCCGGCAGCCAACCTGCAGAGTGAGCGTCGCGGGTAGGCGGCGTTCAAAATCCTCCCATGCCGCTCGGACCCAGCGGGTGGTTTGCACCTACCTCTACTGAAAATCAAAATCGTTGCCCTTAAAGCCATCGATAGGGCGTCTCCGACGATCGACCAATCGACCGCCCGCCAACGATTAGACAGACGATGTCGTCTGCTCGCACCGCACCTACCCGGCCCATCGCCTGCGCGATCGCGATACCGAGTACTAATAGAGATGCTTGCAAAGAGCCGTTGCTCTATGAATTTTTTTCTGATGATGGAATCTTCGACCCGGGAGGTGATATACTGCGTGAGAGCAACCGTTGCGAATAAAAAATAAATACATCACCAGAGAATCAGGTTAACTCGCGGCGCCACTGGACTTGCTGTCGGGCTGACGAGTTGAGATTGGCCTTGCTCACGTTCGCTCAGGCCGCAGTGCGTTAATCGGTGCCGTAACGCGTCGTTGATTATCTGTGTGTGTTCGCTTCGGTTCCTTGCTATTCGGCGGGCTAAGATATGGAGCGGCTGAATCGACTGGCTTGCGCCCCATCTAGACCAGTTAGATTTTGAGAAGGCTTGTGAGATTCTTATGCGATCGGCCTGGCGAACCATTGCGATACTTCTATCGATCATGCTTGTGCAGTCTTCGCTTTTGGCGTGGAGCGCAGCTCGGCATGCGCCAACCTGGGATGAAGTCGGGCATCTGGCCGCTGGGGTCAGTCACTGGACGTTCGGGGATTTCTCACAGTACTGCGTCAATCCCCCGTTGGTGCGCACCGTTGCGACCGCGCCGCTGGCATTTTGGATGCCGCCCGAAATGGATTGGCAGGGCTATAGCGACGACCCACGACTGCGCACGGAAGTGCAAGTTGGCCGGCGATTGATCGACCAAAATCCAGAGCGTTTTCTCAGCTTTTTTCGAATCGCTCGCTGGACGTGCATTCCGCTGGTCCTCTTGGGATCGGTCGTCTGCTTCCTATGGGGGCGTGAGCTCTTTGGAGACTTGGCGGGCCTGATGGCTGCCGGGACCTGGGCCTTCTCTCCGATGGTTCTGGGGCATGGTTCTTTGATCACGCCGGACGTAGCTGCGAGCAGTCTGGGAGTGTCCGCCTTCTATGCCTTGCGTTGCTGGTTGCGTGAATCGACCTGGTCGCGCGTGCTGCTGATGTCCGTTTTGTTTGCGTTAGCGCTGCTGGCCAAGTCCACGTGGATCATCTGTCTGGCTGTGGTCCCCATGGTTTGGTTGGCTTGGCGATTGCTCCGGCGGGAAGAACCGCGCGGCGCCCCGTGGCGAGTGGGACGAGACCTGCTGCAGTTGACGGCGAGTATGCTGCTGGTGTTTACGCTGTTGAATGCGTTTTACGGCTTCGAGGGAACTTTCCGAAGGCTTGGGGATTACGAGTTCGTCAGTACTCGGCTGGCAGGTCGCATGATTAAGGACCGCCGATTCGACAGCGACAATTGCTTCCGCGATAGTTGGCTGGGTAGGGTGCCGGTGCTGCTGCCCAAAAGCTTCGTAACGGGAATCGATGTCCAGAGTCACGACTTCGAACGCGCAATTCGAGGCAATGGCTGGCTTTCCTACCTGTTTGGAACGCAACGTATTGGTGGCTGGTGGTATTACTATTTTGTTGGCTATGCGGTGAAAGAGCCACTCTCCTGGCTGTTGCTATTGGTACTCTCCTTGCCGCTGGTCATGCTCGGAAAACTGCGTGGCTGCGCGTGGCGAGAGGCCCTGGCGCTGTGGATACCTGCGGCAGCTATTGTCGTTTTGGTGAGTAGCCAAACCAACATGAGTCGACATCTGCGTTATGCCTTGCCGGCTTTACCGTTTCTGTTCGTATGGACTAGCCAGTATGCAATCAAACTCGGCGAAACGCGTGGTGCGGCTCGTTGGCTGGTGGGGCTGGCGATCGTCTGGTTTGTGTCGTCGTCCGTTTACTACTCGCCACACTTTCTGTCGTATTTCAATGAGACCGTTGGAGGGCCGGCCGGGGGGCATCGAGCCCTGGCCAGCAGCAATCTCGACTGGGGGCAAGATCTCTTGTATCTGAAAGAATGGATGGAAGAACATCCCGAGGCAGCTGGCATGCGGATTGCTTACTTTGGCTGTTTTGATCCGCACGTGCTTGGAATCCAATATGAGACACCGGAGCCCTGTTTTGAACCCCACGACGGAGAATATGGACAACGGAGTTTAGGCCCCTCGCCAGGCTGGTACGCAGTCAGCGCCAACTACGTGCTGGGCAGTACGTCGCCCGTTCCCAACGGCCGTGGACGATTCGTTTACTTTGGAAAACCAGCTTACGCCTACTTTCAGTTGTTTGAACCGGTGGATCGGGCGGGATACTCGATCTGGATTTACCACCTGAAACCGCCGGAGATCGAAGCGGTTCGGCGAGAATTGGGGCTGCCGCCCTAGGGAGAGTGAGTGGACCATGAAACTGGTCGTACAGATCCCCTGCTTTAATGAAGCGGAAACGCTGCCGCAAGCACTGGCCGACATACCGACTTCGATTTCCGGAGTCGATGAAATCGTCGTCTTGGTAGTCGACGATGGGAGCCGGGATGGCACGGCTGAAGTGGCCGAGGCGTGTGGAGCCGATTTGATCGTCCGGCACTGTCGCAACCGTGGGCTGGCCTCTGCATTCCGAACCGGCATCAGTACAGCGCTACGTCATGGAGCCGACATCATCGTGAACACGGACGGCGACAATCAATATTGTGGCAGCGACATCGCCAATCTGGTTCAGCCCATCATCCAGCGGGAGGCCGAGATCGTCGTGGGTGATCGCCAGACTGCGAAAAATACGGAGTTCTCGTGGTCCAAACGGCAGCTCCAGCGGCATGGAAGTGCCCTGGTGCGTTGGATTGGTGGTGTCGACATACCCGATGCCGTCAGCGGATTTCGCGCCATTTCCGCTGAGGCTGCCTTGGGACTGACGATACTATCGCGTTTTAGCTATACCACGGAGATGCTCATCCATGCCGGATATCGCGGGCTGGCCGTCGTGTCCGTCCCGGTGAGAACCAACTCGAAGACTCGGGAGAGTCGTCTGTTTCGCTCCATTCCCCAGTTTTTGTTTCGTTCGGGAGCTACCATCCTGAGAGCGTATACGATGTATCACCCGCTGCGCGCCTTCGCATCGATTGGAGTCCTGTTTGTCTTGATCGGCCTGATACCGATTTTGCGATTTCTGACTTTCGCGTGGGCCGGGGATGCTTCGGGACACATCCAGTCGCTGGTGATCGGCGGTACTTGTTTGTCGATGGGAGTGATTGCGATTCTCTTTGGCGTGTGTGCCGAAGTGATTGCCAGCAACCGCCAGCTCAACGAAGCGATATTGGAACGGGTCATTCGCCTGGAACTGGAGCGTCTTGGCGAGCCGGTCGCCACGGGTGTCACGTCTTGTGCGGGCAGGACATTCGACCGAGGCAGCCAGAGGCTTAGGTCCGATCCATCGCACGGTAGTGTAGGCTAGCTTCAGCGATCAACGGCGAATCAGAATGGTTTTGGCATGAATTTGGTAGTCGGCAATCACTTTGACAAGTACCGCTCCAGCAATCCGCTGCATCGCCTGTTGATGCGGAGTTTCCTTGGCTCTGCCAAAGAGTTGCTGGCTTCCATTTCCTACCAAAGCGTTGTCGAAGTGGGATGTGGACCCGGTGATCTTGCCTGGAATCTCTTCGGTGAAACGGCCGCGCAGAACGACTACCTAGGAACCGACATTAGCCTGGAGCAAATTGAAATCGCCACGAATCGTTATCCGGAACTTCGATTCCTGTTCGGCAGCGCCTACGATCTTCCAGCTGGGGACAGCCAGTATGATCTTTGCGTTGCCTGCGAAGTCCTGGAGCATCTCGATCATCCATCCAGGGCGGTCCAGGAGATTGCTCGCGTGACACGCCGTTACGCACTCATCAGCGTTCCTTGGGAGCCCATGTGGAGAGTCCTCAATGTTTGCCGTGGCAGGTACTGGTCGCGGCTGGGCAATACTCCGGGGCATGTCCAGCATTTCTCTCGGGCGCGGCTACGGGGATTGATCGAGTCTTCGTTCCGGGTCGAGAAACAACACCGACCGTTTCCTTGGACTATGTTGTTAGCCCAGAAAAAGACCCCGGACGAGTCGACGAAGGACTGAGCGAGCGTTGCCCCTCTCTAGGAACGCGTTTCAGCGCTGCATGATCTCGTCGCTGCGGAGATCCTTGTCGGCCCCACTTCCGCCCTCTCGGTGGTCCGCTCCATAGCTGACAATATCGAACGCCTGCGTGCGGCCGGGACTGACATACTCGTAGCCATGTCCCCACGGATCCTCAGGAATGAAGCTAAGCAGCCCGTCTGGAAAGTCATCACTTGGGGCGGCGAGAATAGCCAACCCCTCTTCATTCGTGGGATAGCGATCGTAGTTCGAGTAAAACGTTTCCAAGGCCTGAGACATCTTGCTGATTTCCAACTTGGCCACGTTCTGTTTGGAACGAATCAAGTAGCTGCGAACACTAAACGTCACCACGCTGGCTAACATACCGATGATCACGATGACGACCATCAACTCCACCAGCGAAAATCCGCATCGAATTTTTGAGCCGCTTTTTTTTCGTTGCCTAGTGCTGCGCATGAGAGTTTCCTTTTCTGGAGGGCATTAGCCGGACAGCACATTGCCGGCCTCAAGAATTGGTAACACGGTGGCAAACAAGATAAATCCCACTATAACGGATAAGGTCAAGATAAGTACCGGTTCTGCAATGGAGGTGACGCGTCCTGCTAGCACAGCAGCCTGCCGGTCATAGTCGTCTCCCAGCCGCTGCAACATGCTTTCCAACTGGCCGGATTGTTGCCCTAACGCGAAAATCTGAGCCACAGAGGCTGGGAACACACGATGCTTAACGATGGCCTCACGCAACCCCGTGCCGACCTCAATATCGCTGGTGACCTGCTCAAGTGCACGATGGACCACCAGATTGTTGCACGATTGGGCAGCGATCTTCAGCGCTTCAACCAACTCGACTCCCGAGCGCAGCAGACACGCGACGACCAGGGCAACGCGTCCAATAGCTTGCTTTCGTACCAGATTCCCGAGCACGGGTATGCGCAGCGTCAACCGGCAGACGTGCAGACGACCGGCCTCCGTCCTCATCCCGGCGGCGAGCATGGCCGCCAAAGCCGCCAGCGCCAGGGCGATCCACCAGCCGTGCAGTAGGAGACCATCGCTAAGAAACTTCAGTACGCGGGTGGGCCAAGGGAGTTGGCTACCAAGTTCCGTCAAGTTTTTTAGTAGCATGGGAACGACGACGGTCATCAGAAAAAGTGTGACACCGATGCTGACACAAAACACAATCGCAGGGTACATCACGGCTGAAAGGACGCGATCCTGCAACTGGGCAGACTGCTCGCGAAAGCCGGCGATCTGGTCAAGCACTTCTTCCAGGTTTCCGGCGTGCTCGCCGACTCGCACCATGCCGACGATCATATCGTCAAACAACCACGCTTCATGGCTCATCGATTCCGCCAGACTTTCCCCTCCAGCAACTCGATCCCGCAGCGCTGCCATCGGAGCCTGCAAACCGGCTTGGACTTGGGGCAGGCTACAGTCGATCGCTTCGAGCAGCGGCACGCCGGCTTGCAGCAAGGTCGCCAGCTCTCGAACGAATTCCGTCAGGCCGCCTGCATAACGCCGACCGCGAAACGACGCCAGCCAGTCCACTTTTTTTCGTTCCGCTCGCTCCGAAATCCGGCGGATGGTTACGCCCGACTCGCGAAGTCGATCCCGCGCGGCGCGAGCGGTATCGGCCGACACGATCCCACGAACGGTTCGACCGCCAACGTCAGTTCCGACGTATTGAAAGGTACTCATAACCGTTGACCTAATCCTCTACGCTCATGGAGCAGCCTCGGCGGAGTCCATCTTTTACAACTCCGAACGCATCGTCACGCGTTCTACTTCTTCCAGAGTGGTCAGGCCACTGTCGACTTTCAGTTGCCCGGAATCGCGCAGCAGCCGCATGCCATGCTTCACACCCAAGTCCCGAATCTCCGCCGCATGGGCATGGCTCTGGATCTGCTGCCGAATCGCGTCGGTGACCAGCAACAGTTCGTAGATTCCCTCACGCCCTCGGTAGCCGGTGTTGCGACAGTGGTTGCAAGGCTTGTCTTTGGCTGCGGCGCCACGGCATTCGGGGCAGGTACGCCGCAAAAGGCGCTGGGCCAAGACACCTAAAACGCTGCTGGCAACCAGGTAGGGTTCGATGCCCAAGTCCAACATCCGCGTGACAGCGCTGGCGGCGTCATTGGTGTGCAGGGTGCTAAAGACGAGGTGCCCGGTGAGCGCAGCTTGGACGGCCATCACGGCGGTTTCCTGGTCTCGGATTTCACCGACCATGATGATGTCCGGATCTTGCCGAAGAACGCTGCGCAGTCCACTGGCAAACGTCATACCTTTCTTCGTATTGATCTGGGTTTGGCTGATGCCGTCGAGCTGATATTCGATCGGGTCTTCCAGCGTTACCGCATTGCGCTGACGCGTATCGAGCTCTTGCAACGCCGCATAGAGCGTCGTGCTCTTACCGCTGCCGGTGGGACCTGTCACTAGAACGAGACCGTGTTCGACATGAATCAATCGACGAAAACGCTCAAGCGAAAACTCATCCATGCCCAGCTCGGCAAGACGATACAGACGGGCGCTCTTGTCAAGTAAACGCACGACGATGCGTTCACCGTAGCTGGTTGGCATCGACGCGAGCCGCAGGTCAATCGTGCGATCTCCGACCCGCACGGTGGCGCGGCCGTCCTGAGGCAAGCGACGTTCGGCAATATTCATCTTGCCCGCCACCTTGAGCCGGCTAATCACCTCATCTTGAATCGACCGGGGAAGCTTGCGAATATCCTCAAGCACGCCGTCCATCCGCATGCGAACAATCACATGGTCTTCAAAGGGCTGAAGATGAACATCACTCGCGCCGACTTGGATTGCCTCGAGTAACAACTCGTTGACGAGCTTGACGGTAGCGCCTTGGGAGTCGGTTTCAAGCAAATCGTCCGTCTGCTCGCCAGGCAGGCGTTCTCCCAAAAACTCCTCCAGCGAAGGTGCCTCTTGGCTGGATCGCTTCGCGGCAACCGCTTGTTCATACAATCGATTCGTCAGCCGCGACAGCTCGGGCTCCTCGATCAGAATCCTGCTCATCGGCGATCCCATCGCCCGGCCGACGATATCGACGATGTACTCCCGCGTATCGCTGGTGACCAGGACTCGCGGCTCCCCCCCGATCGCCAACACGCCCAGGATGTGATGACGTCGGCAGTACTCGATGGGGAACTTGTCAGCAAACTCGGACCAAAAGCTGTACGCTGGACTCTCGGTCGGAGCGGACTCTGAAATGGGTACTTCGGTCATGGCAATCGGCCGGGGTAAAAACGGAGTTCAGCCGCAATTCCGCCTAGTCAACGACGTTCCGTTTGTTGGGGCTGCGGGACGCCGCCAGCTTGCCGTTCGAATTCCACGCGCGGGATAAGTTTGGAAGCTGCGGGGTCGCCCCGGAAATCAGCAACGTCACCACGGCGTGAAAATCTTCGACTTGCTGGACTGCCTTTCATTCTACCAGGTAGTGTTCCACTACTGCTTACGTTGCTTCTGTCGCTTCTTCTGATAGCTGGCTTTACGAGTGTGAGCGATGGCTTCGGTGGCGATGCCCTGATCGCCTTGAGCTTGCATCCAAGACATCAGCTGCGCG
>JANQJJ010000508.1 GCA_028281725.1 Pirellulaceae bacterium | reverse complement strand
ACAAGACCAGATACGTGGTGGCGATTGTGAGCCAGGTACCCATCAGGATACTTCGCCAAGAGAGCCTGAGCCCCGAAAGCGGATCCGCAGTTTGAGCGGCGCCGGCTGACGACTTATCCTGCCCCGCTGTCTGGCGTGGGGAAGGACGGCTGGCGGCGGGCGACGACGTCTCCACCGACCCTTCCGCCGGGTCTGAAACGTTTGATTGCGCGAGACGCTCGTTTCGAAGTGCCGCGCTGACCAGGTTAACTTGTGAAACGCTCGTTGAGCCGGCGGTCTGTGGTCTGCGAAGCGTGGTTCTCAGAGGGATGCCTGGCAGTACCAGCAACGCGGTTGCTAGCAGCACCGTTGCGGCCCCGGAAAGTTGCCAGACCGAACAGCGGTAGGCTGCTCCCGCCCGCCGTCCCGCGCGTTGTAGCCCCCACGCCAATAGAACAAACAACGTGGAGCCAACCGCCAAGGCAAGAAGATCTTCGACGATGAAGTTCGCCCAGGCGCTCCGGAAGAAATCAAAAGTGTTCATTCTTGCATCTCCTGCCGTGCTTTCTCAATCATTTCCATCATTTCAGACAGTTGCTGTTCGTTTAGATTGGTTGCCGATACATCGAGCAATGCGGCAACCGCTTCGGTGGCTGATCCTCCAAAGAACGTCGTCAAGAGCCTCTTGGCAGCGTTGCGGCGAGTCTTTTCTACCCCGGCGGCTGGACGATAAATCCCCTTTTGCCTTTGCTGCGACACCTTCAACCACCCTTTGTCTACTAACAGATTGAGAGTGGCCCGTACGGCAGAATAGCTGGGCGCGTTAGCCAACTGCTCCCGTACTTCACTGACCGATGCCTGCCGAAGCTGGGTGACGGTCTCGAAGATCTGGCGTTCGCGTTTACCGAGCTCCAAAGGTGTCTTTCGTTGCTTTCCCATGATTACCCATCCATTCACTGCTAAACAATTAGCACGCCGGTGCTAATTTATCAGCATGCGAGAGCTCTGTCAATTCTGCCGTCAAACTTCCCGCTCGGACCGTCTGCTATTCTGCCGGCGGTTTTCGTCAGCCCCAAGCCTGGCGCAAGAGCCCGAAAGCGGATTGTTCTGGCTTTGAGACGGGGATTCGCTGGTAACCCAGGAGGTTAGGACGTCGAGAAACAGGCAGCCGCGAAGCCCCCGTGGTGTCAGATGTGACCAAGCCGTTCATCTGAACGGGCGGCCGCGAACGCACGTGGCCGCCATGTTAGGTTCGGTAGCTCACAGGCGACGTCGGCACGATTGGGCAAGCATTCTCCGTCCCGATTGCGGCGTGAGTTACTTGAGTTACACTTGCTCTTTCGCCGCACCGCATGACCAGCCGATGGCCCTGATACGCAAGTGACGTGGATCCCCCAGTGACCCTGGTTTCGAGTCTATGAGCTACACGATTGTCGGCGTTGTTGGACACATCGATCACGGCAAGACTTCCCTGGTACGTCGCTTGACAGGGACCGATACCGATACACATCCCGAGGAGAAGCGCCGCGGCATTACGATCGACCTCGGGTTTGCGGCCTTCTCGGTCGGGGAGCATGATTTTGCTTTGATCGATGCCCCGGGGCACCAGAAGTATGTTGGCAATCTGCTCGCTGGTGTGTCTCGTGTCGACATAGGGCTGCTGGTGGTTGCCTGTGATCAGGGGATTCAGAAGCAGACGCTCGAGCATGCAGCGATCATCAAGGCACTTGGGGTCGAGAAGTTGATCGTCGCCTTGTCTCGCATCGATCTGTCAGACGAACAAGCGAGATCGGCCTTGACGGAAGAGCTGGAGCTCTTTTTAGCTGATTTCGGATTTAGCGAGATTCCGATCATTCCTCTTTCGGCTTTCACCGGTGACGGTTTGGAGCAGCTGAAATCGCAGCTTTGCCAATACGCGCAGCTGGCTGAAAAGTCCTCGGCGCAAGCTCAGGCTCCGTTTCGAATGCCGGTCGATCGGGTCTTGAACATACCCGGAAGAGGCTGCGTCGCGGCCGGCACTGTGTGGAGCGGTAAAGTTGAGATTGGTGACTCGGTGGGTCTCGCCGGCACGGAGGAAAGGCTGCGAGTACGTCAGCTGGAAGTCCACGGC
>JANQJJ010000460.1 GCA_028281725.1 Pirellulaceae bacterium | reverse complement strand
AGTTCCTGCTTGAGTGCTGTGTAAATACGCGTTTCGGATTCATTGCCACCGGCCAGGTTGATCGCACCGTATCGCTCTTTGCGTCGCGCTGAGAGTGCTTGCCATACTTCGGCAGGCGGATAGACCACTGGCGGATTGCCATCGAACGGGACAGCCGCCTCTTCCACGCCTCGCATTGCGTCAACGAATCCTTGCTCGCGAGCTTCAAACGCGGCACGCACCAAGGCATAGTTGGATGCTAGCGAGCTTTCTTCACGGGTCACGTTGTCGAGCACAGTTCGAGGAGCCACACGCCCGATCTGGGGAGCGACATCTTTACTGGCTTCCAAATATTGGTTGCGCGACATCAGGAAATTGAATTGCTCAACGAGTTGCTTGAGCGACGCCTCCTGCCGGTTGGTCTCAGCGAGCAGTCGCCGGGCCTGATCGGCCTGTGAGCGAACGGTTTCACTACGCTGCACCCGATCCAGGTACTTGCCTTCCTCGATCGCGGCCAACCGAATCGCCGAACCAACTTGATCTCGCAATTGAGCGCGAAGCGTCGCGTCGATATCCACCGCGCTATCGAGTTCTTCGAGCAGAAGCTTCAGAGAGTTTTTAACGCCTGTCGGGTCACGTCGCATTCGATTTTGTGCTTCTGCGAGTCGCTGTCTTACGTCTGCATTGAGAGCCTGAGCGGATGCCCGACGAAACTCCTGTTCCTCGGCCAGCAGGTCTCCAGCATTGAGCGTTTCGTCGAGTAATGATGTTGCTCCTTGGGGGGAACCGCCCGAGGGAGCACCTGTCTGCATGAACTTGCCGGCCGGAATCGATGCTCCGGAAACTTGTTTCGCCGCATTGAGCAGACTCAGCGCTTCGGCATTGTTGGGATCGTTCTTGAGGGCCTGTTCGGCAATGCGAATGGCACTTTCCACGTGGCCCGATTTGAGAGCGAACTGTCCCGACTTGACCATCGAAGTGGCGTTGTCCGCAAGCATGAAGCTCATCGCCTTCAGACCGCTGGAACCCAATGCCGGCATTGTCAATCCACCGTCTTTCTGCGCGCTTTCGGTAACCGCGGCCAAGAAGCCCATGTCGGGATGGCTGGCTTCGGGTTCCGCATTCCAGGACAAGGTCACCGGCTGGCCGGCCGAGGTGCCCGACAAGACGATCTTGCCCGCAGCCGCCTCCGCTTTCGATTGGCCTAAAATGATGGTGTCGCGATCGATTCGAAGTGGGGGGAATCTTTGAGGGAAGTGGCTTGTCAAAGCAGCGGGCAGCTCCGTCTCGGCAACCCACACGACCGGCAGGGCTGTACTCAACCCGAGGTTACGTCCGATCGCCTGCGATGACTCCTGGATCTCATTGCGAGAAAGCAGAATGCCACCGGTGTGATTGGCGAACGCGGCCAGCGTGGCGATATCCACGACCGGGCCAATCGCCAGCGAGGAAACCGTGATCTCCTTCTGGACAAGGTCGTCCACCAGTTGGCGATGTTCGGCACCGCTCAAGAAATGAGTTCGATTGATACCATCGCCAATGTAAATGATCGTCCGCTGCGAATCTTGCTCACTGAATTGAGCTGCCGCCGTACGAAACGCTTTGCCAAGATTGGTCGTCCCCAGCGGGATACGTTTCTTGAGCCGAGCAACCGCCGTGTCCCACCGGGGATCGCTACTGGCCACCATACCGCCCGAGAGATCAACCGTCTCGACATCACAGGCTAGCAGGCTCACACGGGCGCTGACCGGAAGCGAGCGAACCAACTCTTCGAGCACCTCGATCGATTCAATCCGTACCGGCCCCGTCTGCGTTGCGGAGGTATCCACGATCACAGCCACCTCATAGGCACTCGCACGTGGGAAATCTCCCTTGGGATCCGCTTGTAACGAAAGAGCAAAAAAGTGGCTGCCAGCATCCTGAAAGGTTGCCCAACGGCTAGAACCACCGATTTGCTGCGGATTTGCGAGCGCTGGTTGCGCGATCACAACTGCCAAAAGTACCCAAAGTGGCTTCGCGAACGACATTTCGTTAGAGCTCCCTGATGACCTGAGGAGATTCGTAAATCAAATTTCTAGACTAGCTATTCCCAACTCATCGCCCCGGAAATCCTAACCGGCCCCGGTCCACTTTGAATCCTAAGGATCCGCAATGAGCGTGATCTTGGACAACCACTACCTGCTGATTGAGCTCGTCCCAACGTCTGGAGGAAAAGAAAAGTCTCTCCAGCTCTGCATTCTATTTGCCTCTATCCGACCCCGCTACCAAAATCAGTCGAAAAATGCAGTGCTGGAGATGACTTACTAACGTAGCCTCCTGCGCGACCGTTCCACCAGTTTCCTTGTTGACCACCAGGGAGCAAACCGTGTGCCAAAGGGTGGAGTGTTTGTCTTTTGCTAGGTTGGGGAGAG
This sequence comes from Pirellulaceae bacterium, assembly GCA_028281725.1. GTDB lineage: Bacteria > Planctomycetota > Planctomycetia > Pirellulales > Pirellulaceae > Aureliella. The sequence goes on along the minus strand of JANQJJ010000460.1, from coordinate 2,440 downwards.
TGTGGGTGATGCATTTTGCAACAGTTGTCGCAAAACGCACCGCTGCACCCTGCCCCACCCGGTCAACTTCCCGCATCGTATCGGCCCTTTCGGACAAATTGTCTTAATCGTTACATCCTCCCAAGTCGATACGCATAGAGACGGTGTCTGCCAACATTGGGGGAGAGCCGTACCATCGAGATACCAAGGATTGGGAGCCAAACGGCGATGTCGACCAGCCAGATTCTACGGCGAGCGTTCTTAATGATTGCAGCCTGCGTGGGCCCTGCTGCCCAGGTCAACGCCCAGCAGGTCGATGCGGAGCCACCACCGATCCTGCGGGGAGGCATCGTCCACCAGCTGCGTTCGCTGACCGAGGACGCACTTGGAACGCGCGAATCGGCCAAAGGTGGGAAACCGTCATCGTCGATACCCCGGCGTGGTCCTACTCAGCGTCTGAATTCCCGATTGCGGGATCCGGTGAGCCTCAGGGCCAGGCCCGAACCGAGCCAGCACTCCTCGGGCGACGCCTTGCCTGCCCAACCCGCCGTCCCCCAGCGGAAGTCCTCCCCTTTGAGCGAATGGTTCAGTCGAAGCCGACAGCAAAGCAGCTCGCCTGCGATCGGCCAGCAGAGGTCGGCCACGGTATCCCCATCCCCGCAACGGGAACCTGAGCCCTTCTCTGGCGGCGAGCCCTCGCTGGCGGAGATTATCACACCCGAACAAGCGATGGCGCGCTATCAACCAAAGACGCAGCCCTCGGCCGGCCGACAAGATCCAGAGCCTGACGAGAGCGGTTTGGTCCACATTGAAAAAAGACTGCCTCAGGAGATTCGTCAATCGCTGCAAGGTTCACGCAGAAACAAAAACTCGGAGGCTCGCTCTGGCACAGCCGATGGGCAAAAAACGGAGACAGAACGGTTTGCCACGCGGGCTGAAGGGGCCACGGCCAATCGCCAAACTTCCCCTGAGACAGCCCGACCAAACGGTGCTGCCGACCTTCGTGGTGAGGTCTACACAAATGCCGCTCCGAGTGTGTCGCGAATTCCACTTCCCGGCGGGGGCAGGGCCAAGCCGAGTCCGACTCAGGCGCCGCAGCGCAGCACGGTTGCGACCGATACCGCCAAAGTCAATCCGGATACGACGAGTTCTCGAGTATCCAGCGAGCCATCAAGCCCGGCGACCGGTGGCCTGCCGGTGAGCGTGCCAACCAAGCTCGTTACGCAGCCTGCCGGCCAGCCCCGTCAGCGGCCAGACGTTCTGCCCGAACTGCCAGCCTTGCCGGCGGCCCCCTCGCACGACCAGCAGAAACAGGCGTCGCTACCGGTTGCCGGAAACCCGACGCGCGCCATGCCGAACCAGCCTGCGGTCACGCGATCACCCCAGGCGGTCTCGGGCACACCCCGGGCGGCCTCGGGCAGAGCGATTGCGGGACACGACGAGCGGATGCGGATGGTTACGCCCAGGGTCCAAGTCACTCTTCGAGGGCCGAGCGATGTGCCGGTAGGCACTCCTGCCAACTACGAGATCGTAGTCAAGAATGATGACACCATGGATCTCAGCGGCCTGATCGTGAGACTGGATATTCCCAGTGGCGTCAAGGCCGAAGCGTCTAAACCCAGCCGCGGCGACTTCGCAGTCGAACGAGCCGGCGATGGAGCTACGTTGCTGACGTGGGGAGTCGAGCGTCTGGCTGCGGGGCGGACGGAATCAGCCCGACTCCAACTGGTAGCCAACTCGGCTCAAAACTTCGCTCTGGCGATGGAATGGGTGCTTGTTCCCGTCACGGGAAGCTCCGATATCGCCGTGCTCTCACCTCAACTTGAGCTGGCTCTCGAAGGACCGGCTGAAGTGAACTTTGGCGAGCCAAGTATCTACAGGCTGCACGTGAAAAACCCCGGCACGGCTCCTGCAAAGGATGTTGCCGTCACGTTGAGCGCCGAACCTTATGGTGCCAGCTCATCTGAGCTCGGCGAGATTCCAGCAGGCGGTGAAGAGACGATCGATGTCGAACTGACTTTCAACCAGCGAGGGAATATTCGCATTGCCGCTTCGGCCGAAGCAGCCGGAGACTGGAAAAGTGATACGGCCATTGACGTCTTGGTGCGCATGGCTGAGCTGACTGCACAGGTCAGCGCTCCGCAAGTCGTGTACCACGGTACGGCCACCGATTTTCAAGTCCGCGTGGAGAATACAGGGGATGCCGCCGCGGACGACTTGCAAGCTACCGTGCGTCTACCGTCCGGCTGCGAGGTGGTTTCCATGCCACCCGGAGCAGCGCGTGTTGGAGACGAACTCGCCTGGCCGATTTCCTCGCTGCCGGCCGGGAAATCAGAGGATTTCACGTTGCAGCTCAATTTGACGCAGGAAGGTGAGAATCCGGTTGAGTTCGATTGCTCGACCACCAGCGGTCTGACAGCCAAAACTTCGGCCAGTACCTTCGTGCGAGCGATTGCGGATC
>JANQJJ010000459.1 GCA_028281725.1 Pirellulaceae bacterium | reverse complement strand
AAGTCCTCGGTGAGGTGTTGGCGGAGAAGTGTATCGAAGTTGGAATCCTCGAGGCGACGAATTCAGACTGGCAGCGGCAACGGCCACGCCTCTACCGCGAACATCTGAGCCAGTTGGGCGAGGAGTATTTTCACCGCGGAAAACAGCGGCTCGAAGGCTTGATTCTGTGGACGCAGGGAAGGGCGAAGAAGGTGCGGCTGGCCGACCAGTAGCAGCCACTCCCTGAGGAGTGTTGCAGGGAGCGGGTTTCGTTGTGGCCAGGCCGGTTTCCATGGAACTTGACCTTGGAAAAGCATCGATAGCAGACGCCGGATAACCATGCGGCGCGCACTAGCGGTTGGCAGTCTGCATAAACTGACGTATCCTGAGCCAATTCGGCGTGAAACGAGCTGGACATCCGTGTTGAACGTCCTCAAGGCACTCAGCGACGCCACTTCAAAAGACAAGAGCCGAATCGCCGCTAAGCTGCCCAACTCCTAAGATGCCAGCCCCCGTGAGTTAAGACACCTATGCCACGCGATTTTCTCAAAGGTTGCCACGACACCTACGACGTGGTGGTTATCGGTAGTGGACTGGCCGGCATGACCACGGCCAACATTCTGGGCCGGGCCGGCCATCGCGTGTTGTTGCTCGAACAGCACTACAAATTGGGCGGGCTGGCGACCTGGTTCCGCCGGCCCGGAAGCCATATCTTTGATATCTCGTTGCATGGATTTCCTGCGGGAATGCTCAAAAGTTGCCGTCGATACTGGAATGACGAAATTGCTTCGAACATTGTGCAGCTCAAGAACATCCGCTTTGACAACCCCATGTTCTCGTTGACGACCACGTTCAATCGAGACGATTTTACGCGGCTGCTGACGACTGATTTTGGTGTTCCAGCGGAAAGTGTCGTCAATTTTTTCAATACTGCTCGCAGCATGAATTTCTATGACGATCAGTCGATGACGACGCAGGAGCTGTTCGATAAATTTTTCCCAGGCCGCGAGGATGTGGTGCGATTGTTGATGGAGCCGATTACGTACGCAAACGGTTCCACGCTGGAAGATCCCGCTATTACCTACGGCATCGTGTTCTCCAACTTTATGGCCAAAGGGGTCTTCATCTACGAAGGTGGCACGGATGATCTGGTGGGCAAGATGCACAAGGAGCTCAAAGCCAACGGCGTCGATTGCCGGATCCGTTGCGATGTATCCAAGATTGATGTGGGCCCCCGTGGCGTCCAGGCCGTTGAGGTCAATGGGCGGCGCATCGGGTGCTCGGCGGTGATTAGCAACTCCAATCTCAATGCGACGATTTTTAATCTGGTCGGCGAGGACAAGTTTGACAAAGGGTTTGTCGAAGAGGCACGTCAGGTCCGGCTGAACAACAGTAGCACCCAAGTCTACATGGCGATCAAAGAGGGGGTCGAGATTGACGAGTCGACGGGGGATCTACTGTTCAGCTCCACAGCCCCCCTGTTTCGTACCCAAGCACTACTGAGCCGCGACATCACGAGCCGAACGTTTAGCTTCTACTACCCCAGAACACGTCCGACGGCCAAGCGTCGCCACGCGATCGTTAGCAGTACGAACGCGCGCTATGAAGACTGGTCGGGGCTCAACGCAGAAGAATACGAAGCGAGCAAGGAGGATCTGATCGAGACGACTCTGGATGCATTAGATAAGTATGTGCCGAACATTCGCGACCAAGTCGACCATGTCGAAGCGGCTACGCCCCTGACCTTCCAGCACTACACCAAGCATCTTTCCGGAGCCAGCTTTGGAACGAAATTCGAGGGGCTGGGAGTGAGTCGGGCGTTGCCCGAACAGATCGCTGGACTTTACCATGCGGGCAGTGTGGGGATCATCATGTCCGGCTGGCTCGGAGCGATTAACTATGGCGTGATCGTGGCCAATGACGTCGATCAGCATCTGATGCAATCGGCCGGCTCGAAAGTCACGGCAACTTGACATGAGCAGCAGAGTTTCCACGCCGGGCGCCTGCCGAACACAAAGCAAACTCCCCTGAACCAACCAGACCCATTTTCATGACGACCGCCGAAGACCAAGAACGAATCCAGTCCGCGATACCCCATCGCAAGCCGATGCTACTGGTCGACGAAATCGTGGAGCAATCCGAGGATGCGATCCACTGTCGCAAGACGTTCCAGGAAAGTGACTTCTTTGTTCAAGGGCATTTTCCTGACTACCCGCTAGTGCCCGGCGTGATTCTTTGCGAGTGTGCGCTACAAAGCGGCGCCATCTTGTTGGCGAGCAAGACGCCGTCGTCCGGAGCCGTGCCGGTTGCCACCCGGCTGGATGCCGTCAAGTTCAAGAAGATGGTGCGGCCGGGAGACACCATTGACATCCATGTGACGATGAAGGATGCGATTTCAACCGCCTACTTTCTCGCCGGTAAAATCAACGTCGATGGCAAGCTGGCTGCCAGGCTGGATTTTGCCTGCACCGTTGCTCAGCCCGAATAGCGCCAGACGAGAAAGAGCGAAAAATGGACTTTTTGGACCTGGCCGGAAAACGAATTGTTGTATTCGGTGTGGCCAACAAAAAAAGCGTTGCCTACCGGGTCGGAAAGACACTGGCGGACGTGGGAGCCGAGGTGGTTTACGTCGTGCGCACCCACGAGCGGCGAGAACAACTTAAAAAGCTGCTTGCCGGAAGCCCGATCTATGTCTGCGATGTCCAACATCAGGAGCAGATTGACACGTTAGCTCGACAGCTCAACAGCGATTTCGAAGGCTTCTATGGACTGGTGCATTCGATTGCGTTCGCGGACTACAGCGAGGGAATTCGCCCGTTCCATGAAACGACTCGCCAGCAGTTCTTGCAAGCCGTCGATATCAGCTGCTTTTCATTCATTGCGTTGGCGGGCGCACTCCAGGACCAACTAGATCCCTCCGGAGCAGCGGTCACCATCAGCATCTCGACGACGCGTATGGCCAGCGAGAGCTACGGATTCATGGCTCCGGTCAAGGCCGCGCTCGACTCGTCTCTGGCATTCCTGACCAAGTCCTTCAGCAAGTTCAGTGAGGTGCGGTTCAATGCCGTGGCCGCGGGTCTGCTGAAGACGAGCGCGTCGGCGGGCATTCCTGGTTACGTCGACGCGTATCTATTCGCCGAACGGGTGATTCCACGAAGGCGAGCGCTCGCGACAGACGAGGTGGCCTCGGCTGCTGCCTTCCTACTCAGCCCGCGTGCCAGTGGCATTACGGCCCAGTCGATCGTCGTCGATGCCGGCATGAGTACCAACTACTTTGATCGTGAACTTGTCGCGGACGCGATGCGCCCTCAGTAGCAAGAAACTTGTCGCGGGCGTGCTACCTTAGGCTGGGCGAGTGCCTTTTGCGGTCGTACCGGGAGGGCGTTACAATATGCCGCCCTCTGGGGCTGAGAAGCAGACCAATCTCTTTCCTTTGACAGAAAGCCGGGATGACAGCGACATACGAGGTGCAACGCGTTGACGGCAATCGCGCGGATCAGAAGAAATTCATCAACCTTTTGTGGCCGCTATACCGTGGTGACGAGAATTGGGTACCGCCGCTAATCCAAAATCACAAGGAATTGGTCGGCTTCCGACCGCACCCGTTCTACGAAAAGAATCAGTGCGCCAATTTTATCGTCAACAGGGATGGCCAGACCGTGGGGCGCGTCACGGCCATTGTGAACCACGGACACAACGAACGGTTCAACGAAAAACGCGGCTTTTTCGGCTTTTTCGAATGCACCGACGACAGCGAAGCGGCCAATCAACTGCTCTCCGCCGCGTGCCGTTATCTGGCGAGCGAAGGGATGACCGACGTGCGTGGTCCGGTCAATCCAGGCTTGAACTACGAACTGGGGTTACTCGTTGAAGGTTTTGATTCGCCGCCAACGTTCATGATGACCTACAATCCTCCCTACTACGCGCGGCTGATATCCGAGTTCGGCTTCGAGAAATGCCAGGATCTGTACGCATATCAGGGGCACGTCTCGATGCTGGCTTCTCTGGACCCGAAACTTGCGTTCGTCATCAGTGAGATCAAACGGCGATTCAACGTCAAAGTCCGCCGCTTTGACGTGAAGCGCTTTTCGGAAGAAGTCAATCTGTTCTTGGAGATCTACAACAAATCACTGGTCGCGACCTGGGGTTTCGTACCGTTGTCGCCGGCTGAGGTGGCGCATCAGGCGAAGGGACTAAAGCACCTACTGCTGCCTGAACTGACTACAGTCATTGAAGTCGATGGCAAGCCGATTGGCGCGGGACTGGGACTGATGGATTTTAATCCGGTCATCAAGCAAATCGATGGCCGGCTTTTCCCGTTTGGTTTCCTGAAGCTTCTGACCAGCAAGAGAAAACTCAATCGAGTGCGCCTGATGAGTACCAACGTCTTGCCGGAGTATCAAAAATGGGGCTTCGGTCTACTGGCGCTCGAACGCATGCTACCTGATATCTTGAAGATGGGCGTGGAGCACGGCGAATTTTCCTGGGTACTGGAGTCGAACCATCTATCGCGGGCTAGTCTCGAGCGAGGCGGTTTGGAACGCAGCAAGACGTATCGGCTGTTCGATCGCTCGCTCAGTGAATTTGTTTAACAGGTCCGCTTCGCGAGGACAGATCCCAGGTACTAGGCCGCCATCGTGCCGATAACCATGGCGGCGATAGCCAGCGTCCAAATCAGCGTCATCAGGCCCCCCATCACAATTCCGATCCAGGCATGGACGCTACCACGAATCTTGGGATTGCGATTGCGGTTGCGAAGTCCCACAATGCCAAGAATCAGGGCGGGAATCGCTAGGACCAGTCCTATGCAGGGCAGCAGGGAGAACAGTCCCAGATAGTAGGCAATCAGCGCGTGAGGATTTTTGTAGGGGATGACTCCGCCGGTCGTATCCGTGTCTGGGTCAGCGTAGACCGGTGGCGGACCTTGTTCGGGGACTTGGCTGCCGACACGATACGGATTCTCGGGATCGGTGTTCATCGATTGGGTGGGAACTAAGGTAGATAGATTCGGTGTGCCATGGGCCCCCGATTGGAGATAGGCAGATTGTACCAGTGTTTCCGTATGGCTAATACTATGACTGCTGGGGCGCCACAGCGACGATCTTCCGGCATTTTGTCAATATCTGAGTCTTGAGGACGAACGACCTACTTGATTCGTTCTATTTTTCTCCATTTACAAGAAGCAGTCCAATCATGCATGTGAACTCGACGAGCCCCGTTTTCGCCTTGCTCTGCATGGTGGTTCTCGCACCTGACGGCATGGCCCAGGAAGCGACTGTGGACGTCGCTCAAACGTTGCCGGAGCCGGTTCAGGTTGCCGCCTCAGCCGAGCCATCCCAAACGGCGAGTGAATCCACCCGGTTTTTGCGCATGCGCACTGCCAGGCAAGAGCCTCAAGCACTGGAGACGGCCGTGGTGACTTATCAGTCGTCTGCGCCGGGAGGCATCTCGGTCGACCTGATCGCCGCCGTGCATATTGCCGAACGGGCGTACTACGACGAATTGAATCAGCTGTTTGACGCGTACGATGTCGTGCTCTACGAGTTGGTCGCCCCTGAGGGAACGGAGATTCCGCGAGGCGGACGTCGTCAAAGTGGGCTGAACCCTCTTGCGATGCTTCAGGATTCTGCCAAGAACATGCTGGGCCTTGAGTCCCAGCTCGAAAGCATCGATTACACCAAGGAGCATTTTGTGCGTGCGGACATGACTCCGCAGCAAATCGCAGACAAGATGGCCGAGCGGGGAGATACCGCCCTGACCCTGGCACTCAGTACGCTGGCTGACGTGATGAGACAGCAGAATCTTGCGGTGCAGCAGCCGAGCGATGAGGCGCCCGCTATCGATACGGAGATCAGCCTGGCTGACTTGATGGGTAACCCGTTAAAAATGAAACGCGTCCTGGCCCGGCAATTCGCCAACACCGGCTCCTTGGATCAGGCGCTCGGCGGAGCGCTCCAGCAGCTACTGATCGTTGACCGTAACGCCGAAGCGCTGAAGGGACTGCAGAAGCAGATTGCGGCTGGCAAGAAGAAGATCGGCATTTTTTATGGCGCGGCTCATCTACCCGATTTTGAAAAACGCCTACTGGAGGACTTTGGGCTTCACAAAACGGACCAGCGCTGGCTGGCAGCCTGGGATTTGACTCAGGCAAATCAACCCGAGCTGAGCGACCCGGCCGCTCTGCTCCTGAATCTTTTGAAGTCGCTTCAATAGCAGAGTTGGCTCAGCTGGCCAACATGCATGCGCCGTCCCAGCCGCTATGCAGCTTCGAAGCAACCGGGTGGAAAATAGCACTCCGTCTCGGCGCCAGGATTGACGAGCAAGCCGCAATCGGCTGGCAAGCCATCGAGCAGCGTGTCGCCGTCCAGGAAAACCGCCGGCAAGTCGCGACCGGCCGGCAAGTCGTCCGCTAGCTCGCTGGCAAAATTCGACGCCGAAGATTTACTGCTAAAGCAAACCACGGCAGTCTCGTCATCCACTTCGGCAAGTACGACGCTGAAGTTACCCTCACTGTCCTCCTCCATGTCGCCACCGTCCATGTCGATCTGCTGAAAGACAATAAAATCGCCACCGCGAATGATACTCTGTGCGATCACCGCATCATTGGATTCGGCCGCCGCTGCAACGCGTTGGCCCAGATGATCGTCTTCGTTGTCTATTTCCGACATCGATCGCTGCTTTCGAAAACATTGGGATTTTTAGTCGACGGATGCGCCGCCGCTCGCGGGCAGCCACCGCACGCGTGCGGGGCAGTTGCTACTCGTCTCGCTCGGCTATCGCGGCCCGGCGCGCCGCCTCGAATTCGTCACCAGGATTCCACTCCGGCATGGAGGCTTGCTGAGCGATCATCAAACCGACGTGCATCAACAATCGAGCATCGTCGACCGCGCCTGCCAAGTCCCATTGGGCGTCATACTCATCGCCCGGCTGGTGATAAACCTTCTCAACCCAGGCTTCCAGCTGCTGTTTGCCCCAGCCATCGGGCTTTCCAACGACATTGATCCCGCTATGCAAATAGACGCCTGGCACGCCGACTTTGGCCAGACTGAATTGATCCGAGCGATAGTAGTAGCCGCGATCCGGGAAGTAATCGGGCACCACGGTTCGACCTTGCCAACTGGCGACCGCCGCGACCAGGGCGTCCAGGTTCGATTTCCCGTTGCCGATCAAATTGAGATCGTGGGTCTTGCCCAGGAAGTTCACACCGTCGATGTTGATCACCGCGGCCATATAGCCGGCCGGAACGGGCGGATTGGTGGCCAGATGTTGGGAGCCCAGCAGTCCCTGTTCCTCGGCGCCGACCAGCGCGAACAAAATGGATCGCTTGGGCGGTGTTGGAAGGCTTGCGATGGCGCGTGCAATCGTCAGTAGCGACGCCGTGCCGGAAGCGTTGTCAATGGCGCCGTTGTAAATATTATCTCCGGTAGCGTCGCGCTCAGCCGCCAAGCCCAAATGGTCGTGGTGGGCCATGAAAACGACGTATTCTTTTTTCAGTTCCGGATCCGAGCCGGGTAGGACGCCTAACACATTTCCCGTGGTTTGCTCTCGGACGCGGCAACGCATATCGACCGACGTTTTGACGCCCA
>JANQJJ010000431.1 GCA_028281725.1 Pirellulaceae bacterium | reverse complement strand
CGCCCGCTTGGCGAAGGTCTCGGGATACAGGTAGTTGGCCGGCAGGTTGACCAACTCACGAGCCAGGAGCACGCTTTCTCCAAGAATGCGGCCTCGCCGGATGGCAGCCTGCTCGACCTGGAGCCATTGCAATTCGGTGATGGGCCGGAGTTTCTTTTCCGCGCGGAACAAATCCTGGCCAACGCAGCCATTCATGGCACCTGCCACCGCTGCGGCAGCCACCTTTTCCTCCAGCTGGCCGAAGCTGAAAGAGACACATTCGCGAGCTCGCTCAGCCAGCCGCCGGGTTGCCGCACCTCCGCAACGAAACGCAGTGCCCTGGTCGAAGTCCTCCTCGTTTCCACCTCCGACGACTACGACACAATCGGCCGTCACTCCCGGCAATCGATGGAAGACGCTTACCTTCCCCGGCTTGGTGGAGAATTCACCCTGGTCCGCCAGACTTTGCAAAACTCCGCCGGTGGCCTCGTTCAGATCGGCCACACTTCCACTGAGTTCAGACGCTTCAAACGCGATCGTCACCAGGGCGGAGCAAACACACTCGGCAGCCTTCTCGCTACTAGTCACAACCTTCATCGTTCCGTCTTTCTGCAAATCGAGTGGTTACAAAACGCTGGTCTCCCTTTTTACGTCTCGCTGGCAGAAAGTCGACCCCTCTGGACGTCCCAATCGCAAATACTTCCGCAAGCCGCACAGTGTCTTAAGCCACCGGGATCCGCCTGGCGCTAAACGCCCCGCCATATACAGCAGATGCGCTGGGAACGGGGTTTCAGAAATACGGCCAAGCCGGCAAACCGGTTCGCCAGGTCGTTAAGGATATTCGGAACCGGCACCGCTGGCTAGACTCGCTCGGTTGACCGAATTACTGGTGGAAAGTGGGTCGCATGCCTTGTGTGTTCCTGTTGCTCCACGCGATCATCCGTAGGAGCAGCCGTTGCATGAGGAAAGATTTTTTCCTGGATCAGGAATACACCGGCACCACCCAAGTACCCGACCAGGGCCCACAATGAGACGCGTTTGATGTACCACACGAAATCGATCTTCTCCAGGCCCATCGCGGCTACGCCAGCGGCTGATCCGATGATCAAGCAACTGCCTCCGGTTCCTGCACAATAGGCGAGAAACAGCCAGAAGCTGTCGTCTGCCGGGAAATCCCACATTTTGATACCTGCAGCGACCAAGGGAACGTTGTCCACAATGGCCGACAACAGACCAATAATCACGGCGACAGCCTGCAGATTGCCAACTTGCTCATCGAGAAAAACCGCGATGGTTCTTAGGACTGCCGTATGTTCTAGTGCTCCGACAGCCAGCAGAATTCCCAGGAAGAACAAGATACTGGCCGTGTCGATCTTCTTCAAAACGCCCACGACATTGGTACTCGACCGCGTGGCATCATCCAGGTCATGCTTGATCAGCTCGGAGACGATCCAAATCACACTCAGGCTGAACATCATGCCCATGAACGGCGGTAGGTGAGTCACCGACTTGAAGATGGGAACGAAGATCAATCCGCAGAAACCAAGGGCTAGGAAAAGATTCGAGTGCCAGGGTTTGAGCGTTTTGTCGCTTCGTCCCTGCTGCTTCTCGGGCCGCTCCACGTCTCCCTTGAGCATCAGTGAAGCGATGGCCAGTGGAATGATCATGCAGAATAAACTCGGTACGATCAGCGATCTCATCACCTCGATCGGAGTTATCTTGTTTCCAATCCACAACATCGTGGTCGTCACATCGCCAATGACGGTCCAAGCGCCTCCGGCATTCGCCGATACGACGATCATGCCACAGAAGAACAGTCGAGTTTCGCGATCCTTGATCAGCTTCTTCATCAAAGAAACCATCACGATCGTCGTTGTCAGATTGTCGAGAACCGCAGATAGAAAGAAGGTCAGAACACAAACGGTCCACAAAAGTTTCGTTTTTCTGAGCGACTGAATCCGGTCGGTGATCAGCGAGAAACCTTCGTACGCGTCGACCAATTCCACGATCGTCATCGCGCCCATCAGGAAAAACAAGATGTAGGCGATTTCACCGATTAGCGGCAAAAACTGGCCATGGATTGCATAGTGCAGCGCCAGCTCATGGCCTTCGGCATGCCCACCGGATGCGGCCATCTCCGCGCGGAACAGTTCGGGAATCCGATCTGGGGGCAGTAGCGTATCGAGCCCCAAGACATACAGAGCCCAACAACTCGCCCCAATAAACAGAGCGGTTGCCGCTTTATCGATGTGGAGCGAATGCTCCAAGGCGATTACCAGATAACCAATGACGAATAATACGATGATGCCGGCGAGTAACATAGTTCAACCTAACTCCGCGATCAAAATTCAGACTGTTTTGCAGTGTAAATGGCGGGTGGGGCTTACTTCGCCGGTCGGCATCCCCAAAACCCACCTTGATGGGGGCATGGAACTTTAACGATGAATGCCGCTAAGAAGTACCACACGCAATGGCCCTCGTGCAGTCCAGTTGAGCTACGCGGCAATACAAACTCCGGAAAACTGACCAAATAGGCACTTTGGTAGGCCCATAGTAATTGTAGCGGCTGCGAAAGCGATTCCGGGTCAGCCGGCCATCGACCATCAGGCTCTAGAATTAGAATCGCTAGCGGTGATTCGTTCAACGACGGTCGTTCCACAACAATCGCTCCAGACGTTAACGCTGGTGCGGAACATGTCCAGCACCCGATCGACCGCCAGAATAATGCCTTGGTACTCGATCGGCAGATTCACAGCCTGGAGCACAATGGCCATCATGACTAGGCCCGCGTGGGGAATACCCGCTGCCCCGACACTTGCTAACAGCGCGGTCAGTGCAATGGCGATCTGATCGGTGAACCCAAACTCGGCACCAAAGGCCAACTGTCCGATAAACAGGACCGCGACCGCCTCATAAAGGGCCGTACCATCCATGTTAATCGTGGAACCGAGCGGCAGGACAAAGGAACTGACGCGATTGGAAACCCCGGCCCGCTTCTCGATGTTGTTCAGCGTCAGCGGCAACGTCGCGTTACTGCTGGCACTGCTAAAGGCGGTCAGCAGTGCCGGCATCATCGCGCGCAATAGGTTCAGCGGATTGCGTCGAGCGATCAGCCATACGAGCAGCGGAAGAGTCACCAGCGCGTGCAGTGCCAACCCGGAGACGACCGCCAGCATGTACCAGGCTAGTGCGGAAAACACGGCCAGCCCCTGCGTGGCCGTTACATAGATCATCAGTAAGAATACGCCCCAAGGGGCCAGTTTGATAATCGCGGTTGTCAGCTGCATCATCACGACGAATCCATCTTCAGCCAGCTTTCTGAACCGGTCCAACGTCTCGCCGCCAATCTTGAGTACAAAAATGCAGAAGATAATGGTAAACGAGATAATCGACAGGAACGAAGAACTGGCAATGGCCGCAAACGGGTTTTTCGGAATCATGTTCTCGATTTGCCCCATGAGCGTCTCACTGATGCTCGAGGATTCGATCTGCGCTTTGGCCACGTCGAGCCGAAGCTCCGTGCCCAACCCCGGATTGTAAATGTTGGTTACCAGCAAGCCGGTCAGAATGGCAAGCAGGCTGGTCGCGACGTAGTAGCCGAGTGTGGTAGAAAACATTTTGCCGAAGCGACTCGCTCCGCCGAGTCCCAGTACGCCGGTGGCCAGCGACGTGATGATCAGAGGTACCGATACCATCTGCAGCAGACGTAAAAACAAACTTCCGAAACGTTTGCTCCAGTAACCGATCAACCGCGCATAGCTCGGCGCCATTTCATAGATTTTGGCTGCTTGGGGAGAATCCTTGGCAAGGTCATCCACCGTCAGTACACAGTCGGGTGTCTTGCCGGTAGGGTCGACTACCCACGTCTGCTCTCCCTCGGCATCGGTCCAGAAGATTTCGATTAAATCCGTCGAGTCGCTGACCCGAGCCTGGTCGACTCCCGCTGGCAGCCCCTCGGTGATCTCCGTAACACGACGACTCAAGGTAACATTGGCAGCCACACCGATCACGGCTCCGAGTAACATGCCGATGAGTATCTGCCAGTGAAGTTCCAGTTTCACGCCTGCGATTCCTAATAGTGGAGTGGTCGAGTCCCGCGCCAGTGACTAACAAGTGACTTCCGGGCAACAGTCGTCGCATTGTACTGCATAGAGAAACGCGGTTAGGGCTGGTTTTTGATAGGCGATTCTATTTCAATAGAGGTACTTCCCTCCTCAACCTCCCCAGGCACGCAGTCATGAGTACTCTGATCATCTGTCTCGGTTCGTTGCTCGTGCTCTTGGCGGCATATTTTACGTACGGCAAGTGGCTAAGCGAGAAATTGTTTGAACTGTCCGCCGACGCGGTAGTGCCCAGCCAGGCGCTGCGCGACGACCAGGACTATGTGCCAACACCCAAGAGCGTCGTCTTCGGACATCACTTCACCAGTATCGCCGGCACGGGGCCCATCGTTGGCCCGGCTATCGCCGTGTTCTGGGGTTGGCTGCCAGCACTCGCCTGGGTCGTCTTGGGTGCGATTTTGATCGGCGGCGTCCATGACATGGCGGCACTGATTATATCGATGCGCAATCGTGGACAGACGGTCGGAGAGATTGCCGGGCGGATGATCTCGCCGAGGGCCAAAATACTCTTTCTTTCCGTCCTCGCCTTGGCGCTGTGGATCGTGTTGGCCATTTTTGGATTGGTGATCGCTAACATTTTCGCTCTGTATCCTGAGAGCGTTCTCTCGGTTTGGGTGGCCATGCCGGTCGCGATCGCCATCGGACTCTGGTCCCATCGCAGCGGTGGTTCTCTCGCGATTCCGTCCCTGTTTTCCCTCGCAACGCTCTATGCGGCCGTGTTTGTCGGAGTGTACTTCCTGCCGATCGACCTGAGCCTGTGGTTGCCCGTCGGTAGTGAGGACGGGCTGCTCAATCCGGTCGTTATCTGGACGTTGCTATTGCTCGTATACTGTTTCTGCGCATCGGTTCTGCCGGTTTGGCTGTTGCTCCAACCAAGAGATTTGGTCAATAGCCAGCAACTGTTTGTCGCGCTCGGGTTACTGGTCTTCGGTCTCGTGGTTGCCGGACTGTCTGGGTCCGCCGATCTGTTCGCTTCGGCCGAACCCATATCATCGACGATTCCCTCCGATGCTCCGCCCATCCTGCCATTTCTTTTTGTGACGATCGCCTGCGGCGCCTGCAGTGGTTTTCACTGTCTGGTCAGTTCCGGTACCAGCAGTAAGCAAGTCGCCTGCGAAAAAGATGCCCAGTCGGTGGGCTACGGAGCCATGTTGCTCGAGTCGGCACTAGCGGTGATCGTGATTCTGGCTTGTACCGCCGGAGTCGGTATGGGAGCACTCCAGAAAACGGCCGGTGGAACGGTGGCCAGTGGCACGACGACTCGCGTTGCGAATTCGACGCCAGCGACGACGTATGGGTACGTCACCGGGGCCGATGGCCAGATACTCAGGGGACGCGATGCGTGGCGAACCTACTACCGGACCGATGCCGGTGGCGGGTGGGCTCGACAGAGCCTGCCCAAAAAACTAGCCGCTTTCATCGAAGGGGGTGCTAACTTTCTATCGGCTATCGGCCTGCCTCTGAAACTGGGCGTAGGAATCGTCGCCGTGCTGGTGGCAAGCTTTGCCGCTACCACGCTCGATACCGCCACGCGACTGCAGCGTTACGTTTTACAGGAGTTAGGCGGAAGCTTAGGTGCGCCAACTCAGAATAAGTATGCAGCGACCGCCCTGGCGGTGGGTATCGGGGGAGCAATCGCCATCTTTGCGGGTGAAAAACCGGGAGCCGGCGGGCTGATGCTGTGGCCGCTCTTCGGCGCAACCAACCAGTTGTTGGCCGGCCTGGCCATGATGGTGGCTACGTTTTATCTGTGGCGCCGGAACAAGGCGATCGCGTTTTTGGCGATTCCCGCGTTGCTGATGATGCTGGTGCCGGGTTGGGCAATGACCTACGACTTGGTCACCCACTGGATTCCGCAAGGCAAGTACCTGTTGGTCTGCTTCGGTCTGGGCATTCTCGTGCTACAGATTTGGATGTTCGTGGAAGCCATCTTGGTGTGGAACAAGGCGCGTGGAGTACTCGAACCGCAACTGCCACCTCTGACCGGCGGTCCCCCAGACGTCAAGGCAGCGACCTAGCGACTCCAACTGGGCGTCATCCGCGATACCTCGCACCAAGCCACGGACTATCCATTGCCGCCGACTGCCCTCCAGATGGTCGTCGACGGCTCCGCCGCGTCGCCATACAAGCCAGCCTTACGGCACGTTTGCCAAGTCGCTGAGGCGCCAGGGAGTATCGCCTTCGTCCTGACTCTTGGAGAGCAGCGACTGCGCCGCATCCTGCAGTTTTTCGGGTAATGTCTGCCACGCTTGGGGCACCGGTGCCGTCCCGCTCCGCTGCTTCCCGTTCTGAGGGTGCCGGAACTCAAGCCGCAAAGCATGCAAGGCAAAACCCTCTGCTTGAGTTTCATCGGCAGAGGTTGCGATCGGAAACGAATCGGTAGAGCCATAAGTCGCATCGCCAAGGACCGGGTAGCCGCGGTGTGCGGCCTGGATGCGGATTTGATGCATTCTGCCAGTGTGCAACCGGACCAGGAGCAGGCTCTGGTGGGCGTGTTGAGCGACAGCAAGGACATCCAGCTGTGCCTTCCGGGCTCCCTCCGCCTCTGCCGTCACGATCTCCGCCACTGGCTGAGCAGGCACCTTGCGCAGGTGGTCTTCCCAGCGCTGGGGCAAACCGGAAACGTCGCCTTGGACCACGGCCAAATAGAACTTTCCAATCTTTCGGCTTTGAAACTGCTGACCGAACCGTTTCAGGGCTCTTTGATTGCGGGCAACCAACATCACGCCAGACGTTCCACGGTCCAGTCGATGTGGTAGACCGATGAACGGCTGTCCGGGATGGGCGTCACGCTGCTTGAGCTGTTTGGCGAGCAACGTTTCCAAACTATCGACGCCCGGCGCAGCCTGACTAAACAGACCTGCCGGTTTATCTACCAGCAAGAAATGCGGCTCTTCACTCAAAATGGAGATCGGGCGACTCTGCGGGTGCGGCATGAGCTTCCAAACGCCATAGAATTGTTTGAGTCTGCTGCCGAGTGTTGAACTACCATGGATGTTCCACTCGAAGCGCACAAAAAAACGAGGAGCCCCGGCCACGAGAATAATAAGGACGACGATTATTCTCTGCGAGCTCCTCGTTACTGATCTTTGTAGTGAACCTGGAACTCTGGTCAAGTCGTTTTGAGAAAAAAACAGAAGGCGCACAGCCCATTCAGTAGCCCAGTTTCCGAGTAAGTGGTTTGACAACTTTGGAAGAACAGCCGGTTCGCGCATCGGCCCATGCCCATGAAACCTCAAGAGCAACACGTTCACTTCGTTACCGGACGACTCGCAGAGCACGCAGTGCGCAGCGTCGTCAAACAAGTGGCCGACGAGTTCCAGTTCGAGTACTCGATTAGTGTCTTGCCCATCACCGTTGCAGCGCTGATCACGCCGAAGTGGTTGCTGCGGCATCTAGAAATTCCCGACGCAGCAACACGAGTTGTGCTGCCCGGATATCTTCAGAATGACCTCGATAGTATTCGTTCGAATTGGAGTCTGCCCATGGACTGCGGGCCACGCGATATTCGTGATTTACCAGTGTTTTTCGGCAAAAAGCGAGTTCGAGACGATGACTACGGTACGCATTCGATCGAGATCATTGCGGAGATAAACCATGCCGGTCGGCTAAGCTCAACCGAACTGCTGCAAGTGGCTCGTCGGATGCAGGAGGAAGGTGCGGACGTGATTGACTTGGGTTGCACTCCCGGCCATCCATGGCTGGCAGTGGACGATGCCGTCGCGCGATTGGTCGATGCCGGCATGCGCGTTTCCATCGATTCATTCGATACCGGAGAAGTCGCTCGCGCGTGTCAGGCCGGCGCGGAACTGGTGTTGTCAGTCAACAGTTCCAACCGCCAGGCAGCCGTCGATTGGGACACCGAAGTCGTCGTCGTTCCCGACACACCGGGCGACGAAAAAAGTCTGGAACAATCTATCGATTTTTTGTCTCAGCAGCGCGTTGCGGTGCGACTAGACCCAATCCTTGAACCGATCGGCTGTGGTTTTGCTGAAAGTCTCCAGCGCTATGCGCGCTGTCGCGCCGACTATCCCGATGCCAAGATGATGATGGGAATTGGCAATATTACCGAGATGACCGACGCCGATTCCGCCGGGTTGAACGTCACGCTGCTGGGGATTTGCCAAGAACTCGCGATTGAGAGTGTGTTGACGACGCAAGTCATCACGTGGGCGCAGTCCTCGGTTCGCGAATGCGACCTGGCAAGACGGTTAGTTCACTATGCTTGCAAAAATAGAATCCCGCCCAAACACGTCGAACCCAACCTCATCCTTCTTCGAGACGAGCGTGTGAACGAGTTTTCGGTCGAGACCATCGCTGCCCTGGCAGACACGATACGTGACAAAAACATCCGCGTGTTCAACTCTGGCGGTGAGATACACGCGGTGTCGACAGGCGTGCACGTCCATAGCCCAGATCCCTTCGAGACCATGCGACAACTGCTCGAAAGCCCCGTCGGTGAGTCGATCAACGCCAGTCACGCCTTTTATCTCGGATTCGAGATGGCCAAGGCACTCACCGCCAATACGCTTGGCAAGCAATATGAACAAGATCAAGCGCTGCGTTGGGGGTTTCTCACAAGAGAGGAAGATCATCACCGCCTATCACGCAAATCGTAGTGTTTTGGGCTGTCTGTTCCAGGGCGTTTGCCTACAAGAGTTTTCGGCGATATCCGACCAACAGCGTGAATCGTCCGCTTCGGTGGGAATCAGCGCTGCAACGTGCGCAGTTCCTTTGCAGTGAATGCCCTATCGAATACGGCAATCTCATCCAGTTTGCCCTCCCAATTGGACTGATTGTCGCTCCGACCGCCAAAGAAACAATCCGCTACGTTGCCGAACTCCTCGTCGACGTCCAAGTGGGCCGTAATCTCCGCAGTTTGGCTTCCTGCTAGATAAACTCGAACCGTATCAGCGGATCGAACGAGGGCAGCCTGAGCCCAAGACCAGCGATCAATGGCGGTTTTGCCTATCAGCGGCTCCCGGTCGCCCAACTGGAGAATCAATCTACCCGGCGTAGCGGCCTTGCCACTGAGCCCCAGGTGGATGCCTGCTCCGGTGAGCGTATACGCGTGATCTCGAGAAAAGAGCCAACCCGTGACGTCGCGTGCGTCGGTCGGCATGCCATTCCAAAAAGACAGCACGATCGTAAAGTCTTGCCCCAAATTCGGAGGGCGACTCTTTAGGCGTCCTCCGGCGAAGTGGGCACAACGATTCGGCTCGCCGACTCGACTAAAAAGCTTCTCCGGCGGGCCATCGAGGAAAAAGAGAACGCCCGGTTCATACTCGGCTGAAATGCCGTTGCCTGACACATCGTGGGCAGGTCGGGCTGACATTTCACTCAGTCGCCAATAAGCCAGGGGGCGGGCATCGAGAATTGCTTGAGATACCGGACCGGTCGTCTGAACGAATCGTCGTCGAGGCCGACTACAGACCTGCTCCAATAGACGCAGATTGGCGGCGACAATTCTTGGCTCGGCCGTCACCTCCAGTCCGGCCGACCGAGCTGCCCACGTGTTGTACCCGCCCAGCGTGTGCTGTTCAGGCGGCGGTATGTATCCATCTCCGCCATTGGCCAGCTCAATCACCATGGTCTTCTCCAGCGGGCTCTGCAATTTCAGTTTCAATCCCGTCAGCGCGTACGTTTCGTTGGGTGTGGTCGTGATGGCTATGTCGCCGATTCGCATTGCCTGCACCACGACTTCGGTAGACTGCATCTGGTGCAAGAAGATTTGTTCGCGCGCGTAGATTTCCGGCTGCGTCTGCGGTAGGCGATCCCCCATCTCGGCCACAACCTGCCGAGCCCAATGCAGACGCTCAGCGCTCGGGACACGATATCGCATGGGCAAACGCGCCTCTAGCATGGCCAAGTCGGCGCTGGGCTGATACTCGATCTGGTCGTAGATCTCGGTGGCAACGGACAGCAGTCCCCCAGCGTATTGGTGAATCGTTCCGTCAGCTTCCGGCTGCGGCGTCATGTAGTCGCGCCGCCAGATATCGCCGCTACAACCGTGCGACATCATCGCTACCGGGCTGCCCTGGGAGTCTTCCCCTTCCGCGCTTAGATACTTCTCAAAGCCGTCACAGAACAGGCCGAAGTAGTCCGCGCTAATCCCCTTGTCACCGAAGTAGTGCATCGAGAAGTTGACGAGTACGGCGATCGGCCGGCCATCGATTGCCTGAAATGCGATCATCGATAGCTCAGGATCTTCCGGGCCGGTCGGACCGATGGCATCGTCCGGATTTCGCGCCGCGTGCATATTGGCACGTACCGTAGCGTTCCCGAACGGATCGGTTGCGATACGATCTGGCCGGCGGACCCAACGCCGAAGTGCGGTGAACTGAGCCGCTTGTCCGCTTCCCCAACCAGCGCGAGCCGGCTCAAGCCGAGCCTCGGCGGCGACGATTGCATCGGCGAGCTTCTGACGAAGAAACGGCACGTAATTGGGATCTGGTTCCGTCCCCAGGGCACCGGCCGCTGATGGAGCCGTATGCGTATGCGTGGCCGAAATCATGATGCGGTCCGGTCGCAGACGTGTGCGGGTACTAGCCAGTTGCTTGGCTTCGTCGATCAGATGACGCGGCATCATACAGCTATCGACGACCACCATCGCAATCCGCTCCGAGCCGTCATCCAGCACAAGAGCGCGGGCGTTGACTCTGGTGGTGATCTGGTCGATACTTCTCGACGTCATGTGTCCGTTGACCAACACCGGCAACTGCTCCGGTGTGACATCGATAACGGCAGCCCCAACGCGGAGCTGAGCCTGAAGCTGAGAAACCAGCCCCAAGGCGACACACAGGAAGACTGCCAGCTTCCCGAGCTGCCCCGTCCCAATCGGATTAAAAGTCTTCATCGACAAAACCTCAGCTAAGCGGTGGGAGATCAAAAGCGGTACCAGATTTCTTTAGCCCATTGAGAAAGACAGGCGATGGTCGAGTGCGACAACGTTGTGACCGTTTCAACCGCACGTTCGTTTCTATGGACAGCCCTAGCGAATCTTTCCCCACAGTTGCTCAAGCAACGCAAACATGCGTGGATCATGCTCGCGCAACTCAGCACGGACGAACGGGTAGAAGTCGTTGACACCAAAGTAGGCCTCCGTGGCTTCGGCGAAGTACTCTTTGTGATTGTTCAGCCCGTAGTGAGGAACTTTTTTGCCAGTAAACAGCAAGACTTCCTCGTAAATTCCCGCAGCCTTGGCCGACTCATAGGCCCCTATGATTCCGGGATGATCCCAAGATAGGACCTGATCGTGGTAGGCATGCGCCAGTTCATGTAAGACACAGTATGGGTGCTTGGCCCACATTCGCCGATCCAGCAGCGCCTTGGCACGCGGCAGGTGAACGTGTTTCTCCAATCGTGGATCATGGCCATGCCTGACCAGCCACCCCCGATCGGGATGGTACTGCATGTTGCCCAAGTGCGGATTGTCGAGTTCCAGCCAAATGGGTAGCTTTTGCAGCTGAGCAACGTGTTCGGGCTGTACGATGTATTTGACGCGCTGCAAGTGGTTCGCCAGCGCCGCCAGGACCTCGGTTTTTTCTGCTCCGTGCGTCTCGTCGAGAAGCCGCGGATCGACTTTCACCGTCCAGCCTTCCACGTCGATCTCGGCCGGGTCGTAAAAAGTCGATTCCTCTTGTGCCCAGCTGCCACGCAACGCGACGCACAGCACCATCGAGACCACCCAAACCGTTTTTGCACCATTCATGTTAGAACTCACAACAAAGATTCTTGGCGTTTGACCGCTGGTGCGTGATGCCTCAAGAGCATGCCACTCCTAGCGCTACCGCACTATAAACACTCTTGCAGGAAATCGCAGATATCATCGACGACCTGATCAATCCAGTCAGCGCGATTCCAATGTCCATGGGTAGCGCCCTGATGAATTACCTGGCGCGCCGTAACCCCCACACTTTTTAGCCTCCGCAAACTGGGGACGTCACGCTGCGGGTTGTCCTTGCTGCCGGTGAGAAACAGAATCGGCGGATCGTCAGCGGTGATCTTTTCGTAGACGTCTGCCAGACGGTACAGTTCAGGCGCCTCGTCAATGTCTTTACCCAGCCAAGCGGTCGCGTTGGAGTTCATACCACGACGAGAACGCTGGGCCACACTTCCGGATGCTATTTGCGTCGGCCCTGCCATCACGATGGCCGCGTCGAGACTAGACGAAGTGGAAACGGCACCAGGCTGGGCGCTGCTGATGATTCCAGTTGGCTGCAGTTGCGGGATGTCCGAACCCGTGGCCATCAGACCCACCAGATGTCCGCCCGCGGATCCACCAACGGCGGCGATGCGATCCGGATCGATGTTGTACGTGGAGGCGCCAGAGCGCAGAAAGCGAACTGCCGCGTTGCAGTCCTGAATACCCGCCGGAAAGTGAGCCTCGTATCCAAGTCGGTATTCGATTGCCATCACCACGTAGCCGCGCTGAGCAAGTTTCAGCGCCAGTGGTCGAAACTTCGTCTTGTCCCCGTGGAGCCAACCGCCGCCGTGGACCAGAACGATCGCTGGACGTCCCGCATCATCGCTCAAGGGTGAAAAGATGTCACACAACAGTTTTCTTGTGCCATCGCGATAGTAAACGGTGTTCAGCTGAGTGGAAATGGTGGCAGGGGTTTCCGTTGATGGCCTGCCCTCCGGGTTGGCCAGGCGCCCCGTCGTCGCCGGATTCGGCTCCACGCCGTACGACTTCATTTTTTGCCGAACCAGGCCTCCGAAGGTGCTGATGTACAGGTCAAGTCCGTGCTGTCCGCCGAAGGTGCAGTTGATCGGTCGCTCCGCAGATTCGATCTTGTCCAGCAGCGCGCCCTCTGGATTCCAAATCCATACGGAGTCCGCCCCGGCACAGTAGACGTTACCCGCGCGATCGATCGACATGCCATCCGCCAAAGCGCCTTGCTCACCGGGTACCAAGGTCGCAAATGGTTCAAACTGGCCGATGCGGTTCTCAGAGACACTCGCCTGCATCACCAATCCGGGTTTATAAAGCGAAACGTACAACCGGGTGCCGTCGGGCGAAAGCGTGATGCCGTTGGGCGTATCGAGTCCGTCGGCGACCACGGCCACGGTTCCATCGGGCGCGATGCGACGGATCTCACCTTCCTTCGTGAGGGTGACATAGACATTACCTGCCGGGGCAACCACCAAGTCGTTCGGCCGCGCTCCGTCAACGAACTCAGCCAACTGGGTTACCTGACGACCTCCACTGGATGTCAGAATTCTAGCGCCCCGATTGTCCGCAATGTAAAGCTGGCCCAGTTGAAAGAACGTCCCGGAAAAGGCACCTTGATCGTCCACCAAGACCCGCCATGGGTTCTGAGCGTCCGTCGGTCGATAAGCGAACAGTCTCCTTCCTTTGACATCAGGAACAAAAAGGGTATTGCCTCTGGCACTGGCTCCATCGACCAGCCCAAAATCGCTGCGCACCTCGACCAGCGGTTCCGATCGGTCCACTGGCGAGCTAGCTGATTGCCCCGATGCGATTCGGTTCATCCATAGGCAGGTCATCACGAAAAAAGCAAGACATAGAACACGCATGGGTGGTTCCCGAGGAAGGTCAGTTGGGAAGGAGGGAGCGTGTAGTCTATGCGCCTCGCTGCGTTCCCGCAACTTTTTCCGCGTCGCGCGGAGCTAGTCGTCTGTCAAAGCTTGATCTTTGGGTCGGGTAAAGGGGTCAGGAGTCAATTGCCGCCAGCGGCCCTGCGGGTGCTGTGCACAATTGACTCCTGACCCCTTTACCCAAATCCATGTAACATCCCGCCCCATTCTCCGCTTCCGACGTAGCTTGGCGATGCTCAAACAACTTTCGCGTTCAATTTAGGGAGAAATCAGATGGTTCGTATGTCCGTTGCTATCGTCGTTCTGGTCCTAACCACGCTGTCGATCAGCGGTGACGTCCATGCCGGCGGCCGGGGCAATAAGTGGGGTGGTAAATGGAAGCAGCTTCACTGGCCAGTCCAGCAGGGGCGCCACCACAAGTTGCATCATCGAACCCGACCATCGGGGCACCACGGTTTTTGGCACTCAGCCCACAAACCGTTGCAATTCGGCCACGCAACCCACGTTCACTTTCGGCACTTTCCCTACCGCGTGGCCTGGAAGCACGGTCAGTACTGGGTTTTCTTCAGCGGAAAGTGGACGCCCTACAACCACTTGCGACAGCATCATCACGGCATCCAAAGTTGGCACCAACGCCATTTTCACCAGCAGAATCACCGTCACGCTCAGTCCGGGGCGGGAAG
The DNA here is from genome assembly GCA_028281725.1 of Pirellulaceae bacterium. Classification (GTDB taxonomy): domain Bacteria; phylum Planctomycetota; class Planctomycetia; order Pirellulales; family Pirellulaceae; genus Aureliella. The sequence goes on along the minus strand of JANQJJ010000431.1, from coordinate 4,242 downwards.
CAAGTCACCGATTTTGGTGCACGGCAAGTAGGCGAGTTCAACAAAGTGAGCGCCTCAGCTAGACCAGCTGGAAAGATCCTGCACAATGGTTCTTCTTGCCCAGGGCTTACTTGTGGAGCCCCCAACGCTGACCTTCGGAGAACACTGTGCGGATCTTGCTCACCAATGATGATGGCGTCTATGCACCAGGACTGGCAGCACTGCGACACGGCCTGCAGGAGTTGGGCCAGGTCAACTTGGTTGCCCCCGCAACGGAACAAAGCGGGGTCGGTCATTCGATTACGTTCCTCGAACCGCTGGTCTGCAAAAAGATATTCGACGGTGAAGATTTCCTCGGCTATGCGGTCGAAGGCAGTCCGGCCGATTGCGTAAAATTGGGCGTGTCGGAACTAGTCGACGGAGACATCGATGTCGTGGTCAGCGGCATCAACGGAGGACTCAATGCCGGGATCAACGTCCTATACTCGGGCACCGTGGCCGCGGCGATCGAGGGAGCCTTCTTCCGTCTGAACAGCTTCGCGGTTTCCCTCGAGTACGATCCGCACGCCGATTTTGCTTCCGCAGCCAAACTGGCGGTTCCGCTGATCCGTCAAATATTGGCCAAGAAGGATCGGATACCTCAACTGTACAACATCAATCTTCCGACCGCCGCAGTCGAGCGGTTTGTAGCCGGGCAATTACCCGAGGTTCATGTGGTTCCCATGGGGGTCGAGCGGTACGGCGAACACTACATACGTCGACAAGATCCCAAGGGCCGAGATTACTTCTGGGCGACAAACGATCCCCCTCCACGCCGCACCGATCATCCCACCGACTTGACGGCGCTGTCCGATGGTCACGTGACGGTGACGCCGTTGATGTTCGACATGACCGACTCGAGTGTCCTGGAGGCAATGTCGGGCTGGGGCTTGGCTCTGGAACCGGACCTTGCCTAAGCCAAGCGGCGCGGCTTGTTGTCACCCAGCGCTCTGCCGGTCGTAGCGTTTGCTCAGTGCGTGTCACCGGCTGGTCTATCTGAGTCGGCTAGAGAATGGCCAGAGGATTTCTGGGTTGTTCGAGCGTACCCCGCGTCACTCCAACCCGGTTGTGAGCTTTGAGCTTTCGCCACACTTCGGTACCACTCAGGTCGCCAGCGATCAGCGACTGATATAGACCAATCAGGGTCGCGATCTCTTCCTGGGGTGCGTCTCGCAGCAGCTCGATACGGAATTGACGGACTCCCAACTCGACCAGCGGCTGGACCGCTTCAGCTCCGCTCTGCGCCACGCCATTGTAAAGCGTGTTCCGGCAACCGATGTCCGCGTGGAGCACGTGCGCCGCACCCACGCGATCCCGCATCAGCACGGCATGTCGATCGCAGGGTCGCCCACAATCGGACTTGTTCTTTCCAGGACTCAGGACGCTACAAAAGACACAGTGCTCCATATGAAACATGGGCATGTGCTGGTGGATGACGACTTCTAGCCAGTGGGCCGGCATCTGCTGAACCAACTCGACTAGCTGGTCGCGATTCAAGTCGTAGGATGCGGTAACCCGCTCGGCTCCCCAGGTCATCAACTGCTGCGCAGTCAGCGGGTTGGTCACGCTCAGCGAAAAATCGCAGGCCATCGGAATCTGGTGTTGCCTGCAATACCGCATGGCGGCAAGATTCCGGACCAGCCAAGCGTCCGCCCCCCGCTTGTCCAGAGCTCGAAATAGACCGTCTTCACCAGGCTTATGAATGCGGAGTGTGGCCAGTTCGATCGTGGCGTCTGCCTCGCGAGCCAATCGCACCGCATCGTGATACTGGCGGATGTCATGAAAGTCGGCGATCAAATCTCGCGATCCGGCGGCGATCGCGTATTCGAGTTGCTGCAGTGAGCGGCATAGCACGCGCAGCTTGGCCGGGTTCTGTTCGGCTGCGGGGCCATTCGCCGCTGCCGCAGAGGCAGTCACGGCGTCGAGCATTCGAGCGGTGGCGGCGTCCTCCGTACAGGTCAGAGGCTGAGTGACACGAGCGGCGTCGAGTTCCTTGACCAATTCACGGCGCAGCAGGCCCAGGACGCTTAGCGGAACCATCGGCGCGCCTTCGATTTCCGCCGTTAATTCGCCCAGTCGATACACGGTGCCTCCCAGGCGGCTGAACTGCTCCCTGAGCGTATCGATGCTCAAGGTATGTTTGCGCGCTGCCTCGGGATGGTGCTGACTGACAATCCTCACTTCGGCGCCGCCCTCAATCGAAGCCTGCAGACAGATTGGTTGTCCCACGGACACTTGGACGTGGAGCGTCACCGGCACCCGCTTCTGCGGGTCCGCCGTTTCAAAAGAGCGTCGCAGACGTTTGGTTAGTTTCGGGTCGTCCGTCTTCCAAATCGGTATGGCCTGAGTCAGTTGTTTGCCTGCCAACAAGCCGTGTGCGAGGCGTATTTCTACCGCACCTTCGCTGATTGCATCCACAGGCTGGCCAGCCTGGTACAGTTCGTACACACGACCACCAATTTCTTGGCCGGCAAACCGATCACCTTCCAGGACGATTCCGTCGCCCGTGGCAAGCGGGGCTGTCAGAGTGGCCAGCAGCGAATCACCGCGTATCGAATGGACCTCGCCCAGCAACACACCGCGTTTGGCACTACTGCGGCCTGGTACCAGCCGTTTGTGATCACAGCCTTCGAGCCAGCCGGGAGAAAAACCACGGGAAAAACTGAGTTCTAGCTCCCGTGTCTGCTCAGTGGTGATCCTTCGGTGCCGCCCTGCCAGTGCGTCGTCAATAGCGGATCGATAATGCGTGCAGACGTTGGCAACATACTCCGGCGTTTTCAGACGCCCCTCGATTTTGAGTGAACAGACGCCAGCGTCTATCAGTTGCGGTACCAGATCGTGCGCGGCAAGGTCTTGCGGGCTTAGTAAATATTTCACATCGCCTAGATCACGGGGCTGACCATCGCAAATCAGATCGTATGGCAGTCGGCACGCCTGCGCGCACTGGCCGCGATTGGCACTGCGACCGCCAAACGATTCACTCGTCAGGCACTGGCCGCTATAGGCAACGCAGAGAGCACCATGCACAAAAACCTCGATAGGCACGGTCGTCTTTGCAGCGATTTTGCGGATTTCGTCAATCGCCAGTTCGCGCGCCAACACGACTCGCTGAACTCCCAGCTCACGAGCCATCTCAATAGCATCGGCGTCCGTCAGCGTCATCTGCGTACTGGCATGTATCTGCAAGTCAGGACAGATTTCCCGAACCAGCCTGGCGACGCCCAAGTCCTGGACCAGAACGGCGTCGACCCCTGCGGCGGCTAGGCGGCGAATATTCTCCTCCAGCACAGGTAGTTCATCGGTGAAGACGAGCGTATTGAGAGTGACGTAACCCTGAACCGCCTGCCGATGCAGCATCGAAATGAGCTTTGGAAGCTCCGCGACGTGAAAGTTGGCCGCTCTGGCCCGTGCGTTGAATCCAACATTCAGACCGAAATAGATCGCGTCGGCCCCGTTCTCCACGGCAGCTCGCGCGGATTCCCAGTTCCCAGCCGGGGCGAGCAGTTCAATTTCGCGGTGAGCGGGCATAGCGTCTATCTGTCGAGGTAGCCAAGCAATCCAAACCGACTATTATCCTCGGCATTTCCCAGGCGTCGATAGCAGCACCGCGTGGGGCACTCAAACGCCGTCCAGCAGGAAGACGGTCGCGTCCAGACAGCCTGTGAACGACCACCGAGTCCGATTCTTGCTAAGCCTATTCGTCGCTAGATGGTCAGCTCATTGACGGCTCTCAGCCACGAACTTAAAATCTTGAGGCATACGGTGGACGTAGCTCAGTTGGTAGAGCACTGGATTGTGGTTCCAGTGGTCACGGGTTCGAGCCCCGTCGTCCACCCTTCGCCAAGCCGCAAATCTTAGCTACACGATAGTCGCCGTAAACGCGGATGGAAGCGCCTAGGTAGAAAAAATTATCGCTGGTGGCCAGCTTTCGCGAAATCCGACGAGTTCACCCGCGGTCGCAGCAAGTTAGATGGCTTCGAGTAGTTATTGGCGCAGTTTTCCGTTCGCTTATCATTGGGAGCATGCAAGTGCCAACCACCATAAGCCAATCGACGCTCGACGAACTGGGGCAGCTGATCGAGGATGCATGCGAACGCGGCGACAACGTCTCTGCAATCGCCGAAAGAGCCGGTGTGAACCGACCAATGGTTTCTCAGCTCCGAAACGGAACGTGCGTCAAATCCCCGACGTTGGACAAGGTGGAGGCCATCTTGAGTGCCATAG
>JANQJJ010000426.1 GCA_028281725.1 Pirellulaceae bacterium | reverse complement strand
CGCCCGCTTTATTGATCACTTAGCTCGGCCAATGCTTCGCGGCACCACTTCAATCGCGCATCACAGGAAAGCTGCCCGGCGCGGACCACCAAACGCCAGTGGGTGTAGTCTGGCGAGGCCGAATGCTGTGCCTTCAACTCGCGCATATGTTGAGCCAGGTCTTGTTTGAGCGCAATGAGTTGAGTTTGTAGCTGCTCGATATGTGACCGATGAACGTCAGCGGGAACCAACGTCGCGTTAAACAGCTTGAGGTACAGCTCGTCGCGCAAGCTTCTCTGAACCGGCGGTTTTGATAGCCAGGCACGAAGCGCCTTGCGCCCGGCAGACGTAATCTGATAGACGCGCCGATTGCGGCCACCCGTTCGTTTGTCATCCTCGTACGAGCGCACCTGTTGCCGGTTTTCGAGCTGGTTGAGAATCGGATAGATGCTTCCAAAACTTTCCGTCCAAAAGTGGGAAAAGAAGGATTCGCAGGCGGTTTTGATGTCGTAGCCCGACATCGGTCCCAGCCGCAATAGGCTTAGGATCGCGTATTGGGAGCGGTTTTCTCGCACGAATATACGTCCCTGAGTAAATATATCACTTTGATATATTACAATGATATATCGGCCGCTGTCAAACGGCTATCCCTGGGCTTGAAAGTACTGTTCGGACTCTGAGAACCGGCTAGAATGCCAATGAAAGCCGAATGAGAAGGCCTTCGGAGCTGCTCCCGTGTTGTTAAGTCTCGCGTCTACGGCGATTGTGGAAAATAACTAACAAGCTGCCCATAGTCACTAAAGCAGCTCCGCCCGGTTCGGGAACTGCAACAAAAGTTCGGAAGCCGAGATCGCGACCGATAGAAGCAAAGGAATTGTCATCTGGGTCGAAAATGTACTCGCTGCCGCGATCGTAGTCATCGGTTTGGCTATCCCAAGCAAAGAAGGAATTATCGGTGTCGGTTGATGACGAGAGCTCAAACGCAAGAACATCGTTTTGCCTGACTCGGATATTGAGACTACGCACATCAAAAGACGTGAATGGAGCACTGCGGAAGCTGTCGAACGCTGGAAAACTACCCACAGGCAAGCTGACAGTTCCAAGGTTTGATTGTCTATCAGGCGCTCCAACCAACGGTCCCGAAGTGATGACGCGCCGGATCGTCAACACTAGGTCACTGGTGGGAATCTCCTCCGCCCCCTGCTGAACCTGAACAGCTAGGGCTGCCAGGAAGCCATCAAGTCCAACTGTGAAGGTCTGAAGTGCGAACTGCCCTACATCCACATTTGGACCTCCCAAATCTTGATTCGGGTCAGTTGAAACGGCAAACGCATCGAGCTCTTGGTCAAGAAGTATCAGTTCGCCGTTCACGGGGCGACAGCAAAGACCCGCCAAAAGAAAAGCGAAGCCAACCAAAACTGCTTGCCAAGTCGATTGCTCGCTGACGAAACGCAAGTCGATCATCTTGCTCAATGGATCGAATTGCGATGGGAGGTAACGGAACAGCCGCAAGTTATTCATTGCTCAATTCGCCACGCTTAGATGCTGGTTCAAGTCTAGAAGCCAGATTAGTCGAGAGCTGAAATTCAAAGCCGCCCACCTTATGATAAGCGCAGTTAAATCCCTAAAAAGACAAAAAAGCCTCGATTTCCCGGGAAATCTATGCTCCTGTGTCCAGCTCCTCGATTTTTCTATCAATGCCGCGCCCTTTGCACCATATATACCCCATTGAGGGATCAGCTATGCTAATGGGGCGCGACTGGATCTATTTGCCCGCAAGTAAACCGTTTCATTTGTGCGGCGCGGATTAGTAAGTAGTTCGTCGAGTCATCAATTGTTTCATGATCGCCGCGTTGCCACCCATGGAGACTTCGTTACTAGAGCGATGCGTCGCGGTGGCGACACGCCGGCACGACGATTCATATACCTATGCACTTCCGTACCGCGAATCCGAAGCGTACCGCGTGAGCCAGGGATACGGCGGCTCCCATTCGCACACGGATCACGCGCATTTCTCCATTGACTTTTCGATGCCCGTCGGAACGGTCGTCTGTGCCGCTCGCTGCGGTGTGGTTTCCTACGTAATAGACCACCATCATGAAGGTGGCCCCGATGAATCATACAAATCTAAATGGAACGTCGTGGAGATTACTCACTCCGATATGACCGTTGCCGCGTACGGACACCTGAATACGAATGGCAGCCTGGTTGCTGTTGGTGATTCAGTATCCCGTGGTGATCCGATTGCACTTTCTGGCAATACGGGCTGGTCCCGAGGACCGCACTTGCACTTCCACGTGACTGGGAGTGCCACGCCGGAACGCATTCCAGTTCTATTTGCTACACACCTTGAGGAACGCGATACTCTGGTACGTGGTGTGACTTACTATCATCCTGGTCACCAGTTGCTTTCTCAACTCCAAGCGAAGCGACGAACCATGCGTTGGATCGGAGCAGCGTCAGCGCTATTGCGGATGGTTGGTCTTGGGTCGCCGCCCGATCAACGCTAACCTTCGCCGTCGCTGACGGCGGGTAACCTCGTTCGATACGCCGAGTGCATGAAGCTGCTTGGCGAGTCCTGTCTCGAACTCCGCCAGCGTCAGCTCACCGGGCAGCTTGATCGTGACCAGCCGACTCCTCAAAGAAGTGGCAAGTGGAAGCGGAAGAACGCTGGGGACGCCAAGCCGTATCTTTGCTCCGTCCACAGCCAACAATTTTCCGGCAAGTGGTAGGAGCTGCGGGATGTCCTCAGCCAAACAACGAAAAGCAACCCGACTGCTTTTCCCAACCTGCAATCTGCGGCCGCCAAGTTGCCGCCCACGAATTGGATGAATGCCCAGGTTCGTTGTCTTATGAACCCACGGAATCAGCCGCGAAATTGCCCCGTAAAGAGAATAGCCGTGATCCGCCGGAATCACGGCACCTTCTGTCACAGCGAAGCTAAAATCTACTTTTGAAGACACTGGAGCAGAGAACCTACAAAGCTAGTATGGAAAACCAAAGTGGGGATTATTGCATATTGAAAAGGCACGTGCGGTTCAACACGCAATTTGCGCGATGGAAACGGTGCTGGCCCATGTCCTCGCCTCGGTGAAACGCCCCTTCACTATTCCTCCTTCGTCTCACTCAAGCGAAAGAAGGCACCAATGAAGCCTGCGAGGACCACAGCCCGGAACCCACACGGACGATTTTGACCTACCTACCTGACGGCGTCACACACGAGCAGGATTGCGGCCAGCAAACCAATCTCGACAACTGCCACGCGCCGCGGATCACGACTGAGCAGACCTACCACGTCATGGTCTGGCGAGACGTGAAGCAGCCGCCGAAGCTAGTGTGTGCGTCCCAGTCTCGCATTCTAGATCTCCGGCCGGGGGGAGGTGCAGTTTGATGGCCAGCGTTGGACGGTGATGGGCGTGGAGGTTTTTCGGTAAGGGAGCTGGGTGACGGTCTTGCCGCAGACAGCACGCTTTAGCTTGTTATCGGACGTTGATGTGCAGCAGCGTGTTCGACTATAAAGCAGTCCCGTGTTCGAATGCAATGTACTATCCCGGAGTTTGAGATGCCTCACACCAACTTCCAATTCCCGATTCGGGCACTGCTGTTACTCATGTGCCTGGTTGCAGCTTACATGGCAGGTTGGGCGGCTCGGGGATTGGCGGACCGACATACGGTGGCAGAGCCTTCGCGTGCCTCAATGCCAATAAGGCAGGACTTGTTGGTCGTTATCGACAAGGTTACAGCATCAATGCCTGATGACCCAGGTCGGCTGGCGGTCCTGGATGAAATTCGCAGGGACATCAAGAATTGATCCGGACATAACGCGTTACTTATCAAACGTTGAGCTGGTACTCAGTTGTGGTAACAGATCGGTCAGGTCGCTAGCCGAATTATCTTCAGCAAATCCAACTTTGGGTTAAGCCAAACTTCATCTGACGGACAACTACTTCGTTGAGATTCCCGTCGATGTGCCCGACAATCAAATTGCACTCTACATTGACGCACTCAAGGGGCTGACGCCCCATGGAAGAATTTGGTGAGTGAACGATTGGATTCCCTGTTCGTCGATACCCGAAAAAACTCGGCTATCAAGTAGCGACGCAACAACGACCGGGGACTCACGAATCGAACGGACGCACTGGTTATCAGATGATGGCGTCGGCGGGTGTGTCACCCCTGGCCCCAGCTCAGATCTTCTTTCGATTTGCGGCTTGTCTCGATCATCACCAACGGTCTGGTAGTCACCCAAAAAAGCAGGCCCTGGAGTACTTGCAGACCTAACCGGACCTAGTTCCATCAACGACAACGCCGAATTTGGGACCGAAGCTCAAACCATCGCGTTCGAGACGGCATTTCCAAGTCCGCCATACAGAACGCTTCTCGATAGCGATTTGCCATTTGCTTTGACGAGCGGTCTCCTCTCATGCAATATTGAGTTGAAGCTAATAATTGAGGATGCGTACGATGGTCACCCAAGATCAGATTAACAATTTCTATCAATACCCTAGCCAGCAACTGGCAAGCGGTGCTGTTGCACACACCATCGACGAACTGTTCGACAAATGGCGTCACGAAAACCTGGATGCCGATGAAGTTGAGGAGAACGTTGCTGCTATCCAAGGAGCAATCGACGATATGAACGGCGGTGACCAGGGACGCGATGCCACTGCGATCGTGAGCGATATCCGGCGTGATCTCAGACTGCCAACTGCCGAATGAAGTTTCGCGTCAAAGCCCTTCGTCGAGCGGAAGCCGACCCGCCCTGATAACGGGCAAGGCCGCCATTGATGGGGAAGAAGCGATACTTGCGCCCATCGATTCTCAAGAGGCACAAATCCATTCTTTGTGTCAATTGTGATGATCTGCTTGCTTTCAGAATTCGGATAGGGGCCTCGTATAATTCAAACCTTGTCGTTCGTAGCTTCCTCCATTCTGATGGGTATGTGTCCACTCCGGTAAAGCGACAATGATCCGTTTACTCACTTGCCCGTCTTCCTTGACCGCAAGCAGAGTCGACTGAAACCGGCCGTGGGGTTAGTTCTGGGGCAACAGGCCAGTTCTGCTCAACACTTGGAAGCGTCCGTTCCGATTCTATTTCAAACGGAGAGAGCTTGCGTTTGCCGGCACCGGGATTTGGCGTTAGCTAGCAAAGCAGTTAGCGTTGCAGCGATCGTCCTGATTTCGGTACACCAGAGGCCAGACTTTTTGCCGACCGATAGGAACGATCGGTTGAGGGAGAATCACGGATGACGACGATGCGGCAAAACAAAACACGGCTCAGCTTGGCGCTTACCTGTCTGGCAGTCACGATGACTGGTTGCCGCGGCTATCAATACGGTCACTTGGTGAAAAACGACCAGCCAGACATGGTTGGCAGTCATGCCGCAGGTTCGGAAGTCTATAGGCCATTGATCGAAGAATCGGTGGCGCGGCTGCTGGGGGCTTGTGAAGTGTCGACGGCGTCTGCCAGCATCGGACCGGACGGGTTGCTCCGGCCCAGGCGCGTCTGTTTTGTGGGGGTGGAAAACAAGAGTTCCGAAGAGCTGGGTGACTTCAAGGATCAGATCTACCAACTGATTGATACCCAGATCAATCGGGCTGGTTCCTTCGAAGCGATCAGTCGGCGGATGGTCGACGCGGCTCTGCGCGAAACGCGTCTACGTCCTGACGCGCTACTGGTTCCGGACAACATGCAGCTTTTCACCTCCGTGCTGCAACGCGATGGTCAGCCGGTGGACTACTTGCTCTACGCGACGCTCACCAGCGGCACGACCGAGCGAAACAGCTCGTCGCAACGAGACTATTTGTTGACACTGGAATTGGTGGATACTCGATCGGGTGCCTACACCAAGGAGCAAGCCACGATCCGCAAGGGCTACCACCGTTCGCCCCTGGGCAAGCTGGCCAACTACAACATCTTTAACAGTAAACACTAGACTGTGTGGCCTCAGCCCGACCGAATGCTCCAACAACGCAGCCTGATCTGGCTTGTGGTGGGGACGTGGGTTCTTACCCCCGGCTGTTCGACGCACTCGAAACGCTTGGTCGGACCTAGGCAGGCATTTTACGCCAATGACCTGGCCTACGCGCATGAGCAGCTAGACCGACTGTCGGAGCAGCCCAAGGGGGACGAGTCGGTCGTCGAATTGGAGCTGGCGATGGTCGAGCTTCTCAGTGGCGATGCTGCTGGCGCGGAGCGGCGACTGCGGGCCGTGCGAGACACCTGGGATCACCTGGAGCAGAAGAACCTCGCTGAGGAGGCGACGTCACTGATTACGGACGATCAGCGACGAGCGTACAGCGGCGAAGACTACGAGCGGTTGCTGTTGCGAGTCTTTCTGACGCTGGCCAGCCTAATGCAAGATGGCGTCGACGCCGAAAGTTACTCGCTGCAAACACTGGCCAAGCAGGAAGCCTTGCGCGAGCAGGCTCAAGAGCGCTGGGGAACTGAGATCCCCGAGTCGTATTGCGTACCGCCCATCGCACCCTACCTGCGTGGCGTACTGCGCGAAGCGACGCTTAGCAACTACGATGATGCTCATCGAGCCTATGAGCACACCGAACGCCTGTTGCCCGGCGCACCCTTCGTGCTGGAGGACATCCAACGCGTCCGATCGGGCGTTCACAGCTCGCAGCGACACGGCGTCGTCTATGTGATTGCCATGGTGGGACGCGGCCCGTACAAGATCGAAGTCGCCGAGCACGCGACGCAGGAGGCTCTGTTGATTGCCGATAGAATTTTGTCGGCGACTGGAGAATATAGTTTACCACCGACCATTGCCCCGGTGAAGATCCCTCAAATCGTCAGTTCGCCCAAGCCGTTCGACCTGGTAGGTGTCGAGGTCAACGGAACGCCGGTAGCCACCACACTACCGCTGACGGATCTACACCGGCTGGCGACGGAAACTTATGCATCCAAGTTACCCAGCGTCATGGCTCGCGCGGTGTCGCGACGAGTGATCAAGAAGGGAGCGGTCTACGCGGCCAAGGATCAATTCGAAGTCAATTCCTCCATCGCATCATTGGCCCTCGACGCCGCCGGCGTGCTCTGGGAAGCGACCGAATCGGCCGATACGCGCTGTTGGGGATTGTTGCCGCGGGAAATCCAAATTCTGCGTCTGGAATTGCCCGCGGGCCAACACCGGTTGAACCTGGAACCGGTTTCGGCCGGCGCCCCAGTAGCACCACCGGCCGCCTGCCTGGTCGACGTGGTCGATGGACGTAACACGTATGTCCTGTCCTACTGGCCCGACCGCCAGCCGATCGGAGAAATCCTGGTGAGCCACTAGGCGAACCGCTACCGATGCTGCATCGTGACGTAGGGAGGCTGTCACAGGACCTGCCCGGTCTCTGCTCACAGTCCAAACCATCTCAGCCGTAGCCGCATCGTAGGTTATCCAGAAGGCACGTTTCGTGACTGCGCAACCGATCCCCGGTCGCCAATCACCAGAGGCGAGCTGGCCAGCACCCCTTTTCTATCACCAGGACGATACAATGGCGCAGGTAGGTGACTTATGATTGAAATCAAATACTCTGGCGACGAACTCTGGGCGAGGATTGAACGAGCTTTGGAAAAAGTCAAGGAAAGACTACGACGCGTAACGCAAACCCTGAACAAAGCGGAAATTCCGTACGCAGTTATCGGTGGTAACGCCGTTCAGCATTGGGTCGCGCAAGTTGACGAGTCCGTTGTTCGCAATACACGCGATGTTGACATCATTCTCAACGAGTCGGACTTGGATCGGGCAATAGTTGCTTTGGAGAAAACAGGTTTCGTCTATCGACGAGCAGCCGGCGTTTCCATGTTCCTGGATGGTCCTAATGCTAAAGCACGTGACGCCGTGCATGTCGTGTTTGCCGGGAAAAAAGTTCGGGAAGAGTACCCGGAGCCCGTTCCGGGTATCGACGAGTATGAGTTGATTGAAGAAGCGAGAACGTTACCACTGGAAGCATTGGTGAGGATGAAACTCACCTCATTTCGGGACAAAGATCGAGTTCACATTCGAGACATGATATCAGTACGACTAGTAGATGAATCATGGTTCGAACGACTTACGCCAGAGCTGCGCCTACGACTAAAAGAGTTAATTGATGACCCAGACGGCTAGTTGACACCACCCGACTGCGACGATGCTGCTGTGCCCAGTCGTGACACTTGCCCCAATCAGTACAGGATGGTCAAGTGATGCTATGAAGGGAAAGGCTTCTTGTTTTCCTTGCTTCTTCATTTAGCTGCCTGGTCTGCGCCGTCTCTTCGGGCTGGCCAAGCGGCATGGTACAATGATGCTTTCAGCAACCCCTTGGGAATCTCATCGTGTCAGAACTTGATCGAATCACAAGTGACCCGGCGATCATGAACGGGCAACCTTGCATCCGTGGTATGCGTTTAACGGTTCGCCGAGTGCTAGAAGCACTGGCAACTTACCCGGATCGCCAAGAGTTCGCTGCCGAGTATCCCGAACTTGAAGACGAGGATATTCGACAGGCACTCGCGTACGCTGCAGCACACCTTGATGACAAAGTCCTCGAGTTTCGCGGCGTGTGATGAAGTTCTTGCTGGATCAAGGTCTGCCACGTTCGACGGTGCCTCACCTTCAAAGCATGGGCATCACGGCCGAGCACGTTGGAGATTTAGGACTCGCTGCCGCAAGCGATGCGACTATCTTACAGACAGGTCGTGACCGAGAATCGATCGTCGTCACCCTCGATTCGGACTTCCATGCATTACTGGCGGCATCGGGTTCGTCATCCCCATCGGTCATTCGCATCCGCCTGGAGAGCCTGAAAGGAGAGGACGTAGCACGCGTTATCGGGCAAGTAATCGAGGCGATCGAGGAAGACTTGGTGGCTGGCGCTGCCGTCACCGTTACCGAGCGTCGACTCGCCGTCCGGCGCCTACCCTTGAAGGCGTAGTTCATGCAAAAGGCAGCTTCAAGCCTCGGGGAACCGGCGGTCATGGCTTCCAGGGAGCGATCAGAATCGGCAGAACAATCAGGTTTCCAAACAGGCCGCCGAGCATGGTCAGACTGGCAAGAGTACCAAACACCACCGTGGGAGCGAATTCGCTGGTACTCAAGCTCAAGAAGCCGGCGATGAGAGCCACGGTGGCGAGTACTACGGCCAGGCCAACATTTTCTTGTGCCGAACGGAGCGCTCGGAGAGGTGGGGCTCCGGCGAGCAACCGTCGGCGATAGTGAAGCAGGTAGTGAATGGAGCTGTCGACCGACAGGCCCACCGAGACGGCAGCGATCATGGCCGCTCCCATGTTGACCGGCAGACCGAGCCATCCCATGCCGCCGAGCACCATCAGGATGGGTAGGGCATTGGGGACCATGGCCGCCAATGCCAGGCCCACCGAACGTGTGGCCAGGGCCATGGCCAAGAATATTCCGGCTGTGGCTAGCAGAAAGCAACTCCACTGATCTTTCAGAACGCTGGAAACCAGTCGCCCGAGCATCACGTGATACCCCGTGACTTCCGCCTGCGGTGGTGACGTCCGGAATAGCTTCCGCCATGATTCCTGCCGCGTAAAATCGGCAACCGTGGTTTGCACGGCAGCGATCAGCTGGTTCTTGGCCTCGGCGGGAGCTTGTTCGCGGCTTCGCAGCATGACGCGCAGCCAGCGATGCCCCGTCTGATCCGGCTCCCGGGTCAGCAGCGCGCCGGTAAACTCTGGCATCGCGCTACGCATGCCTTGGAGACGCGCCTGGGCCGGCAATGCGGCCAGAAACGTCCCGACCTCACTCGCCTGATCTGCATCCGCGATGCTCAGCACCTTGGTCAACGCAACTTGCTCACCGGCGCTGCCGACCGCCAGCAAACGCAACTGGTCCTCCAACTCGAGAACTTGCTTCAGATAGTCTGCCCCCATGCGGCGCGGCGCCGGTAACATCACATCCCACACGCCCGCACCGCCCAGCTCCCGCTCAATGACCGTGTAACCCTGGACTAACGGGCTACCGCGAGCAAAATTTTTCGTGAAATCCGTCTCCACATGGATCAGGGTGCAGCCAACGAGTCCCAGCGCTGCCAGTAGCGTCAGAGCCACAAGGGCGGATCGGCGCCGGGTAAGCGAAACCGACAGCGCGCGGCGGAGTCCAAGTCGCACGATCCGATCCAGCTTCGGTGTTCGTGGATCGGTGTCCCAGGTTCCAATCAGCGCTAGTCCGGGGACGAGCAACCAGATGGCTACCAGCACCATCAGTGAGCCGACTGCCATCATCAGGCCAAAATCGCGGACTGGCCCCACGTCGGCGGCCAGCAAGGCCAGGAAACCCACCGCATCGGTAACGCAGGCCCACGCGACGGGAACGATCAGAACCGCAAGCGTTTCGCGCAGCGCGGCATGGCGCGACAAGCCCGTTCGCCGCATCTGTTGAAACTTCAGCAACAGGTGGGTGGACGTGGCAACCCCGATCACAGTGATGATCGCCGTCAGGGTGCTGCTCACCATGGTCAGTTCCAGTTGCAGGACTACCAAGATAGCCTGGGTAACCCATAGAGACCAATGGACGACGACCAGAGGAATCAGAGTCCAGCGAATGGATCGGAAACATCCGAGCAAAACGAGTGAGACCAGAAGGGAGGAGGTGATTCCCAGACGCCGGCCATCGCGATCGACCATTTGGAACCCATCGGCGACCAGTACCGGTTCACCCGCCAGCAGACCTTCTGTCGCCGGAGACGGGAGGTCGGCGAGCACCTGGCGTAGGCGTGAAATCGTGGCTTCGTGGTCAGATGGACCACGTTTTGAGGCTTGGTCGGCTGCCGATGTTGATTTCAGCAAGCAAGCGATCGCGACGTAATCGCTTCCCACGTGGTGGGTATAACCCTCAAATACTTGGGCGAACGCCTGTGCCAATTCATCGTCAGGGTCCAGCAGTGGCGGGACAGTGTCCGGTCCGCCCAGTCCGAGCAAGCTCATCGGCCCGCGCAAGCTCTCCAGGATGCGATGCAGCTCGGCCAAACTCAGCACAGCCTCGACGCCTTCGGTGTGAGCCAGCAGGTCACTGATCTGCTCAAGCCGTCTCAGTCCGTCGCCTGACTTGCTCCAAAGCTGCTGGTCGCGATACACGGCCAGCACGATCTCGTTTCCGCCAAACCGTTGCTGCAGCCGCTCATAAGATGCGACCAGGGGATCTCCCGGCGCGAACATGCCGGCGACTTGCCAATCCAGCTGTAACCGCCTGGACAGCGGCAGACTGACACAGGCAATTGCGGCCGCCAAGGCGAGGAGGAGCCTGTGGTATTGCTCAAGCAGCTTTGCAATCCGTTGGCCCAATCCTAATCCTCAATGAAACTGTCTACCCGGTATCCGTCGCTTCGATTCCAAAGATTATACTTGCGGTGCCCAGGGACAGCAGCCGTGCCTGGCAATGGTGAGAGCCGTTCCGGGAACGACAAGCGACTTAGCACCACTCGGGCGGGTCGACCTACCGGGCATCTAGAAACGGTACACTATCCAGGCGGTCGGTCGGATGACCGGTCCGTTTCCGCCGCGCGAATCCTACCATCCAGGAGCCACTTCATGAATCGCCTTCTTTTCGGCTTTGCCCTCTGGGTGTTGGTAATCTCGCCAACGAGTGGCTTGGCCCAGCGTCTGACACCGGAACGACTTTGGGACTTGAGCAGGATTGGCGATGCCGCGATATCGCCCGACGGAAAGCAACTGGCCTATCTGGTGACGCGCTACAGCCTGGAAGAAAACAGGGGCGTCACCGATCTGATGTTACAGCCGCTGCCCGATGGCCCTCTTAGCCCAACGGACTTGAAAGCCACCGCGTTTGAAACGCCGCTAGATGTTTCCCAAGCGGAAACGCTGCTGAGCGGTGTCAAGGGACTGAATTCGCTCAGCTGGATTCATCAACCTTCGGGTGCCAAGTTGCTTTACATTGCCCCGGCGGAAGGTGAAGACGCTAAGCCCCAAGCCTGGTTGCTCGATCCCAGTGGCGGCGAACCGGTGCAACTGACTTCCCTCGAGCAAGGCATTGGCAACCTGAAACCGTCTCCCGCTGGCAATGCGATTGCGTTTACCGTTGACGTGAAGATGGACGACCGGGTTACCGAAGTGTATCCAGATTTACCGAAAGCGGATGCACGGATTATTGATTCGTTGCTCTATCGGCATTGGAATGCATGGCACGACTACGCGTACTCCCACGTCCAGGTCATCCGGTTCGATCCCAGCGGCCGTCCCAGTGAGCCGATTGACTTGATGGACTCCCTGAGGGCAGATTGTCCCGTGCCGCCGTTTGGTGGTGCGGAGCAATTCGAGTTTTCACCCGACGGACGCGAATTGGCTCTCACGCTGAAGCTGGTAAACAACCCGGCCGAGAGTACCGATACCGGCATTTACCTCGTCAGCGTCGATGGCGGACCGCTTCAGAACATCACACCGGGCATGCCCGGCTACGATATGGAACCACGCTACTCGCCCGATGGCCGCTTCATTGCGTTTCACTCGATGGAGCGCGCGAGTTTCGAATCCGATCGCAATCGAATCATGCTTTATGAACGGTCCGGCGGCGAACTGCGGGAGATCACCGAGGGGCTGGATCAAACGGCCCACAATGCGACCTGGAGTCCCGACAGTCGGACGATCTACTTTTCCAGCGAAACGCGTGGCACCACCCAGGTTTATGAAATCAAGGTGGAATCAACCACTCTGCGTCAGGTTTCGTCAGGGAGGTTCGATTTTTCCGTCGTCGCCGCTGTGCCCGGTACGTCTTACGTCTTGCTCAAACAGCAGAGCATGCTGCGTCCTACGGAGCTAGCGCTGCTGGATACGGTGCAGGGGCAACTGACGACGATTACCGATGTCAACGGAGAGATGTTCGATGGGCTCGAACTGCCAACGGTTGAAGAACGCTTTTTCACGGCGACCGACGGAAAGCAGATTCAAAACTGGGTGATTCTTCCGCCGGACTACGACGAGAGTTCTGAAAAGCAGTGGCCGATGCTGACCTATTGCCAGGGGGGACCTCAAGGCCAGATTGGCCAGTGGTTTTCCTATCGCTGGAATTTTCACATGATGGCCTCTCAGGGCTACGTGGTCCTGGCAGTCAACCGCCGCGGATTGCCGGGATTTGGGCGCCAGTGGAATGATCAGATCAGTGGTGATTGGGGCGGTCAGGCGATGCAGGATATTCTGGCTTCGACCGACGCCATGATGGCCGACCCGAAGATTGATCGTCGACGAGTGGCTGCCGTTGGGGCGAGCTTCGGAGGCTATACGGTTTATTGGCTGATGGGAAATGCCGAAAATCGCTTCTGCGCGATGATTGCCCACTGCGGAGTTTATAACTTGGAATCCATGTATGGCTCGACAGAGGAGCTGTTTTTCGTGAACTGGGATCTGGGCGGTCCGTTCTGGGTAAGCGAGTCCGTAGCCGATCGGTATGCTCGGTTTTCTCCCCACAAGTTTGCCGGCAACTGGAAAACGCCCCTGCTGGTCATTCACGGAGAAAAGGACTTTCGTGTGCCGGTTACCCAGGGCATGGAGGCCTTTACCGCCGCTCAGGTTCAAGGAGTCCCCAGTCGCTTTCTCTATTTTCCAGAGGAGGGGCATTGGGTGCAGTCGCCGCAGAACGGTGTGTTGTGGGGGCGAGTCTTCTTCGATTGGCTCAACCGTTACTGTCAGTCGAAAAACCAGTGATTCCCGCGTTTACAGCACTTCCCTTATTTTGCGACAGCGTTCAATTTGAGAACATAAGGACTAAAGGCCGCCTCGCCCTGTCAGTCACCCGGCTGGCACTGGCGGGGCGTGGATTTCAAACAGTCGCCCAACCCTACCAAGACAAGAATCGTGAGCCGCGAGCAACCCAGTAAATCGAAGCGTGTGCAAGAGTATCTTCGGGCCAACCCGCAAGCTCGCAACCGTGATGTGGTGAAAGCGCTCCAAGAGTTTGGTGTGACGGCCGCTGATGTTTCCAACGCGAAAGCTCAGCTGAAGAAGAAGTACACGCGCCGCCGCTCACGTGCCGCGGCTGTCGTGGCGGCCACCGTGTCCGGAGGTGATGCTCCCCCGGAAGAAGGCGGCAGCTCGATCTCCATCACAGAGATTGAAGCGACGATCGACTATGTTCAAGTCGTCGGTGGTATATCGCGCGCTAGACAGTTGCTGGCCATCATCCAGCAGATCCAAGAGATGTAATGGGCTGGGGACGGGCGTTCTCTGAAATGCGGAGTGCGGACGCCAGCACGTTGTCCCAGGAGACCGCCCGGTTCCAAGAGACCATTGGGTCGCAAAAAAAATTGGCACGCAAAAAACACCGGGTCGCAAAAAAACAAAGGGTCGCAAAAAATATTGGGCAGAGGGCATTCTAAAGTCAGGTTCGAGTACAGGCATTCGAGTAATTCAAGCTCACTTGGGAGTAACTAGATGACAAAACCGTTGAACGTCGCCATGGTTGGACTGGGATTTGGTTCGGAGTTCATTCCGATCTATCTGAGTCATCCCAACACGGAAGTCGTTGCCATCTGCCGGCGCAACGAGGAGAAGGTGAACCAAGTAGGCGACCAGTTCTCGATCGGGCGGCGTTATACGAAGTATGAAGATGTCTTGGCCGATTCGGACGTTGATTTTGTGCACATCAACAGTCCTATCAACGATCATGCGCGGATGTCACTGCAGGCTCTCGATGCCGGCAAGCACGTCATGTGTACCGTTCCCATGGCAACGACGATTGACGAGTGCCGACAGATTGTGGAGAAGGTCAAGGCAACCGGGCTGAAATACATGATGGCGGAAACCGTCGTTTACAGCAGGGAATTCCTGTTCATCAAGGACTTGTATGACCAGGGAGCGTTGGGCAAAATCCAGCATCTGGCTGCGTCCCATCCACAGGACATGGACGGATGGCCCGAGTATTGGCAACGCATGATTCCGATGCACTACGCAACTCACGTAGTTAGCCCATGTCTCGGCCTGGTCGACGGACTGGCCGAGTACGTCAGTTGCTTCGGCTCAGGCACGGTTCGGGAGGATATCGCGGAGAAGTCGGGCAATCGGTTTGCGGTCGAATCATGCCACATCAAGATCAAAGATAGCGACTTGACGGCTCACGTTTGGCGTTTTCTTTACGACGTCGCTCGCCAGTATCGTGAGAGTTTTGATGTCTACGGAACCAAGAAGAGTTTCGAATGGACACTGATCGAGAACGAACCCCACGTCATTCACACCGCCAAGAAGCCTGAAGCGGAGATTCCAGAAAAGGTAGAGGTGCCGGACTTCGCCCATCTGTTGCCGGCCGAGATCCAGAAGTTCACCTTGCCACAGGAGATTCATGATGCGGAGCATCTGTCGTTCATCCAAGGTGGTGGGCACGGCGGATCGCATCCGCATCTGGTGAACGAATTTGTCAACGCGCTGCTGGAAGACCGGGATCCCAGCCCCAACGCGGTCACCAGCGCGAATTGGACTTGCGTCGGCATTTGCGCTCACGAGTCGGCCCAGAAGGGCGGTGAGATCGTGCGGCTTCCGGATTTCACGCTCGCCTAGCTGGACAGCGCCCACGCACGGTATCAGGCACGCTCCGTCGTGTCGTCTGCCATGCCGACCGCCCGTGCCAGTGTCTCCGTGGCGGCTCCCGGTGGGCCGCGACTTTCGACCGCGGGACACCGCAAGCCTATAATGCGGAGGTGCTGCGAAAGGACTGAATTTGCAGGATTTGTGGGAATCCCCTAGTTCGTGGGAATACCTAGTGGCCCCCCAAGGTCTAACGCGTTAGGTGGAAGCAGTGACCGACTCCAGGCAGGGCAAAGTCGATAGGAATCCGGGCTCCATGGCGGCGCTTGAGCAAGTGACAGATGATCCGGTCGCGTCGGCGGGCGTTCGCGCTGTGCCGGCGGCCGGCCAGCCGCTGCCTGATGAAATGCGGCTTGCGCGAACCGAGCAGCTACTCGATGAGCACCACGATACGGTCTATCGATATGCCTATCGACTGACGGGTTGTTCCGCATCCGCCGAGGACATTACGCAAGAGGTTTTTTTGCGGGCCTTTCGTGGGCTACATCAGCTTCGTCAGGCGGGAGCGGAGCGGGGATGGCTACTGGTGATTGCGCGAAACGAATTCGCACGCTGGTGCAAAAAATCGTCTCCCAAGCTATCGCTCGAGGCGAACGACTCATGGGAGGTCGAGGCCGACGAGGCCGGGCGGTCACTTGAGAGAACAGAATGGGTCCAGCGAGCTCTGGAGCAATTGCCGCGCGAGTTTCGTCTGGTAGTGCTCATGTTTTACTTTGAACAATTTAGTTACGCCGAGATTGCAGAACAATTGGACGTTCCAATTGGCACGGTGATGAGCCGACTCAGTCGAGGGCGTTCTCACCTCAAGAAGGCGCTCGACGGCCTGGCCCAGCCGAATCGCAGCCCGTAATTACGGTGGAGAATTGGTATTGTGAATGAGGATCCTGCGGCGATGCGATTTGGCAGCTCCGGCCAAGGCAGCCCGTTCCATGGTGACGATGAGATCGTACGTTCGGCGCTCGACAGCGTCGAGGTGCCGGCCGGCTCGCGCCGGCGCGTACTTCAGCAGCTGAGACTCGAAGCGGCTCGCCCTGGATATGAGTCGGAAACGATTGGTGAACGTCAGGCTGAAGTCATCTCGCCGGAACTGGCCCGACCGCAGCAGCCGCGCGCGTTGACCCGCCGACGCTTGCTGGGGTTGGCAACCGCCGTGGCGGTCGGTGGATTAGCGGTGGGCTACTATCGACACTCACTACCGGTGTCCCAGCGCCGGGTAGCCGACCATTGCATATCAGCCCTCGAGCCCATCTTGGCCGGTAGCGTTTCTTGGAAGAAGCCAGCACGAGAACACCGCAGTCGTCTCAAAGCTCTCAGATTGCCAGCGAGTGCGAGGCTATCTCTGGTCGGGTTTTTGAATACGTCGGGCGGTGCCTTGAGCAAGCGGTGCACGATTTGGAAGTTGACCGCTTTGTCGGATGGCAAAAGTTTGTATGTGCTCGATTTTGAGAAGCCGCAACAGGTGGAGGACCTTTCATGGCAACTTCGCCCCATTGCTCCTTCTAGCAGCGGGTGGTCATTGAGAGCATTGCAGAACGGGGAGCAGTTGTTAGTGATTGCTTGCCAAGGGGATCTGGAACGCTACATCCCGTCGATTCCGATGGCCTAGCGGGCTCGGGAGCCACCGGCGAGTCAGCTACTCCAGGCGGAAGCTCTCGCCGGCGAGATGTTTGCGACCGGTATAGTTTGCGCAGCTGGTTTCTCTCGGCAATGCTTTTATCTTCGCCGACTAGCAGGGCACCACCAAGAATCCCCAAGAAACTCCGATTCTCTCGCTTTAGCTAGCTAACGCCGCGGTGCTTTTACGATAGCCGTAACGTGAATCTCGGGTAGACGCGCCAGTGGACCGCCGCCGGTCGCCGCCATCAAGCTCGCTCCAATCTGCTTGGTTGCGGCGGAGTGCCGCCTAGAGATTCCTGTGGTCGTCTTCCAAAAGAACCCGTGGAGAAAATACTTATGGTCTATCGAAACGCAATCGCGATGGTCCTCTTGCTGACCTTTTTTGTATCGGTACAGCGGATCGGACAAGCACAGGAGCCGGTGGGTCAGCCGCCTCAGGGGATACCTCTTTCAAGTTCGCCGTCGGTCTCTTACATGCCAGCCGTGCCGATGACGATCCCGCAGCAGCGCGCCCTATTTGCGGCGGAGCAACGCATGCTTCGGTTGGAGTGGAATCGGTGGATTGGCTACTCGCCGCTGAGGCCGCACATGAATGCCAGCTATATGTCCAACGGCGTGCGAACCTACTTCATTCCAGGTCGGTCGGTGATCGTATCGGCCGGCCGGACGCCTGCTTGGTATTGGTAGATTCACTCACGCTGAAATCAACTAAGCCAGCCGTGCTGGCACTTCCGACTGGGCTTCCTGCCCGCGCGCCGACCACATACCCTACAGCCAGTGACCAGTTTGCGCTTTGCAGACTGGTCGCTTTTCTTTCCGTGTCGGGATAGAGGGGAACGCGTGAGCAAACTGGTAACCATCGCGGCGGTCCAAATGGTCGCCGAGGCCGACCTAATCAAGTCGACTTTGGAAGAGCATGGCTTGGAGGTCTATTTGGCCGACGACAATCTGATCGCCATGGATTGGTTGCTGTCCAATGCCGTTGGCGGAGTGAAGGTGCAGGTCGCTGCGAAGGACGCGGAAGCGGCCAGAGAGATCGTTGAGCAGATTCAAAAACGCAAGCCGAACGACGCACCGCCAGTTGTTTTCGACTGCCAGGACTGCGGCCAGCGACTCGAATTTCCGGGGCTTCGTCGTGGCGGCGTGGAGACGTGCCCACGTTGTGGCAGCTATGTAGACGTACCGGAGTGATTTTCGCGGCTCATAGCGGATTTGGGTAAAGGGGTGAGGAGTCAATTGTGCACAGCACCGCTTTAGCCGGTGGACCAGACTGCGCAAGTTCCCATCCGATTGCTGGTCAGTTAACTGCGCGCCACCAGCTGGCGAGCATCTCAGGCAGTATGAGGTCCCGGTCGTCCCGCCAGAGGTGACCGCTGTATCGATTGGCTGCGGCTCTGTTTGACCAGAGGCACGTCTCTCTGTGGGGCAGCGTATGCCACGGGGCATGGGAGCGTTTGCATGCAATTGAGGAAAGCTGTGGTTGCGAAAAGGTGGTTGATCTGTTCGATGAAACTAAGCCATAATGGCGTCGCTAGAGCGGTTTTCTTCTTAACGGTAACGGATGTCCATAGCTGGATCCCCGGAAAACACCGGCGGCGCAGACTAGGACCCCGTGCAGCTCGCACTAGTTTCACGATGCAGGGATGGCAGCATGGATGCGGTATTGACGGAAAGCCCTTTCGCTGATTTTGGCGAGGATGCGCTATGGCCGTTCGCGCGGACGGCTTTGAGCCGCGTCGAGGGTGAATCCGCCGACCAGCTCCGAAGTGGCACCCGCCAGTTTGCACCCAGGGTGCCTGGTGTCTACGGCATGCTCGATCCGCTGGGACGGCTGATCTACGTGGGTAAGTCTAAGAATCTGCGCAGTCGGCTGCTGAGTTATTTTCTGCCCAAATGCGAAGATGACAAATCAGGCCGAATCGTCCAGTCTACTTGTGCTATCGTCTGGGAACCTCAGCCCAGTGAGTTTGCAGCACTACTGCGCGAGCAATTTCTCATACGTACGTTTCAGCCACGTTTTAACGTGCAGGGTATGCCGCGACGACAACAGGCCATCTACGTATGCCTGGGGCGCGGACCGGCCGAGCAATTGTACACGGCAAGACGACGCGACTCCGGGGCGATGTGTACCATCGGCCCGCTGTTTGGCGCCGGCCGCGCTAATCATGCGGTCGAGGTCCTCAATCGGATTTTTCGCTTGCGTGACTGCTCGGTCAAACAACCGTGTAGTTTTACAGATCAGCTGCAACTGTTCGACATCGAACTCCGGCCTGGTTGCATTCGGCTGGAGATCCAATCGTGCCTCGGCCCCTGTATTTCTGCCTGTTCGCGATCCGCTTACGACCAACAGGTGGCCAGGGCCGAGCTATTTCTCCAGGGAAAGGACGACAGCCCGCTGGATGAGATTCGCAATTCGATGGAACAGGCTGCAACCCACATGCATTTTGAACAGGCGGCCCGACTGCGTGAAGATCTCCGGGTGGTGAGTTGGCTGAGTCGACGGGTGACCGACCTGGCACAAGCCCGAGAGCAGTACACGTTTGTCTATCCGGTCACGGGTATGGGCGTGCGGCGGGCAGCCGGGACAGGCCAATCCAAACAAGACATCTGGTACTTGATTCGACGTGGCCTGGTCGAAGGTGCTGTCGCGGCCCCCAGGAATCCAGAGCAACGTCGGCGGACGCGCCAGGTGTTGCGGCAGTGGCTCGATGGCGACAACCGGATCGGCACCCAGTTCACACCGCGCCAAGAAACACTAGCGCTGGTGACCAGCTGGTTTCGTAATCACCGTAGCGAGCTGAAGCAGACTTTTCTTCCGGGTAGCCAGAGCAGTTCTAGACGCCGGCACCATCCGGCTGGCCAGGCAGTAATCGTTAAAGTTTGACTGTCTTGACTTTTCGGAACTTGGGTCTTCTGGGAGCTAATTCCCGTCCAGACTGGCTGAGGCTCTGACGACCACTCGACCGATCTACACTCTGAGGCCTACCCGACCGTAGGTCGTGGCGGCATGGAAGTACACATCCGCATGTTGAACTGGCCAATCACGTTCTCCATTGCCAGCGAAGCAATGGAGACGGGTGGGTTGAAACTTGTCTACGAGAGCATTTTTACTTTGGGTGTAGCCAGTTCGCGGCGAGTTCACTTTGGAAACCGCCGGATAGTACAGGCTATGTGGGTGTGCGGGCTTGCACTAAGTAATGGGCGTGACACACGTGCTCGGCACGGGCGGTCGCAGCGCACCAATCCGGTTTCCGGTGACTGATGCCAGGGGGGGCGTCGGTACCAGACACCTGTTTACCGCTCGATCCTAAGGAGGGATCCACTATGGGAGGAGGACGGAGCTATCGAGGCTGGATGGCGGCGACGACCGTTGGCATCACACTGTCTCTCGTTTTCCTAGCGGTGGAAAAGCACGTTCGGCTTCCGGCCAAGAGTTTTTTTCTGGCGCCCCAAAGTGCGTTGACGCGTGCCGTGTCGACGGAGCATCCCGGAATTCTGCTCACGGTCGATCCTGGTCTGGCCGGCATCGAACAGTTTCCCAGAACAGACCAAACACCGATCTCGCGTGGCGAGACGTCACGTCAGACTGACAATTCGTCCAACTTGCTTCGCCGTCCGCCCGAGCCGGCCGCTAGCGTCGTACTGCAGGCTCCCGTTGCGACGGATGGACTTGCCGAACTTCCACTGCATGCGAGCAACTCGAGCGTCAGCTACCTGATGGATGCGATGAATGCGGCGTTTGATAATCCGATGCTGGCGGTTAGCGCTCAACGGCCGGCCGACGAGCCTCCGCCCTTGGGCGTATCGGTCGATCGCTTGGCCGCAATCCCATCTCCGGCCAGCATCACCGGGCGGATTCCCGAGCCCAAACGCCTGCTGGCAGAGTTGGCGATGATTCAGCAGATGATCGATCCCCGCGCGCGCGACCTCGCCTCATCGCCCGCTTCGGGATATCAATCGTACCCCGTCGCCACAGCGCCGATTGTGGACGTAACCCCTGCCGAGGCGCAAAGCGTCAACGAATGGGTGCTGGGGACACAGACTCTATTGCATCGCGTGGTGATGCTGCACGGCCTGGAGCATCCCGCGAGTGTGCTGGAGATTCGCGAGTTGGCGTCGCTCGCATCACAAGCTCCGGCCATTGGCGATACCTTGACCGACTATCGGCTGGCTTCGCATTTGCTCCGGGCCGGCTACGCGTTGCAGCGACGGGTGGCCGTCTGGCAAGCGATTCAGAACTGCCTGGATGGTACGAGCATTGCGCTGGCGAGTCCGCAGAATCCAGAAATGGCCCGCGAGCACCTGGCCGAATCGATTGCGGCGGTGCAAGCCAAACTGGGCGACACGGGAGATGCCGCCGCCTGGCGGACCTACCTCCTGATCGATGAGCTCGACGCCTGGAGCAAGTCCCCGCAAGATATCTGGAAGGTCGGCAATCAGCTATCGCAGCGGGTTCTCTCGCGGTTGAATTGGCAACGGCTCAGCCAGACACAGGCGAGTTTTCTTGCTCAGCCCGAGTTCCGGCAACTGGCCGCGCATCTAGCCGTGTGGGGACGCGAGCCGGTCAACTACCGGCAACTCCTAACGGAACTGGAGCTTTTGGAAGTCGACCCGATCAGTCGCGTTCGATCCTCGCTGGCAGCCTCGGTCCAAGTACTGCGGCTCTCCAGCGAGAGCCAGCAGCAGCTGGTTGCCAGCGCCCTGAATGATCACTACCGGAACGCGAATACGCGATTGAGCATTTCGCGCGACATGATCGAGCGGTTCTTGCCAGGTGGAACCTACGAAGTCCGACCGGTTCGGCAACGGATCTTGGGAGCGGATACTCGCGGCGATAGTGCCGTTCACACCAAGTTGGCTGTCCGGCTGATTCCGAACGAATCCGCCTGGCACATCGATGTGGGCGTTTTGGGCGACATGGTTAGCGCAACTCGTAGCAGCAAAGGCCCGGCGGTGTTTCATAACACCTCCACGGCGCAGATTACCAGCCATCGGCATATCCGCATGAATCCCATGGGGTACTCGGTCTCCTCGCAGCCGACGAGTGTGGTTTCGCAGGACCAATTGCGGAAAATGAGCACGGACTTCGATGGCTTGCCGGTGATCGGTGACTTCGTTCGTCTGCTCGTACGCGAACAGTTTGATCAAAAGCGAGGGCTTGCCCAGCGGATCACGCGACGTCTGATCGCCGATGAAGCCGACACCGAGTTCGATCGGCGACTGGAGGAAAACCTGACGCAAGCCGAACGCGAACTACAACAACGAATCATAGGACCGCTGCAGCGCCTGAACTTGAATCCAATGGTGGTGGCGATGAAAACCACTGACCGGCGTCTGACGATACGCTACCGAGTCGCCAACGAGCTTCAGATGGCTGCCCACACGCCGCGGCCCCGCGCTCCGACAGATAGTCTGATGAGTATGCAACTGCACCAATCGGCCATCAACAACACGATTGGTCAGATTGGCTTGAGCGAGCGAACTTGGAAGCTGCCGGAACTCTACCAGCGACTGGGGGAAGTCTTCCAGCAGACTCAGTGGAAGATCCCCGAAGACGTGCCGACAGACATTACGATTCGATTTGCCCAAACCCGGCCGGTTACCGTAGAGCTGGTCGACGGCAAACTGAAGCTAACACTCCGTATCGCGGAGCTACGACAGCCCGGACGGCTTCATATCGAACGATTCATGGTCACCTCCAGCTATGTTCCCTTGGCAGATGGCCTGACCGCGGAACTGATTCGCGACGGAGTGGTTGAGATTGTGAGCAGCCGCGATCGTATTCCGCTGCGATTGATCTTTGCCAAAGTATTCGTCTCACGCCCGGAGATTCCGCTGATTAGCGAGAGCTGGAGTAGCGACAAGCGAGCCGAAGGACTGGCCGTCTCCCAAGTCGAGATTCGCGATGGATGGTTGGCCGTTGCCATTTCAGAGGTCGGTTCGGCGCTGGCGGAAGAGGTAGCCGAGCGAAGCCGCAGGTGGAAACTCGAGTAATCGCGCGGCTGACGTCCCGGTTCGACTATTGCCACTTCAATTCGTAGCTCACCGATTCGCCAGGGTGGATGAGCACCAGCACCAAGCGGTTGCCATTGGGGACGACCGCGACGCCGCGCAGCTCCTCTTGGGGGCGAAAGTGATCGCCGGCCGCGCCATCGGCCCGCAAGATATGGATCGTGTTGTCGGGTTCCATCACGACCCAAATCGGTTGGCCAGTCGCTGGATCGCGCGCGACACTACCGTTTTGCCCGTAGCGCGTGTTGGCCCTGAGCGGCATGCGGTAGTGCCAGAGTTGGTTCAGTGCGGCATCGAGCATGAAGACCGCAGGTTCATCCTGTGCCAACCAGCCTCGTGCGAGTATCAGCGTCCCGCCGTCGTCGTGCCATGGGAACCACGGGCCGGACGCCGGTTGAAAACCCAGTTGACGCACGGTAGCGGATTTGCCCGAGCTGGCCGGATTAGGCAGTGTGTGGGAGGCTCCGCGACCCGGCGCGCGCGATTGCGGCCTCTGCAGTCGGTCGTGTGCCGAATCTGAAGACAGCTGCAGCGGCTCTACCTTGCGATTGGCCAGGACCACGTAACCGCCGACGGATGAATGGATTGGCGCTCGTGACACGATCGCCAGGGGCTGACTGGGACAGCGCCCACTGAGCTGTTCGTGATTGAGCGGGTCGAGCAGAATGGTTTGGTCGTCAGACGTGACGACGGCTAGCCGGGGCGATCGAGAACCCTGCAGCGTTAGCCAGCAAAAATCAGTCACCGCCACGTCCGGCTCCAGCTGAATCTTGCGGTTCTGCTTCGATTGGGTGCTGAAGACCTGGATCAATGAGCCTCCGGCTGAACTGGTCGCCACAAAGTCGGAATTGGGTGACACCAACAGGCGCCCGCCCTGGCCTCGAGTCCAACGCGTCTGGTATCGATGGCCTGCGCCGGCGAGAACTTCCCTGCGCTCGAGCACTCCATCGTCATACAATGTCCAGATCATCTGTTGGGAGTCCACGGTAGCCGCGACCGCATCGGACAAACTCGGCGTACGTTGAATTTCGATCATGCGAGTTTGGCGCGGAGGATAACTTTCTTTTGGCACCGGTCGTACGCCTGGGGCGTCGACCGCAGTGGCCATGCGAAGCTCCGCCTCGAAGTGCGCCAGTTCCCGTTCTTGCTGAGCTTGCATCTCGGTCGCAAGATCTTCGCCCTGGGCCAGCCGAACGAGCAGCGGCGGTAGCAGCTGACCTAGCAACGGGTTGGTCCGCGCTTCTCTTAGCTGCAATCGATTGTTTGCATCCAGCACGACCAGGGTGGGAGCCTCTTGCACGCGGAACAGATCTCGTCCCATCGCGCTGCGGTCCAGAGCCAGTTTTCCCGGTAGTTGCCAGGCGGCTGCCAGCTGCTCATATGTCAGGCCCGGAGGTGGCTCAGGCTCCGCCCAAATGGGAACAAACTCCACTGCCCCCTCGCCGACCATCCCGTCGGCTCGCAGCGTCCGAGCCGCTTCGGCCAACTGCTCTGCCGCCACGCGACATGCCGGATGATCTGCCAGCCACATCAGGACCGTTGCCTTGCGGCCAGAACGACCATCCACAGACCGATAAACTTCTCGGCCACTGGCGTCGCTCAGATGAAACGCGGGTAGCCGCTGACCGAGCCCGCCAGTATCCATGGCCGGTGGAGCAGGTACGAAGTGGTTGACCAAAAGGTCGTCAGGTCTACTCTGAACGGCAAACCGCTGCCAATCCACGGTGGAATTGGTGCGAATGCCTTCGAGCTCAACCGTCAGCAGAATGCCCGTAACCCGCCGGTCCGCTAACATCTGCGGTGCCACATTGACGTTGGGAACGAGCAATCTTCTAAGCAGCATCGTGGCTTGATCAATCCAGAGCCGATACGCCAAGCCACCGCGAACGATGGAAATGACGTGACACGCCCTGCCATCAACCACCTGCTGCTTCTCGAAAGACAGCATCGCGGAATCGTCCAACAATCCTCCCATGGGTTGCTCGCCGAGCAGTAGGTCCAGTTGTGGCGGAAAACCGGCCATCCCAGCGGACAGACTTTGGCCTACCAGCGGATCTGCTAACAGCCATGCAAAGTCGACGTGTTTGGGAATCGCGCGGCTCAATACCTGGTCAGGTACGAGCGACTCGCCATCGCCCAGACGCAGCCTCCACCGCCCCTGGGTTGGGCCTGCCTGGACGGAGTAAGCTCGCAGGCCCAGGCGTCCCGAATCGTCCCATGCGACCGAAAGAGGCGCCCGATCCTCGACCGGCTTTCCATCCACTTGATATTGCAGTCGTACGTAGGCCGAATCTTCATAGCTGGTCAGTTTTCCGTAGGCGGCAACGCACTCCTCCAGCGTCATGCGGGGCGACAGCGCCTGGCTGGTCAGGCGTACGTCCCGGCCCTTCGGACCGGAGTTCTGCCGGGCGATCTCATCGGATCGATCGCATCCGGCCAATGCGATGAACAACATCATCAGCGGTTTGCCAAGCCAGGTCAGGCAGCCAGCGGGAACGCGCCGCGGGCGGTTTCTGAAGCGGTAACGTGAAGCTCTCGATGAAAAGTGGGGCAGAGGAGGCACGTCCATGGCTCTTGGGGCTTAGGCCTAGTGGTCTGTCAAAGCTTAATCTTTGGGTCGGGTAAAGGGGTCAGGAGTCAATTGCCGCCAGCGATTTGGGTAAAGGGGTCAGACCCCAATAGCCGGAACGG
>JANQJJ010000380.1 GCA_028281725.1 Pirellulaceae bacterium | reverse complement strand
TTTCGCCACCAGCGCCGCCAAAGTAGAAGATGCCAACATGATGTGGGCCCAAAACAAGCTTCTGCGGACGCATGCCCTCGGGCACTTTACTCCCCTGGTGCAAGCAATCGCCCGCGATCCGGCGATGTTGATCTACCTTGACTCAGCCACGAATCGCAAGGCTCATCCAAACGAAAATTTTGGTCGGGAACTGATGGAACTGTTCTGCCTGGGCGAAGGTAACTACAGCGAGGCAGACGTGCAGCAGTTGGCCAGATGCTTTACCGGCTGGGAAATCAAGAACGATCGGTTTCGCAAGAATCGCTATCAGCAAGATGGCGGCGAAAAGCAGTTGCTTGGACAAACCGGCAATTTTGATGGCGAAGACGGCGTACGGATCGTCCTTGAGCAACCTGCCATGCCCAAGTTTCTGGTGCGCAAACTGATTCGTTACTTCGTTTGTGACGAACCGGCGGCGCCGGATGATCTGGTTGAGCCACTGGCCGATCAGTTCCGCGGCGGTGACCTGCAAGTCGCACCCGTTATCGAGCGGGTCTTGGGAAGCAATCTCTTTTTTTCCGATGACTCCATCGGACGGAAGATCCGCTCGCCGGTAGAACTGGCTATTGGTCTGTTGCGAGCACTCGATGGAACGACCAATACGATCTCGCTCGCTGAGGGTCTGCGGCGGATCGGTCAAGGCTTGTTCTATCCACCCAACGTCAAAGGCTGGGACGGCGGGCGAGCATGGATTAACTCGTCGACGCTGCTGGGCCGGGCAAACTTGGTTCAGAAAATCCTGACCGACAAAACGACTCGCTTCGGCGAAACGAATTTGGAAGAGTACTTTGCGTCGCTGAACGTCGGGGCCGATGCGGAGCTTGTTCAGTGGTTAGATGAAACGCTACTGGCTCTGCCACTGACGCCACACTCACGCGAGAGGCTTTCCGACCAGCTCCGTGCCGGTAGCGGTAGCCAAGAGAATCGGATTCGAGAAACGATCCACACCCTGGCGACCATTCCGGAATTTCAGCTCGCCTAACCTCAGTCGGATACTCAATTCCCAGTTGGAACCTAGTACCCATGCAACGCACTCTGACCACCAACCGACGCCGTTTCATCCAATCCTCCCTAGGTGCTTCGCTGGTCGTCGGTGTCGATTCGGCCGCACCAAATTTTTTGCTGCGAGCTGCCGAGAACTCGCGCCCTGGCGATGAGACGATCTTGGTTGTCGTCCAGCTCTCCGGCGGCAACGATGGACTCAACACGGTCATTCCATTTGCCGACGATGCGTATCGAGAGCGTCGTCCGACGTTGGCGATCCCCAGCAGCGACGTGTTGAAACTGACCGACGTGGCCGGTTTGCATCCCGCGCTGCGGCCGAT
This sequence comes from Pirellulaceae bacterium, assembly GCA_028281725.1. Classification (GTDB taxonomy): domain Bacteria; phylum Planctomycetota; class Planctomycetia; order Pirellulales; family Pirellulaceae; genus Aureliella. The sequence goes on along the minus strand of JANQJJ010000380.1, from coordinate 5,266 downwards.
GGCCGATCTTTTCGAAGACGGGCTCCTTTCAATCATTCAGGGAATCGGCTACGCCAACCCCAATCGCTCTCATTTCGAATCGATGGATATCTGGCATACTTGCCGGCGAAAGGACGAACCGCGCAGCCACGGCTGGCTGGGACGTTTTCTCGATGGCCATGCTACCGGCGCCGGCGGCGACGTGCCTGCTATCCACTTTGGCCATGGTCAACAGCCGCTGGCACTCGCTGCCCGCGACGTCCGGGTTCCCTCCGTGAAGGCGCTCGATGAATTCAAACTAAAAAGCCAAAGACAAGAAGCCTTTCGTTCCTTGATCGAGGAGTTGGCATCGGCTCCGGCTCGCCAGACGAGTGACTTACTCAGCTTCGTCCAGTCCAGCACATCTGCCGCGCTGGTCGCCAGCAAACGTGTTGAAGAGGCCAGTCAAGACTACGCGACCAGCGTCGATTACCCGGAAACAGAATTGGCCCGCAAGCTGAGAATCGTCGCGCAGCTCATCGACTCGGGACTCGCAACGCGCATCTACTACGTTGAACTCGATGGCTTTGACACGCATGCCCAGCAAGCAGACACGCACTCGATCCTGCTTCGAGAGTGGGGTGGAGCGGTCAGCTCATTCGTACGCGATGTTTCCGACCACGGTCATGCCGACCGGGTCTGCGTGATGAGCTTCAGCGAGTTTGGGCGCCGCGTTTCTGAGAATGCCAGTGGCGGGACCGACCATGGCGCTGCGGCTCCTCTGTTTCTCGCCGGTGGTGGTCTCAAACCCGGCTTCCATGGTGAGCAGCCCAGTTTGACAGACCTGGAAGACGGAGATCTGAAGTACCACACCGATTTCCGCCAGGTCTACGCATCGATACTGGACGATTGGCTCGGCGTCGCGCCGGAGCCCATTTTAGGACAGGACTTCCCGCCGCTTGGTATCTTTGCCGCTCAACTCTCCGGCGCTGCCTCGCGATCCGGTTAAGCTGGGGCATGACTCCGAAAGCCGACCGCGAATCATGCTCGCCGCTGGTACGGACAAGGCTCCCTACCAACACGTATAGGGGAACGTTCGTTGGACGGAGAAAACCGAACCTCCCACGCTCCGCCGGCGACCTAAAGCCGTCCCCGGCCGACGGTGCTCACGAAGCGAGGCGTTCCATAGTAAACTACTGGTTCGGTATATCCCTCGGCGCAAGCGCGATGAGATCAAGGCGAAAGACAGATAGCATAGACACGAAAGATGGACACCATGACTGGCTTTACTCGGCGATTCGCATTGAAGTTATTGGGGGCAACGACGGCTCTGACGGGACTCATCCGACCGTCAAACGGCCAAACTTCAAAAAACTCGGACTCTGGCAAAACGGACTCCTGGTCCAATACGCATGATCGGATTTGGTTGGGTGCCGAGTATTGGGCAAACCCCATGGAAGACTGGCGAATTGTCGATGGAGCGGCTGAGTGTCAGACCACCGGTGGCGGCCGCAATGTTCACCTATTGACCCATCAGCTCACCGAGCCGATGCGCGGATTCGATATGTCGGTCGCGGTCCGGCAAGTGGAAGTTCGGAAGCTGGACGGCGGGGCTGGATTCCGGCTCGGCGTTCGGAGTGACATCCACGAATATCGGAGTAACTGCTTTGCGCAGGGCGGCGTGATCGCAGGCATCCGCGGCGGAAAGCTCGTGCTCGGTAAACGCAGTTCAGCAATCCGGTTGGATCCCGCCAAGGGCCCTGTGCAGCTCAAGTTGACTGGAATGCCTGCCGGCGATCAGATCAAACTGATCCTGCTAGCTACCGATCAGGCTGGCAACCAAGCTGGCCGGGTAACGACCAACATGGCGGCCGAGAGCCTGTTAGGCAATGTCGCGATCGTCAACAACTTCGACCCACAGATCAAGAAAGGCCAGGGGGCACGCTATCGCTTCAGCGAGTGGACGGTCGGTGGTGATGGATTTCAAGTATCGCCCGAGAACCGCTTTGGTCCCATCCTCTGGTCCATGTATTCGCTGAGCGATTCGCGCAGTGACGAAGGCTTTGTGATGAAGATCAGCGCACTGACCGGCCCGCTTGGAGAAGCAGACAACAAGACCATCGAACTCCAAATCCAAAAAGGCGGCTCTTGGCAAAGCCTGGGTACCGCGTCACTGGACACCGACGCGTGGACGGCGACGTTTCGCGTGCCGAATTGGGACGCTGCCCAAGAAACGCCCTATCGACTTGTCTACCGTGAGAAGCATCGCGACGCATCGGAAACCGAATCCGATTGGACCGGCACGATCCGAGCCAACCCATCCGGCCGTCCACTCAGACTGGCCGCGCTGACATGCCAAAAAGATTATGCCTTCCCCTATGAACCGGTGGCTGGCAACGTCGAGAAACTCGATCCCGATCTGGTCTACTTCTCCGGCGATCAGCTTTACGAAGACCACGGTGGGTTTGGCCTCATTCGCGAACCGGCCGGCCCGGCTATTCTAAACTACCTCCGTAAGTACTACATGTTTGGCTGGGCCTTCCGCAACGTGATGCGAAACTGCCCGACGCTTTGTATTCCTGATGACCATGATGTATTCCAAGGCAACATTTGGGGTGAGGGTGGCGCGAAAATGGCCGACTTGGATCAGGGGACTTCTTCCAAGGGCGGCTATCGCGAGCCGGCGCGGATGGTCAACGCCGTCCACCGGACGACTACGTCCCATCATCCCGATTTCTATGACGATTCACCGGTCAAGCAAGGCATCAGCGTTTACTACGGTGACGTCGTTTACGGCAATGTCAGCTTCGCTGTCCTTGGCGACCGCCAGTTCAAGAGCGGACCTGAGCGAGTTGAAACCGGCAGTGGTCGGGCCGACCATGTGAAGGATCAGGCAGTCGACACTTCGGTACTAGATAAACCGGGGCTGGTCCTGCTGGGCGATCGCCAAGAAGCGTTCCTGCGGCATTGGGTCAGCGACTGGCGCGGTCACGAAATGAAGGTGCTGTTGAGTCAAACCGTCTTTGCCGGCGTGGCGACCCACCACGGCGGATTTAACGGTTATCTCAAAGCCGACTTGGACTCCGGCGGATGGCCTCAAACGGCCCGCAATCGTACCGTTCGCATCCTCCGGGAGGGTATGCCGCTGCACATCAACGGAGACCAACATCTTACCTCTCTGGTTCAGTACGGTGCCGACACGCAGCGCGACAGCTGCTGGTCTTTTTGCACCCCAGCCATCGCAGCCGGCTATCCGCGCTGGTGGCGACCGGATGAAATGAACATGCCTCACGAGAACCGACCCCAGCACAACTTGCCCAATACGGGCGAATTCTTGGACGGTTTTGGCAATCTGGCTTACGTCTACGCGGTCGGCAACCCAGAAGTGGGTACGAAAAAGAACCGCTACGAATTGGCTCATCAAAAGGGAAGCGGCTTCGGGCTAATCACGATCGACACCAAAAAGAAGACGTATCACATCGAGGCCTTCCGGTTCCTGGTCGATGCAAGCGATGGCAACCCGGACAACCAATTCCCAGGTTGGCCCGTGACCATCGGGCAGCAAGAGAACCGTGGCGAAAACCGAATCGGCTAGAGCATTGGAAGGCTCAATGGGACAGACCAAGCTGTCCTCGATACGTGTTATCTAGCGGTTTTCGGTGCGAAAACAGAAATTCGCCCGTCGAAAGGTTGTAGACGCTGGTCCACATGGTCCAGCCATCCACGGCAACTGAATCCATCACGTCCATGATGTCCTGAGCGTCGGTGTTGGGCGCGAGCTTCTCCAGCTGTCCTGAGGCGACGCGGTAACGATCGCAGACGAGATCGCGTTGCTCTTCGGTGGTCTCCCAGATTCGATGGTTGGTACACGTCTGCCAATTTGTGTCGGAGTAGGTCGTCTGCAGCTGCCCGTCGTTGAACTCCACTATGGCCGAAACGCCCGCCGCATCGGCGATCATCAGGTGACAGGGGGTGTCTACAAATCGAATGTTGTACTGCTCCAGCAGATCAACCGCTTCCCGCGTTGTCTTGGCGTAATCCAGTATCAGCCGCATGGCGGTCGAGTGAAGGATGTCCGGCTTATCTGAATCGTAAGGAGCCTCCGAGCCGGGCAGCGACATATCCGACACAGCCACTCCGTGCTGGTTCATTCCATCCATGACGTAGTAAGGAGCAAAAAGCAACGGAATCCTCTCGACCAGACTCGTCTGGTCCAGATCCGTCCGATCAAGGTTCAGATAAGCCAGATCAATCACGGCCACCGAGCGGACGGCTCCGGCGCGATGCACGTTCAGAACGAGGCAGGCGTTGTGTTTCCAATCAAAATTGCGCCCAAACAGCGTTGGGCCACTGCCACTGTGAAACGCCACGGTGGAGCAATGGTGGCTATCCGTCGGAAGCGGTTCGATTGCGCCGGGAACATAGGCCGCTTTCAAACGCTTAGCTACCAAGGCAAGCGGTGCGGGAAAGTACGTATCAATAAAACTGTCCTCGACATGGTCGACGTCGATCCCGTGACTGCGGATCTGGTCGATATGATAGTCGCTGTAATAGTCCATCATGTAGGCGTTGGTGCCGGCGATACGGCGCACCGACAGAAGAGTGCGAACATCATCTTGTGTTACGTAGACGGTACCCGCGATCAAGAGGACCAACGCCCCGGCGATCCATTTCAGCCTACGTTTGAGGCGACCCTGGCAACGCTGCGTTGACTTGGCCTGATCTTCTAGACTCATCACACCTCGCCGACTTGGGAAAAGTAGAAAGGAGGGTTTTGCCCGTGCCGCCCGCATGAACGCGGCCCCCAGTGTCCCTGAACACCTTATCAGCCAGACCCATGATATTCAAAGCCGCCGGAGGCCCGCTCGCTTTTGAGTCGGCCAGGCCTATGGTTTCCATCGGCCCACCGCACTGCGGGCGTCTTGGTTCTGCAACTCGGCGACAAAAACCACCTGAATGGGTTTCCGTTGGAGCTTTGTTCCATCGGCGACGTGGAATAGGAAACGTAGGCCGGCACAGTCGCTCGGCAGGATGCTACCACGCCGCCACCCCGCTCGCGGACAGGCTCCGGGATTCGCCGCAGCCCCCCGTGGCCGCTCCTGAGTTCCACCGGCTGCCACAGGGAATTGACCCAAAGCATGTGACCAAAGAGAATGAAACGCGATTCGTGGTCCGCTTCTTGCCGGCCAGCGAGCCATCTGAAAGGTGCCCCGGAATCACCTTGGTTTCTGTTTGCGGATCGAAGGGAATGGGGCGGAGAAAAAGATTATTTGCAGCGCCTCTTGCGCTCGTAGTACCAGAAGGACTC
>JANQJJ010000374.1 GCA_028281725.1 Pirellulaceae bacterium | reverse complement strand
AACCGGCTATCCCTCATGTGCTACGCCGCGACGTCCCCGGCAGTGCGTTCCCCGAGGATCAGTCGGCTGCAAGCGTGGAGTACTTCCTCGGTTTCGATCGCTTGCATGGCCAGATTCGGCCCGCGGCGCACGAATTTCTTGGAGAGCGTTGGCGAGGGACTTTGAATACCAACATGCCGATTGCCGTACGGGCCCGACTCATCCGCCCAGGTCGGACCGTGCAGACTCACACACGGAGTACCGAGGGCGCTGGCCAAGTGCATAGGCCCGGTTTCTCCGGTGACCAGCAGGGATGCCCGTCGCAGCAATTCCGCCAACTCGCGCATGTTTGTCCGAGGTGCTGCCACCGCTCCTCCTTGACTCTCCTCTTCAATCACTTTCGCCATCAGATACTCTTCGTCACCAGCCCAGAACACCAACGATTTTCTACCGTGCCTTCGATAGATGTCTCGCGCCAGCACGCCAAATCGCTGTACGGGCCACAGACGCGTTGGCCATCCGGCGCCGGGATTAATCGCTACCCAGGGAGACGCCGCGGTTGCCTCAAACCCCATGTCCTCCAGTAGCTTGGCTACATGTGCGGACGCTTCCGGATAACGCGGCATATCGAACTTGCCCTCGCCGGGCACGATGTCGCACCAGTCACTGAGGACTTGCAGGTAGGTATCCCCGAGATGGCGAGTTGTCCGCCGAATGCGTCTGGTCGCAACCAGTGGAGCCACTTCGCGTGCGTGCGAGTAGTCGAATCCGACCCTTCGCCGTGCGCCACTGAGCCAGCCGATGAGAGCACTCTTGCTCAGCCCCTGTGGATCCAGCACCAGATCAAATTTGCGGCTACGCAGTTCGCGCCGAAGCGCCAACCACTCGCCGGGACGTTTCAACCAGCGTCTTTTGATACGCAGCACTTCGTCGACGGCTGGGTGTTCTTCGAGCAACTGGTCTACGCCGCAATCGACGACCCAAGTCAGCTTGCTATCAGGCCACAGCTGCTTGGCTCGAACAGCCACTGGAATCGTCAGAATACAGTCACCGATCGCGCTGAGCCGCGTTAGCAGGATACGCTTGGGAACGAACTGCCGATTTCTCTCCAGCATACGCAAACTCACAGTATGGATTCTCCTAGTTCCCGCTCGGTGCAGCCCGCAAACGCGTTGATCTCGGTGGATTCGGTGGTAGGCCACGTCGGCATCGCTGGTGATCTTTGGGCAGGTGCGGGCTAGCTGGCAAGCGGAGGCATGGACGTGGGCGTATAGAGTAGCGAATTGGACCAAACCGCCTCAAGACAGATTGATAACTGTGTACAATGGGAGGCTCCTGGAGATCCGAGCTGCAATCCTCTACTAGAAACGTCCGAATGCCACTCCGACTAGATTTGCTAGCCCTGTTTGTTCTGATCACGCCGACGGGCCTGTCCGCGTGTTCTCCGGCGACGACAGAGGACGAGGCGCCACCACAAAACGCGCAATACGCGGATGCCACCGACGTCGCTCCCGACGGGTTCTCACTTCACCTATTTGATAACTCGACGACTTTCAGTCAAGTCCTGGCCATGAATGCTCGTGGTGCGGTCATCGGCACGCGTGAAGTTATCGATCAGTCAAAAACGGTCTTGTCGAGTAAGCACTTCTACAGTGAAGGCGAAAAGACAATTGATATTCCTCTACTGAAAGGCTACACCAATCTTGAGGTCCAGGCGCTGAGCGACGATGGAAAGGCGGCTGGATTTGCCAGCCGCGGCATTGGTCACCCGCAGGGTAGTTTAACGGCGATTGTTTGGGATCAGGCCACTGGCGTTTTAACAAATCTGGGGCATGCGCCGGGGGACAATGCGTCGCATGCTCAGGACATCAGCGCCGACGGTACGCGAATCACTGGATACTCCACTGGGGCGAACCCTCCGCGGATGCGGCCTTGTGTTTGGACGTGGAATCCGGAGACGCGGCACTGGGACGCTCAGGTTCTGTCGACCATCTATGACAACAATCCTTACTTGCTGACAAGCCGTGCCATCGTATGCCCCAATGGCCAGCGTGTCGCGGCTTGCATCACCGTTGGCTTTCTACCGGGCGGCGGCGTCGACAGCTCTCTGTTCGTCTGGGAATTTGACGATGGCAAGTGGATTCGGCAGCCCGTTTGCGACGAACAGATGCGACTCAGGGACATGACGAACGATGGCGTCATGGCGGGCGCTATTTCGGCTCCTGCGGTCCCCAAGCCATGCCGCGTGGGCTTGGACGGCAAGGTGGTCCAGATCGATTTACTCGACGGGGACGTCTCTGGCGAGGCTTGGGGCGTCAACGCCGCTGGCACCGTGGTCGGCTTTAGCGACGATCCTCGTGGTCCGATCGGTGGTCCGCAAGCTTTTATCTGGCGAGATGGAAAGACCAGGCCGCTGCCTTTGTTCAAGGATTCGAAGTACAGTGCCGCATACACGATCAACGAACTTGGAGAGGTCGGTGGGCTGGTCGATGTGACCTTTCCGGCCCGACCGAGTGCCAACAACACGGCGCCGACTGAAGCCGCCGAGCCACTGATCAAGACTCTCGGATTCCGCTGGTCGCCAACGGCCAAGCCCAACTAGATGGCCAGCGGCTTGCTCGGAGTCCAATCCCGCCGTACGTTTTTGGAAGCCCTCCCAGTTTGAGAACCAGTAGCGAAATGCGAGCGACTCCCAACAGACGCACCGAGGCATTCCGCTTGTTATTTCACTTAGTGCCAGTAGTTAAACCGAACACGCATGAAAACCAATTATCCCTTCACGGCTACCTGTTTCTTCGCGGCCTTGTTTACATTTCAGCTCCAAGCGGCGGACCATGCTTCATCGGCAAGTTGGCCGCAATTTCGTGGGCCGGATGGTCAGGGCAACTCGACCGCTACGGACGTGCCGATTCGTTTTGGGTTGGAGCAAGCCGTTCGGTGGCGAACACCGATTGAAGGCAAAGGCTGGTCGTCTCCGGTGGTTGCCGATGGAAAGATCTGGTTAACGACGGCGTTGACTAGAGCCGCCTCCCAGGAAGAGCAAGAACGGAAGCTGGGCGATGACCCCTTGAAGGACATCAAGGAGGTTGCTGGAGCGGTGGAGCTCAAGGCGCTGTGCGTCGACTTCGAATCGGGAGCGATCGAACATAATATTTCGCTCGCGCAAGTAGATGATCCAGAGCCTATCAATCCGCTCAATACCTATGCCTCCCCGACACCGGTGCTCGATGGTCAACGTGTCTTCTGCCACTTCGGCAACTACGGCACCTGGTGCTTAGACGCTCGAACGGGCAGTCCGATCTGGACAACGCGCATCCAGGTCGACCACAGCGTGGGTCCTGGAAGCTCGCCATTCGTGATCGGGAAACATCTCGTGCTGGTTTGTGACGGAATCGACCAGCAGTTTATCGTCGCGCTCGACAAGACGACCGGCAAGGAACTCTGGCGGACAGCCAGACCGCCGATCCGAGCTACCAACGTCGAGTTCAAAAAGGCGTATAGCACGCCTATCTTGGTGGACGTCCAGGGTCGCCAGCAACTGGTGATACCGGGAGCTCAGTGGATCTGCGGATATGATCCGGCAACAGGTCGAGAGATCTGGCGGATCGATCATGGCTCAGGCTTCTCGACTAGCCCAAGTGCCGTCATCTCCGGCGGCCTTGTGGTGTTCTCGACCGGATACATGCGGCCTGAATTGGTCGCTGTCCGCCCGGATGGCCATGGCGATGTGACGACCAGCCATATCATCTGGCGAGTCAGCCGGGGGGCACCTGCCAAACCATCGCCTCTGGCGGTCGGGAACCGCATTTATATGATTTCGGACGATGGTATCCTGACACAATTAAGGTCCGAAGATGGCTCGATCGCCTGGCGACATAGGATTTCCGGCAACTTTTCGGCCTCACCGATCAACGTTTCCGGCAAGCTGTTTTTCTGTTCACACGAAGGCGTCGTAACGGTGGTTGCTGACGACGAGACGTATCAGGAACTGGCCAAAAACGAGTTGGAAAGCCGCCTGATGGCCAGCCCAGCCGTGGTCGGCAACGATCTCGTCATTCGGACCGAACAGTCCTTGCTGCGCATCGGAAACGACTGACAACGCCACGGTCCGCCTGGCGCCGGTTGAGAGATCTTAGTGGGAGAACGCCATTGCTTACGAATTGGTATGAAGTGGCGTTGTCCCGTTAGCATCATCCGGGAGATCGCTGTCTCCCATATGAGGCTTAGGAACACCTGGACTGGAAGGTTGTTCCTGCTGGTAGTTTTTCCCGCACGGCCCCTCCGAAAGTCGGCGGCAACTAGAGATTCGAACCTGCAAGAAAATTTTATGCGATCTAACTTGGTTATATGGGCAGTCGTTTTGCTGCAGCAGCCCATGGCTTCCGGACAATCGTTGCCTGGACAAGCCTCTCCCCCGCTGTCGGCGATCGAAGAACGTCTGCTCGGCGTGGCCCCGGAGATCCTCCTGGATAGGGCGAAGGAGTCGGGCAGTGCCGCTCGAGGAGCGATTCTATTTCACGGGCCTCTGCTCGGATGCGCCAAGTGCCACTCGGTCGGCGCCGGCGGTTCAGACGTGTTGGGTCCCAATCTCGCCCGTCCCCAACCTGACGGCGTGGGACCGGCCTTAGTCGAGTCCGTGCTCAAACCGTCGGCCGAAATTGCCGAAGAGTATCGTTCGATTCGCATTCTGACTGACGGTGGTCTGGTGAAGACGGGAATCTTGGTCGCTGACGATGACGACAGCGTTGTGGTGCTGCGAGACCCGGTGACTCTGCAGAACATACGGATTCCGGTTGACGAGATTGCCCAGCGGCAAGTCAGTCAGCAGTCCGCCATGCCGGAAGGCTTGATGCGATCGCTTGCCAATGAGGCGGAATTCTTGGATCTGCTGAAGTACTTGCTCGAGATTCGAGAAGGAGGCCCCAAGCGAGCCCGGGAGCTGCAACCGAACTCGGCGCAGCTGGCGATCCAGCTACCCGAGTATGAGTCGCACATCGATCACGCCGGCATGATTGGCAGCTGGGATGCTCAATCGCTCGAGCGGGGCAAGGCGGTTTACATGGGGCTTTGCGTCAATTGCCATGGCACTCGAACTCAGCCCGGCTCGCTGGCTACGGCCCTAAGATTTGGAGAGGGCAAATTCAAGTATGGCAGCGACCCTTATTCGATGTATCAGACTTTGACGCGCGGCTCCGGCCTGATGCTACCTCAACCGTGGATGGTGCCCCAACAAAAATACGACGTGATTCACTACTTGCGCGAAGAGTTCCTGCGAGATCGCGGCCCGACCCGGCTGCCCGCGATCGACGGCGACTATCTCGCCGGGTTGCCCCCGGGCGACCAGCGAGGCCCGGCTCCTCAGAAGATCGAGCCGTGGTCTCAGGCCGACTACGGACCTCGCCTGATTAATACCTACGAGATTGGTAGAGGTGGACGGAACATTGCTCAAAAGGGGATTGCCATTCAACTCGATGGCTCACCCGGTGGCGTTGCTCACGGCCAGGCCTGGGTCATTTTTGATCACGATACGATGCGGGTCGCAGGCGTTTGGACCAGTCGCGGCTTCATCGATTGGCAGGGCATCCACTTCAACGGTCGCCATGGAATCCATCCGCATATTGTTGGTGATGTCCTGCTCGCCAATCCGACTGGGCCGGGCTGGGCACATCCCGATTCGGGCATTTTGGATGACACAGCCCGCGTGCTCGGACGAGACGGAAAGCAGTATGGACCGTTGCCTCGCGACTGGGCAAAGTATCAAGGCATCTATCAGGTGGGGCGCCAGTCCCGCGTAGCGTACCGGGTAGGCAACACGAACGTTCGGGAACAGTTTCGTTGGGGTGAATCTCCGGCGTCCGATGGTCAGTCCCAGCAGGGATTTTTTGCTCGCGATTTGACTCTGGGACCACGTGATCGGTCGCTAGAACTGGTTGTGGCAACGCTCGATCAGCCAGAAGCGACATGGAATGTCGAAGGGCCATTGGCGAGCGAGTCCAGGCCAGCTCCGGCTTCGTCGGCGGCGGCTGACGCGAGCCAATTCGACGGCACTCGGTACTACCAAGTCTCCCAGATTGCCGACTTGGATATGTTTGGCAACGACTTCACGATTCGCGCTCGCTTATCTACCACCGAAGACGGCACGATCTTTTCCAGAACGCCTCGCGCGGATGCCTGGAAGCCGGACGGACAGAGCCTGTTTATTCGTGGCGGTCGACTGTGCTACGATGTCGGGTGGGTGGGAGCTGTCCAGTCGAGCACTCGGATCAACGATGGACGCCCGCATGATGTCGCCTTGACGTGGCGCAAGCGGACGGGTCTGGCCTCCCTGTGGGTCGACGGCCGCCGTGTCGCCAAGAAAAGGCTGCAGCCCAAAAAGGAACTCGGTGACGCGGTGATCCGCATTGGTCGGACTGCGTCGAACTTTCCGGAACCCAGCTCGTTTCAGTCCGGCACCATCGACTCGGTTCAGTTCTTCGGGCGGGAACTCGAGCCGTCGGAAATTTCTGACGCCGATGAACAGGCTGGATTGCTCGCCAGTTGGCAGCTCGGTCGGCAAGTCATCGGCAATGCGGTTGTTGATGCGACGGGCAATGGGCATCAAGCGCAGCTGATAGCTGATTCGCTCCGTTCCGATGAGCCGTTGATCGCGGGATTCGACTGCGCCGAGACGCTCACGTGGAAGCCGCGTGGCGGCCGCCTGGTGCTTCAGGTACCCGCTGGCCAGACGCCACTCGCGCTGACGGTTTGGAGCGCAAAGACCACGAATCGAGAAGAGATCGATTTCGCGCAAGTATGGGCAGCTACCGCCCGGCCGCCCTCGGAAATCTCCCAAACGGATGAAGCTCCTGTACGCGCCGAACCGATTTTCCCGGAAGTCATCGAGACGACCGTGGTGCGCGGAACCTCCCAGAACGGTTTTGCGGTAGACGTGCTGACCGTCCCCAAGACCAATCCTTGGCAAGCCCAAGTGCGTGTTGCGGGACTGGATTTCTTCGCCGATCCCGATCGAATGGCCGTGTGTACCTGGGATGGTGATGTATGGGTCGTAGCCGGGCTGGAGGCGTTGGCCAGCCGGGAAGACGAACCGGTGAAACTCAGCTGGCGACGATGTGCGTTTGGGCTCTTCCAGCCCTTGGGGCTGAAGATCGTTGATGAAACGATTTTTCTAACGTGTCGGGATCAGCTAGTCAGGCTGGATGATCGCAACGGCGACGGAGAGATCGACTACTACCACTGTGTCAACAACGACCATCAGGTGACCGAGCATTTCCATGAGTTTGCCATGGGCCTGCAAACCGACTCCCAAGGAAACTTCTATTACGCCAAATCAGCACGTCACGCGCTGACAGCTGTGGTTCCCCATCACGGTACGCTACTGAGAATCCCACCTGACGGATCGCGAACGGATATCTTGGCCACAGGCTTCAGGGCGGCCAACGGCGTCTGTCTCAATCCCGACGGAACGTTTATCGTCACCGACCAGGAGGGTCATTGGAACCCCAAGAATCGCATCAACTGGGTGCGAGAAGGCGGCTTCTACGGCAACATGTATGGCTATCACGACGTGACGGACTCGTCCGATCAGGCGATGGAGCCGCCGCTATGCTGGATCACCAACCGTTTCGATCGTTCGCCGGCCGAACTGCTGTGGGTCGATAGCCCGGCATGGGGACCGCTCAATGGTCGCCTTTTGAATCTATCGTACGGCTATGGCAAGGTATACGTGGTTCCGCACGAGCAAACCGAAGCAGGCATGCAGGGAGGCATGTGTTCGTTGCCGATCCCGGACTTCCCGACCGGCATTGTCCGAGGACGTTTTTCACCGCACGATCATCAATTGTATCTTGCGGGTTTAGCCGCCTGGGGCACCAATCAGACCATGGAGGCAGGCGGACTGTATCGGCTACGCTACACAGGCGAACCGGCGGCATTGCCCGTGGAGCTGCAAGCAAATCGGCAGGGTCTGGTAGTCGGCTTCAGCGAGCCGCTTGGAGCAGAAACGTCTCGGGATCCCAAGGACTACGGCGTGGAGGTTTGGTCGTTGCGTCGGAGCAAGAACTACGGTTCAGAGCATTACGACCAACACGAACTGGAGATCACCGAAGTCGAGCTATCGGCAGATCGCAGAACGCTGTCACTGGCCGTTGCCGATATCGCCCCAACCCGAGGCATGGAGATACGCTTGCTGGTCACCACCGATGATGGTCGCCAGGTAGAACGCGTGATCCACAATTCGATTCGTTCGATCGGCCACCAGGTCAGGCCCGACAGCCAGAATGGTCCCTCGGGTGCTCGGCGCCTTGAGAGCAGAACGTCCGCAGGCAACTAGAGCTTTGTCAACACTAAAGATTTGGGTAAAGGGGTCAGGAGTCCATTGTGCACAGCACCCGAGGGGCCGCTGGCGGCAATTGACTCCTGCCCCCTTTACCTGACCCAAAGATTAAGCTTTGACAGACCACTAGAGCATTTTTACTTTTGCTGTAGCTAGATTTCAGCGAGTTCACGTTGAACGCACCAAGCTATGTGGGTGTGCCGGCTCGCACCAGAGCACGCAATTGGTTCGCGGAGGTGTCGCCCTCGCTCGGGTGAGCGACGGTTTCGTTGATTGGACACGGATAGCCGGTGCGGCTCGCACTACCCCGGGCAATGCGTTACGCGTCGAACGTGTCTTCTGGAGCGACGATTTCGAGCAGCTCTACCGCGGGCTCGCCGTCACAATAAATCAGGGCAGTTCGCCCGAACGCGATGTAACCCGGTTCGACATCGAACAGGCCGGCCAGCTCCTGGGCACAGTGAACCTCCCACAAGGCATTCAGCTGCACGTGTCGCATGACGTTGTGTTCAATTAGCACACGTCCCAAGGGTATCTGCTGAGCCATGATCTCGTCGCGGACGACCGGCTGTAGGGCCGAGAGTGCCAACCGCACAATGCCGAATTGCACGACTCGACGATCACTTTTGCGGCGGAGAATGATCTTTCGTGAATAGTGGCTTTCCGTGGTGTGACTTGCGAGTACCTCGACGTCGACCTCCGATTGGTGACGTCGTTCGACGGTCACGGTCATGTGGTTTTCATGGGCGAGTATTGCCTGGTACTCCTCGGGGCATCGCTCGGCCGTCCGAGCGATACAAGTCCCCAGATCGCTCTGGCGCGGGTAGAACAGACCAATCAACTCATCGAGTTCGGCGGCTGGTGGAGTCACCTCAGTCAAAGCTACTCTCCAAATTCTTGCCAAGGGGAACGAGAGGATAGTCGATCAGACGAGCTTATCGAGCAGTCACCGGCAGCGTACCGACCGACGCCATGGAAACGATCTCGGGTTCGGCGGGATCCGATCGCTGAAGCACGGTATCGACCAGATACAGCAGCAGACGTTGCATCGGTTCGGATTCGATTTGGACCGCCGCCTCCAGCGCTCGTTGTTCGTGCTTTTCGATTAGCCGCTGTGCTTGCTCAAACACTTTGGCTTGACGATACAACTGCTCAACACGCGCTACCTTGACCGCATCACTGAGCTCACAATCCGGATCCACCAGACTCAGCAACTCCTCCTGCTCTGCGGCAGACAGATTGGCCAATGCCAAAGCCCAGAGCAACGTTGGTCTCCCTCCGAGCACGTCCCCGCCGGCTTGCAGTTTGTTGTTCTGGTCTCCCTGCCAGTCGCCCAGATCGTTGATAATCTGGAAAGCTACCCCAATGTTGCGGGCGAACACTCGAATGGGCTCCTCCATCGCGCCGGCGTCACCGGCAAGTCGAGCTCCGGTATACAAAGCGGCTTCGAAGGCGGGAGCTGTTTTCAGAGCGTACACCTTCAGTGCATCAAGCGGACTGAGTCGCTTGTCTCCCGCATCGCGCCACAACAGCTCCGCACCCTGCCCTTCCGCCAAGCGGGTGTGGGCCCCGGCGAGGCAATCGAGAATGTCTGCGGCACAATCCGGTCCAAGTTCTTTCGCATCGCGACTGACCATTCGATATCCCAGTCCGATCAGGTAGTCACCGACATTGATGGCGGTGGGCAGACCAAAGCGTCGATGCATGGTCGGCTGGCCGTAGCGATACCCATCGTCATCTTCGATGTCGTCGTGAATCAAGCTGGCCTTGTGGAACATCTCGATACTCATCGCAGCCCGCAACACGGCGTCGGAATAACCCGCCACCGCGTCTGCACCAGAGCTGAGCGTTGCCTCGCCACCGGTCAGTGCATCGAAGGTCGCCAGCGTGATAAACGGCCTGGAGTATTTGCCGCCACGGCTGACAAAATCCAGACCGAGAGCCTCCGTCGCGGCAATGGGGTCGATCCCGTCGAGCGAATCGTCCCCTGCTTCGCTCAGAGTGCGACTGCCGCGACTGCGCGGTGCTAGTCGCTCAAACGTCTCCCCTTGAAAAAGATCATTGGCCGCCCGCAACAGATGAACGTAGCTGCGAGTCTGGACAACGGGCCTTTCGCTCCGTGTCTGAATCATCTCGCTGACCCACTCTTCATCTACGCTCGTGTTACGGCAATTGCTTGACAGCAGCGGTACCGCCATGCAAGGGATACCTGCCAGCAAAATTTTATCAATCGCTTTCTCAAGAACATTCAGACAAGCGACGCCAACAATCGCGTCGACATACCCGCTGACGATGATCTTCAAGACAACCGGCGACCCCTCAGCCACCAGCACCTTGTAACCCATGTCCTCAGCAATGGTACGGAAATCAGCAATGCTGCAGGCTCCGCACTGTTTGCAGTTCATGCCAAATTCGTCATAGTCGGCCGGACATCCCTCGGCATGCTTGAGGCAATGCGGCAGCAAGAACAGACGCCGACTCGGATCGGTAGCCGCCACCTGCTCGCGATAAAATGCACTGCTCAGCATCACCATGGTCCAGCCGACGTATCCTTCGCCCAAGCCTTCTTCAGCGAGCAAGCGTCGAGCAACGGCTTCCATCTCGTCTTTGGTCATCGGTCGCGTTCTATCCAAACGCTGAGCAACTTCATCGCAGCGGGCTTTTAGTTGCTCCCGCAAATCACGTGTCTCAGGTACCAACTTGAGATGACTTGTCTTTCGACGCCGTGACTTCTTGGCGGGCGAACTCGGTGGCTCAGCCGCCGGAGAGCCGGAGGCGGGAACATCCTGTTTATGTGGCGCAGTAGGTTCGATCGAAGCTGATGACAAAGCTGCCACTCCTGTGGATTCGCATATGATGACGGCGGGAACGTTGAGGCGGGAGGAACACACAATCTAGCAGCAGAATTCAACCCACCACCGGAGACTATGTTTCCCCCATTTTTTCCAGCGCGGCCCCCAGGGCACTTAAGCCGAAAGTCGTGGGATACAGTCGCTCGTGATACCAAAGCTTGGCAAAATAGAAACCAATAGGCCACGAACAACCCAGATTTCCTTGCTGGATCGCCTGAGCGAGCCAGCTGAGTCCCTGCATTATACTTGCATCCTGCCTAGGCTCGCCACCACACAGGAGGAGGCCCTCGAGAGCAATTGCCGTTTCCTCGATGGTGCTACGGTTTTCCGATTCTTTTTTCGCCTTTTCCCCACTTCCGCAGGCGTAAGTGACACTAGGGCCACCTCCCCAGCCGCCGTCCGCGTTCTGATGGGTCCGCAAGTACTCGATGCCGCGCCGGGCCTCGGCAGAACGCTGCTCCTGAAGTGCCGCATAGGCCAGCAGGACCTTACCGGTGCCATAAACCGGATTGTCCTCCGCTTTCCGGTCTTGGTTGCCGAACCAAAGAGGGAGCCAGCTTCCATCCGGTGCCTGAGTGCGTGCCAAGA
>JANQJJ010000349.1 GCA_028281725.1 Pirellulaceae bacterium | reverse complement strand
ACCAGTCCAAGGGCCTCGTGAGTTACACGCTTGGTGCGGAAGGTTGTGGTGGGCAGATGCTGTGTATTCCAAGTGGCGGCAGTCGGTTGCCTCTGACCGAAGCCGCCCTGGCAGCTGGCGAACACTATCTGCAAATGGAGGGCCGTTCGGTCTTTAAATGGGCCGTTCGCGTGGTGGCCGAGAGCACACGGGATTGCTTGCTGCATTCGGGAACGACCATTGATGATTTGGATTTGATGATCTTGCATCAAGCCAATATTCGCATTATCGATTCTGCGGTTTCAGATTTTGCAATCGATCGCGAAAAGGTCTTCGTCAATCTTGATCGCTATGGGAACACGAGTGCAGCCAGTATTCCTCTGGCTCTGGACGAAGCGATTACCAGTGGTCGGCTGAAACCTGGTGATAAGGCACTGATGTGTGGATTCGGAGCCGGGCTGGCCTGGGGCACAGCTGTCGTACAGCTCTAGCATGAGCCGCTCCGGAGAGGCCCCGCGCGGGAGGCGCCGCATGATTGGCCAAAAGAAAGTCAGGCCGGACTCCACTGCCAAGATTGTGCCGGTCAGTGCGAATACGGTTTGGTGCCGCCTGACTGACTATGCTAGTGCTTTGTCAACACTAAAGATTTGGGTAAAGGGGTCAGGAGTCAATTGTGCACAGTACCCGAAGGGCCGCTGGCGGCAATTGACTCCTGCCCCTTTTACCCGACCCAAAGATTAAGCTTTGACAGACCACTAGAAGTCCTAAGCGAGCCGGAGAAACAGTCCTATTAGGCCAAGCCGCTTCTTTGGTGCCTAGCGAGAGTAAGAAGACATATGCGACTAATATTGAAGACCCTTCTTTTCTCCGCCATTTTGATCGGATTGGGCACCGCGATCTATTTCCCGACCGCATCGTTCCTGCGTGAACGGAACAAGCCAACGTATCGGTTTGAGGAAGTAGTCGATGGTGAACTCACACTGTACGTCAACGCGACCGGCAAGGTAGAACCGGTTCTGCGCGTGACGATCGGTGCGGTTGTCAGTGGGCCCATCGCAGAACTTTACGTCGACTTCAATGACAAAATCGAGAAAGGGCAGTTGCTCGCGCGCATCGATCCCAGGCTCTTCGAATCGGTTGTTCTGCGCGATCAGGCCATGCTGGAAACCCGCCGCGCAGAAGTCCAACGCGCCGAGGCCAGGCTGCAACAAGCGGTCAACTCCGAGCGTCGCGCCGAAATGCTCGTCACCAAGCGCGCGAACATTATTTCCGACACGGAAGTGGATGAAATGCGGTTCTCTCGACTGGCCGCCGCTGCCGACCTGAGCGTTGCGGAGACGGCAGTTCAACAGGCGCAGGCCAATCTGGACAACTCCAAGGCCAATCTGGAATACACGAAGATTCGGGCTCCAGTCGATGGTGTCGTGATTGACAGAAAAATTGACGAAGGTCAGACGCTCGCCGCCCAATTTCAAGCCCCAGAATTGTTTGTCGTGGCTCCGCAGATGGAAGAGAAGATGCATATTTATGCTTCGGTTGACGAGGCAGATATCGGACTCATCCGCGCTGCCCAAAAACAGAGCCAGCCAGTCAAGTTCACGGTGGACGCCTATCCCGGTCAGGTATTCGAAGAAGGGCATATCCGCGAAGTTCGTTTGAGCAGCAGCGAGGAGCAGAATGTTGTGACTTACCCGGTCATCGTAGAAACACCCAACACAGAAATGCAGCTGCTGCCGGGTATGACGGCCAACCTCTCGTTTCAGATTGAACATTTGACGGAGGCTATCAAAGTTCCTAACTCGGCCTTGCGTTTTTATCCGCCGAATCGGAAGGCCGTGCATCCGGACGACCGGGCCATTCTCGATGGTGTATCGTTGGCGAAGGAAGATTCTCTGCGAAACGCGGGCAGCCAATCGGCCTCAGAGCGGGCTCAGCTTAGCCGCAGCCGATTAAGTCGCCATGTCTGGGTCTATGACGGCGAGTTCCTGCGTGCTCGGTCGGTTGAAGTAGGAATCTCTGATAGCCGTCACACCGAGCTGATCGCCGGTGACATCCGTGTTGGTGATCAGCTGGTTGTCGGCGAACAACCCAAGACGTAAAAGGTTGAGAGTCGCTACGAGTCGGCGAGCCGGTGGGGCGTTTCCCCTTCTCTGTATGGTCGCCGGCCGCTCCGCCGGTGGTGGCGTTCTCAGCCGAGGGCTCCATCCTGCGGCAGGCTTGGAACGCTCCGCAGAACCGCTTACATGAGAGAGACTCAATCCCTCGGCTGAAGATACTCGGCACGATTCGGCATCTGCTCACTTTGGTAGCTGCGGATGAGACGCCATGACGCGTATTCGGGCTGGGTAAGTTGGTGCGGTTGTTGCTGCAACACGTGAGAAGTTGGTCGTGAAGCGTAGTAGGATCTTCGCGGCCACGGAAAGTGAGACAAACTCTTCAGCCGAGGTGGTCGATACCGCTAGGACCAATGTCTCACTGAACTTCTAGCAGGATAGGATCGCGCATGCCATTTTTGTCGGGAAGCCTTGGGTTTGAAAGATTCCGTGTTGACGGCCTGCAGGCCGAGCCGTTTGGGCAAGACCAAATCGAAGCCATGGAGCGGCTGACCATTGGCAAGTTTCAAACTTCTGCGACAGAGAACGTCCACGTCGGCTTTTTGGCAGGCAGCCACCTGTTCGATCACGACTTTGCACTCGAGAAGAACGTGATTAACGAGGCGCTGCATTGCTGCGTGAGAATTGACACCAACCAAATCCCGTCGGCCATTCGGCGAGCGTGGCTCCAAATGGAACTCGCGGCGCTAACGAAAGACAACACCAGTGGTCGCCCTACGAAATCCCAACGCCAGGAGGCTAAAGAAGCGGTGGAGCAACGCTGCGAAGTGGAGGCGGCGACCGGCAAGTATCGCAAGATGCAGCAGTTCCCTGTTCTGTGGGACATTCGGCAGAGTGTGTTGTATTTTGGCGGAAGCGGCGACACGGTCAGCGGGCATTGCGCCGATCTATTCCAACGTGCCTTTGACGTGGAACTGAGTCGGACCACGGCTGGGAGCGTCGCCCGTCAGTGGGCGGAACAGACGAATCAGGCCCATAAGTTGGCCGATCTAGTTCCGGCGGCGTTCTTGCCCCATCAGCCCCAGTCCGTACCTGCCTGGGCCAACGTCGATTCGCCCCATCCGGACTTTCTAGGAAATGAGTTCGTCCTCTGGCTGTGGTGGACGCTGGAAAACCAGTCGGACACCCTCGGGTTACCGGACGATTCGGAGGTGACCGTGATGCTCAATCGAACGCTGACTCTGGAATGTCCCCGCGGAGAGTCGGGCAAGGAAACGATTGCGGCCGAGGCGCCCGTACGTCTGCCCGAAGCGATGCAGGCGATTCGATCAGGCAAGCTACCGCGAAAATCCGGTATGAGTCTGGTGCGTCATGGCCAGCAGTTTGATCTGGTGCTCCAGGCGGAAACCTTTGCCATCAGTGGTGGGAAGATTCATGTCGATGATGACGAAGCGGACGCGGATCGACTGGACAATCGAATCGAGGCCATCCGTTGCATGAACGAAACGGTGGACCTATTGTTCCAGACTTTTTGCTCTCGCCGCATATCCGGTGCATGGCCAAAAGATCTCGACAGAATCCGGCAGTGGTTGGTAACCGACGAGGCAGCGCGCAAGAAGCCCGCAGCCTGACCGAAAAACCAGGAACCTTGGACCATATGCCAGGGCTTCGTAGATAGAGTAGAGCGCGTGGCGGTTCCGTGGTGTGTCGCCCTCGTCCGGTTTGAGCAACGATTTCGTTGGCCGGACACGCTATCGGCCCGTGCGGCTCGTATGAATGCGCAGGTGACGGTACTCGATCTGTCCGCGGTCGCCTTCCAAACCGATCGGGCCGGTTTCGGGTAACTCAAATTCCGATTCGAGAACTTCTCCGTTGCAGGTGCAGTAGGCTACGTTGTTTTTGACAACGACCACCAACTCGTTCCAGTCCCCGGCGCGATAACTCTTCAGGTCTTTGTAGGGACCGGCCAGCAGGTAGTCGCGGCATTGCAGTTGTCGGCCCCGCAGGAATACGCCGCTATCGGCATTAGGCGTAGCACGAAACTCTAACTTGAGTGTGAAGTCCTCTGGAAAATCTCGTGTTGTCCAAAGCTGCTGGATCTTTCGACCCTCGGGCGGCGTGGTCACGATCAATCTGCCGCTTCTTGCGACGTAACGACCATCCGGACTGGCTGACTTGTGCGACAAATCCACTTTCTCAGTTACGATCGGCCAGGGAGGTGCGTTCGGGTCGCTTTTTCGCCAACGTCTCCGCTGCTCCAGTTGTTTCTCCGTGGTTGGAAGCAAGCACCATCCCGATAAATCCCGCCCGTTGAAAAGACTCTCATAACCGGATTCTATCTCCAGTGGTGTCATTTCTTTTTCGAGAAATCCAAGTGTCGCCAGAATGGGTCGCAGTGCGCCGGCCCACTTCTGGTAGCCCAGCTTGTTCGGGTGCAGCAAGTCGGGAAACTCCTCCGCCTTGGCATCGCCGTTTTCGCCAGCGAACAGCGTCCAGGTGTCGAGCAAGGTCACCTGCGGATCGCCCCGGACGATACCTGCGTACAGCTTATTCAAAGTACGGATTTTGTCCGCAGGCCGGTCGACTCGAGCAGCACTGGGAAACACCTGACAGACAATGATGGGCATATCGGCTCGATGCTTTTTGAGCGCCTCGATGATTAGCTTGAAGTTTTCAGAGATCGTCTCAGGCTCCGCCTGCTCGGCCAAATCATTGGTTCCCATCAGGAGTACGACACCCTCGGGGTTGAGTGCCAGCACATCCGCTTCGAGTCGAATCAGCATTCCACGAGTGGTATCGCCACTGATGCCGCGATTGGCGACGTGGACGCCTGGAAAGTTGCCTCCGAGATCGTCACCCCAGCCTTGCGTGATCGAGTCCCCCAGGAACACCAGAGCACCCTGGTCTTCGTGAACTTGAGCGGCCCAAGCCGTGCGTCTGTTTTTCCAAAGATCTTGGAACCAGGCGGCACGCCGGATAGGTCCATTGCCCGGAAGTCCATCGTCTGTCGCGGGTAGGGTCAACGCGTTCTCGGCGCCTCCCTGTGGTTTTTCTTGACACCAGCCGGGGCCCGAGAACGAGACGAGTAGTAGGCTGCAGATAAAATAGGTCCGACTTCGCATGATGGTTTCCAGGGTAAGGCTCGGCGCGGGGGATGGGTCGGGTAAAGGGGTCAGGAGTCAATTGCCGCCAGCGGCCCTTCGGGTGCTGTGCACAATTGACTCC
>JANQJJ010000278.1 GCA_028281725.1 Pirellulaceae bacterium | reverse complement strand
GTCGGGAGCCTGTACGATTGCCGTGCCGGGTGAACACAGCCATGATCATGACTTTACCGGAGCCTACGGTCGAGCCCAGACGCTGGCGGATCCCATGATTTTCGAAACGCTCCGTCAGTAGCTGACAATCGCGCGGAGACTCCGATCCGCCCCCATGGGTTGCCAAAAGAAATTGGGCGAGATCTGGTCTGAGATCTCGCCCGATTTTCGCCTGTTCGATAACTCAGGAGGCAGTTTAAGCCATTTCCTTGAGCTTCTTCAGTGGTCGCACTTTCACCTGGACCGATGCGGGCTTGGGAGGAGCCCAAATCATTTCGCCGGTCGCTGGATTACGAACCTGTCGCTTTGGCAACGCAGGCTTGTCGACGGCAACAATCTTGCACAGATTTGGGATCTGAAATACTCGAGGTCCCTTCTTACCGATGTTCTGTTCGATCTCATCGCTCAAGGCGTCGAAGAACTCAGCAACTTGCTTCTTGGTAAGACCTGTGCGTTCGGCCATGCTATTGAAGATCTCGGTCTTCGTTGCGGCCTTCTTCTTGGCTGCGGCTTTCGCCATGCTTTCAATCCCTTTCAAAAATGGAACGGCCAATAGAGGAGGTGTTCTACTGTGGAGACGATTAAAAAGCCCACCACGCAAATTTCAACTGGGCGAACCCCCAAAAACCCCGAATTTCCGTGCGTTTTCGGGGTTTTTCCGTGTTGAGAGAACTTTTTTTGCCTCAGACCGGCGTTTTCGGGCTCAGAACCCACCCGCCGGAGGCCTAACAGCCGCCGGCTTGAAACGGGCAAAATCAAGCGTTCTAGAGGTTGGCAAGGACCTCGTCGTTGGTCTCGGGGCTCTCGTCATCGTCTGCTGTCAACGCATCTTGCAGGTCGTCAGAAAGCTCAAGCCGCAGCGCCGGAAGCGCCGATTCCATCGCCGTGTCTACCGCCTCAGCCGACATCGCCGGAGCCGAGTCGCCGCGCTGCGCGAGTGTCGAACCGAGTAGCTGCCGCACCGCCTGGGTCGGTGAGGACGTCTGCGAGCTAGTCGCAGAGACCAGAACCGGTGCCGGAGGAATCGCCGGCACCGAAGAATCAGTCGAGACCTCAGCCGCCTCGGGGCCTTCGCCTTCGGCCTGCAAGGTGGAGCCGGACGCCTCCCCTTCACCGCCCGAGTTCGCGGGCTGTAAACCGGCATCGGACACGCCGCCTCGAACTCGCAGCAATCGCATGCTGGCCTCTTGGCCTGTCTGGTAGACCAGCGTTCCGGGGATATCTAATGTGGTTTCCAAGTTCTGTTGAACGGAATTGACGGCCGAAATCTCCAGAGAGCCGCTGGCATTGATTTGCGTATCAATCGTGTCCAGATTCGTCCAGTCACCGCGCGACGCCAGCCAGCTCTGAGTGCCATCGGCGTTGACCGCTACCGTCAGACCACTGCCAACGGACGAGCCTAGAAAATCGCGAATGTCGAAGAATCCGACCCGCAGGCTACCGGTAACCAGCAGATCACTGACGAAATCTCCATCGGCGGCTTCCGAGACGATCGAGACGCTGCTACCGCTGTCGTTCAAGAAAGGCAATGCCTCTCGCACCAGCGTGTAGTTGCCCGGTGCCAAGCCTGGAAAAGAAAACGATCCGTCGGCTGCCACCTTCGTCTCCTCGGACACGGCCCTGCCGGTGACGTCTTGGCCGGTGAGGACCAGATGCACACCACCGAGTCTCGCATTGGAGCCGAGCGAACCATGGATCACTCTGCCCATGATGGCTCTTGGAATGAAATCTCGCACATCCACGATGACGGTCGCCGTATCGGTCAGTCCGGTTCCGTCGTCGATCGTATAGGTAATGGAGAACTGTCCCTCAAACGTACTGCTGGGACTGAGATAGATCAAAGATCGACCGTCTGAGGCAATCTCAATCGTGCCGCTACCGCTCGGTGGTTGAGTCACCGCCGTGATACGCAAGGTCTCACCCTGGTCGACATTGGTGTCGTTGGCGAGCACGTCCAGCGTCGTTGAGCTATCACCCGACAACGCGGTCAGGGAGTCATCGACGGCAGTCGGAGCATCGTTCACCGCATTGACGGTAAAGGTCATCAAACCGTTGGCTGTCGCACCACCACTATCTCGCAGCGTGTAAGTGATAATTTCCGTGCCATTGAAGTTCGCAGCCGGTTGATACAACACACTCAGACCATCGCTGGCCACCGAGACAATGCTTCCGACCTGCGAAGTGCCAACGGCAGAAACCGTGAGCGTTTCGCTAGGATCGTCGGACGTATCATTGGCCAGGACGTCAAAGGATGCCTGGCTGGCGTCCTCTTGGACGGTGAAGTTGTCGTTCTGAGGCGTGGGTGGAGGATTCTGCGTGTCTACGGCGATCGATACCGTTCCGGTGTCCGTTCCGCCGCGACCATCGCTGAGCGTGTAAGTGAATGTCTCAGTCCCCTGAAAGCCGGCCGCTGGAGTGTACAGCACGGACAGTCCACTCGAACCAACCGTAATCGTCCCCCCGGCTGAACCGGTGCTGACCGCCGATACGGTCAGCGTATCGGCGCTGCTTGCGTCGACGCCGGACGTGTCGTTCAGCAGCACTTGCAAGACGTTATTCGAGCTATTGCGGACTACGCTGAAGGTGTCATTCAAGGCGACCGGAGGGTCATTCACGTCAGCGACCTGAATGGTGACCGTGGCGGTCAGGGGAATCCCATCCTGGTTTTCGGCGGTATAGGTGAAGGACTCCGCTCCATTGAAATTGGCGGCGGGCGTGTAGCTCAGCGTGCGGTTGTCGCTGTTGATCGTCACGATACCACCACCACTGGCGGTTCCCACCTCGGTGATCGTCAGCACAGCGCCGCCGGTCACGGTGTCGTTGTTCAGTACGTTGAGCGAGTGAGGTCCTGAATCTTCGTCGAAGTTGAAGACGTCATCGACCGCTTCGAAATTCGCGCCGACCACAAACGCACTCGCTCCAAAGTCGACTCGCGAGAATCCGACGGCTGTTGTGTCGTCGTACAGAAGAATATCGTTGCCCGCTTCGTCGGGCGCCTCGGTCCGAAGTGCTGGGTTGCCCGACGCCTTGGCCAAGAAGGTTACTTCGGCCAGTACGCGAGCATCGCTGCCCAGGCGAGAGGTCGTGTCGGAGAACGCACCTAGTTCGTCAACGAGACCGGGGGTCGCTACGGAACCACTGGCGTCGTTGGTGTAGGGAGGCGTGTGCGTGATCGGATTGGTTGCTATGGGCTCGATAATGTTGGAATCAAAAAGCAAGTCAGCATAGGTGGCGAACACTCCCGTGGCTGAAACGCCGGGACGCAGGTCCTCGACGATCACCTGAACTTTAAACGTTTCACCGGCTGCTACCGTGGTGATGGGCGCGCCGTTGAGATCCACCGCATTGAGCGTTATTTTGACAAGTGGTTCTTCAATCACATTGATGGAAATTTGCTGCTCGTTCACGTTGCCTGCCGCGTCGGTAAGCGTCAGGGTAAAGGTCTGCGGCCCGAGCAACGTCGAATCGGGTGTCCAGTTGAGTTGGCCATCTTGGGCGCCGATCGTCATCCCGGTCGGGGCGCCGCTGATTCCATAAACCAGCCCCTGCCCTTCTTCGCTATGATCCAGGTTGACCGATAGCTGCTGGTCGATCACCGCGCTGGCAGGGATGCTCCCGGCATTGACGTCGACGGGGGCCACATTATCGAGCAACACCGCCAGGCTTGGCGATTCGCTGCTGGTTTGGCCACCAGACGTCTGGGTCGCGGTGAACAATCTCGAACCCTGCCCCAGACTCGCTACGTCGGTAACCGTCACCTGAGTGGTGGTACCCGTGGCGGTGGCCGAACCCACGACAGTGCCCCCCGAACGCACCTCGACGAGCGCTCCGGCGACGGTTCCCGAGACGGTAAAAGCCAGAGTCTGGGCGTTGGTGATGTCGTCAGTAGAACTCGAACCGGAGTCGCTACCACTGACCAAATCCAGCCCCGTGGGCACCAATTGATTGACCTGGACCGTCACGACTTGATTGTCAGTCTCGCTGTCGGTGGTGGGAGTTGTCGTTTGTCGCACCGTGGCCAGAAACTGCAACTGGCCCGTGAAACCGGCCGGTGGTGTCACGGTGACTACCCCCGTGCTGCTATCGACCGTCAAACCAAAATTCTGGTTGCCCAGCTGCTGCACGCTGTAGACAACGGTGTCGCCTTCGGCATCCTGCGATGTCAGATTCACTTGGACCGGGGTGTTGGCGGCAGTTTGAACCGTCGGAACTGGATTCAGAAACGGAGCTCCATTGGCTGTGTCCTGAACCACGTTGGCTGAAAACGTCTGAGACGTGCTGTTGCCTTCGTTGTCCGATACGGTCACGGTGATGTTGGCCGCGCCCGTCCCGCTGCCGGTTGGCCTGAGTACGATCACGCCATTTTCAGTGTCGGTAAAAATTGACGCCGAATCGATGACCACATCGTTGATTGGACGGTTGGATGCATTGACCGCAGTACTGCTAATGGCTTCGCGAACGAGTTCCCCTTCCACCAGCTGGCCAAAAACGGAGTGGTTGAAGTCGAGATGCCGTTCCGAGCCTTCGGTGATGAAGAATTGCGAATCGTTGGTGTCGTCGTCCGTTTTGGCGTACGAAAGCTGGCCCGAGCCATTATGCTGCAGGTCGAGGTGAAACTGGTCATCGAAATCGCCCAGCGTCGATCCGCCAGCTCCAGTTCCCGTAGGATCCCCTCCCTGAATCACGAAGTTGTCGATAACGCGGTGAAAACTGATTCCGTTGTAAAAGTCACTCTCAGCCAAAGCGATGACTCGCCCAGATGGCACCGGCGCTCGGTTTTCGAACAACTCGAAGACCATGTCGCCAAATCCGGCCGTTGAAAGCCTCAAGCTGCGATTTCCTGACAGCACTTCCGCCGTTACCAGGCTGGGATCGCTCGACGATACGGTGATCGTGAGCGGATTGCCGTTGGGATCATAAGCGTCAACCGGGATATGCAGTGGGGAACCGATACCCACGTTTACATTCGGAAGATCGACAAACGATGGAGTCGATGACTGGGGAATGGCTACTCCCGAACGTTGCGCGATGGTTTCCAGCGATTGAATCCCCGTCACCCGCGTACTGTCTGGAAATTCCCAGGTCGGATACTCAGTAATCCCTTCATCGATGGCAATCTGATTGGGAGTGCGATCCGGGTTGGTCACTTCGATGAACGGCAGGAACTGGGCGCCGTCCCCGAAGAGCGCCTTCTGAGAAGTGCAAGCCGGACACCAGGCCGCACCAAAAAATCGAGTGCCCGAGTCGGCCAACGCCTTCGCAAATGCGACCAGGTCGTTTGTGTCTTCGCCCTCGGCTACCAATTCCCCTTCGCCAACGAGCGAATTGGCGGGCTGCGAATTGCTGGTCGGGGCGTCATCCCCCATCACCGAGCCGAGCAGCGGCATGAATCCATCTACGGCCAATAACTGGCGAGTTTCCAGCGGCTCAACCAGGATCGGTCGCTGACGACCACCTTTTGGGGGATACTCAGCCGGTCGTGGTTCCAAGAACAATTCGACTAGCCATCGGGAAAACCGTCGTCTCTTGTCTCGACGAGTCATAGAGTACACTCACTTCAGAAAATCATGGTTGCGTTTGGGCGTGGCCCCGGCGTCGTCTTTTAAGCCTACTTAGGGGAATACGCGTTATCAGTCTGGAAAACCCGCGTTTTGCGTTCCTCGGCATAAACTTGCCCGAAATTTCAACCTAAACGTTCCATTTGGAACACTCGGACGGGATCCGCGCCATCACCGGCTGATATAGAAATCTTGATGAGCTATGCCAAGTACTGGGCTCTGCCTTTGGATGGAACCATGCCCTTGGAAGTTCCGTGCTGGACAAATGATCACTGAGGCGCGCTATTTATTGGTTTGCGCTCATTCGGCCGAGTCGAGAAGTTCGTCCTCGTGAATCATCTTAAACCCTTTTTTGGCAAGCACTTCGAGTGCCAAGTCCGTGTTGTCCACCATGATGGCAACGGCTGGCGCAGACCCCTGATAGGTAAAAAGAGGATAGGTCTGAACAATATTGATTTCAGCTTGAAGCAGCGCAGAGCATACCTGGAGAAGAGGCTGGTTCCCGGCTGGCAGCTCAAGACCAATCAAATCGCTTTCGATAATTGCCAGGCCGGCTCGTTCGAGAATTTCCCGCCCCCGCTCGGGATGACTGACTAAGAAGCGGACAAACGCACATTCGGCCGAATCGTTAATCGACAGGGCAACGATGCGGATTCCGGTTCCCTCAAATCGCCGGACGACCTCGAGCAGCTGGCCAACTCGATTCTCTAAAAAAACGGTGAACTGCCGAATCGTCGGGAAGTCGCGTCCACGTGCCGTTAGGTAGTCAGTTACCGATCCCTCACCCACACTCATCTTTTTGCTACTTTTGCTAGTACCTGATGGTTTTGCGCTTCCTTGCCAACCCTATCGGACCTCTATGCCTGGCGAACTAACCCCGGGTGATGCCAATTCTGACGGTTTATCCCGCTTCCGTATACCCTTGTCCTGCCTGTCCGCTGCCGATACGCTCGGTCGAGAGCCGATGGATTCCCCAGAGAAAAGCCGCTTTGTGACTATCCAAGACACCCTTCTGATCCGCGTCCGCTACCATGAGACCGACGGCCAGGGGCGTGTCCACCATGCACAATTTGTGAACTACTTTGAGCGTGGAAGAGTCGAATTGCTCCGGTCACTGGGCCACAGCTATCGCAATTTGGAAGCGAGTGGCCTGATGCTGGTCGTGACGGAAATGAATATCCGGTACCTGGGAGCGGCGGTCTTTGACGATCTGCTCTCCCTTACCACCTCGGTTGTTCGTGCTCGGGGCGTCCGTATCGAGCATCGTTATGAGATCAGCCAAGTCTCTGGCGACGATTCATCCGAAGATGCGCCCACTCCGACTCCGATCGTTCAGGCCAGCAGTGTGATTGCTTGTGTCGACCGTGAAGGAAAAGTGCGGCGTTTGCCCGACTTTCTCAGGCAGCACTAGCACCCTCTGTCCAAGCGGCCTATCGAGCCTGGGCGGCCACGGCCTCGGCTCGTTTCATCACCCTCAGAATATTGCCGTTCATGATTTTGTGGATGGCCTCTTCGCCATATCCTCGATCCAGCAGCACTTGCGTGAGTACCGGATACATCGAAACGTCTTCGAGTTGCTTGGGCACTGTACCGATACCGTCGAAATCACTGCCGATGCCCACGTGCTCCACCCCTGCCACTTTGACAATATGGTCGATGTGATCAGCGACATCATGCACGCTTCCGGGAAACACGGGATGTTTCGCCCTAAAAGCGGCTGACTCTCGCCGAATCGCCTCTTGATCGTCTCCAAACCGTTCGCGTAGCGCCCGCATCCGTTCGAACATGGTCCGCGTATTCTCGGCCGACTTGGGGACCACAAAGCCGGAGTAGAAATTGATCATGACGACTCCACCATCTGCGGGCAGTTGTCGCAAGATCTCATCGGGCACGTTGCGTGGATGGTCAGCGACACCACGTGCTGACGAATGGGAGAAAATGATCGGCGCCGTGCTGGTATCCATGGCGGCTTGCATGGTCGCCGCAGAGACGTGAGAGAGATCGACCAGCATGCCCAAACGGTTCATCTCGCGAACGACCTCTCGGCCGAACTCGCTCAGACCGCCACTCTTGGCTTCGTCGCTGCACGAATCGGCCCAGTCCAGCGTATCGCTATGCGTTAGCGTCATGTATCGCGCGCCCAAGCCATATAGCCTTCTAAGCTTCTCGAGCGAGTTTTCGATGGAATGGCCCCCTTCCACTCCGATCAACGAAGCGATCTTGCCCTGGCTCTGAAGCCTCTCCACATCGGCACTTGTCAGAGCCAACTCAAACGTCTCCGGGTAGCGTTCCATCATCGCCTGGACAATCTCGATCTGCTCGAGTGTCATCTGGTGGGCAACCCCGGATTCGGCCGAGCTGGCAGGAACGTAGACGGACCAAAACTGGGCCCCCACGCCGCCCTGACGCAACCGCTCGATGTCCGTATGAATCTGAGGTTGAGGCTTGGAGATATCGAGGGCGTCGAAGGAGCGGGAGGCTTCCGTACGGACCTGCCAAGGTAAATCATTGTGGCCGTCGAACACGTAGCTCCGCGCATGGATCGCCAATGCTTCAGGCGATACCACCACCATGGCTCTGGCCTCGGTCGCTCCGCCGGTTGGTTCCTGGGCCACCGCTGAGGGCAGCTCCGCCAGGGGCAACCACAGCGGCAAGATGAAAAGTGTCAAGGAAACGAGCCAGCGTCCACAAGATATCTTCCCGTCCAGGCGAATAGTTGCCATAGCGAACCTCTAAGCTGCAATCTAAAGCGGCAATTTTTGGTAAGTTGGATGGTACCCATGCAGGGCTTCGCCAAGCCTGCCCCGCCCGCGGGGCCAGTTGAGCTAGAGAGCGTATCGGCCAAGTGGTGCGGCGCCCTCGCTCGATTGAGCCATGATTTCGTTGATCGTACACGCCTTTGGCCGGTGCGGCTCGCACTAATGTACCCCAAGTTGACACGCACATGTTGGACCAGCAAGAGCATCAGCCATTTCTGCCCCGAGTGGGCATGATTTGGTTCTTTATCGTGGTCACGCTGGTCGCCATCGCCCTGGGCGTCGTGCGATCGGCCGAGCAGGGCCAGTCTTTGACCGCGGCCCTCGTTTTTACCGCTCTATTTATAGGTTTCTTTTCGCTGTTCTCCGGAACCTGCTTTGTCATTGCCTTCGTCTTTGGAGTCACCGAGAAGGCAGTCGCTGGATCGCGTGACGAACCGGCCAGCCCGTTTATCGATGGTTCGCTGCCAGAGCAAATCATTCCGCCCAAGCCGGTCGATGGCAACCAGTGATCATGCTCAGGCCTCACGATCAGTCGATCCCAACCCGCAGGAACGAACCCATGCGATTATTGGCTGCGCTAGCAAACAAGGTAACACGCTCCATCGACAGGTGGGTTCTGCTAGCCACGGTCAGTCTGGCTCTTGCTCCGACAACCGCGTTGGCTCAACATTCATCGGCCGACTCGTTTATCAGCCGTAGCTATCGGGGACGCGATGTCTTGCGAGTCGACTGCAACCTGGAGTTACCTCCGTCGATGAGCTTTGGCAACATGCGCGTTAGGATCTCCAATACGAAGAGACCTAGCCGTGCAGACCGGAACCTGCTGGTTGTCTTCTACACCAAGCAGTGGGGCAGCCACAGTGGCGAAACGATGTCCTATCGCGTTCCAGTTCTTCTACCCGAGGGGGCGCGCAGTGTGACCGTCGATATACCGCATGTGCAGCGGCGCGGCCAGAGCTCCTGGGATGTTGCCGTATTCGAGGACGGGCGGGACATCGAAGACAAACGCCAGAAGCCACGCAATCAACAAGACTATCAGTGGACTTACCACGACAATCAAGATTCAGCGTTCGCTGCTATCGCCGGAACGGGCGAACTGTCTGCGTCGGTCAACGATAGCTTGCAGACCATGGCAGATGCTATCGCCATCAATAAGCAGCCAGCCAACAACCGGGGGGTTCGAAACTTCAGCACCACGACCGGGGCCAAAGTGGTGCCGATCCAGGAGGCCCATACCGACTGGAGACGCTACTTCCCCTACTCGGCCTGGACCCTGTCGGCGCAGACCGTGTCTGAAGTCAATCAGCGGTATCCCGACGTTGCCAAAGCCATTCGAACTTACGTTGCCGCAGGCGGAACGCTCGTGATTCACGGTGCGACAGAATCCGAACATATGGCGGCCATCGATTCGTTTCTCAACATCCCGAGCAGCAACTCCCATTCGCCGTCTTGGTCATCGATCAAGTACCCGAAGTCCCAGTGGTGGTGGCAAACGGTGAACCGGCCGGTAGCGATTGCCAAGGGCCAAGGCCAAAATGCAGCCGGCACGACCAACACCAATACGGAAGAAGCCGACGTAGCGGGGCTAAGCTATCGGGGGGCAGCGTACGACGCGGCCCTTGCGGCGGAAACCTGGCTGCAAGGTAGCTTGGGAAATCACCTCGATAACATGCAGCAACTATCGACTCTGTTGGGAACAGAGGGGCCTGCCATAGGCGGAAGCGGAACACTGGGCAGATACCGAGTCGAGTTGCTCAAAACGCTTGACACAGAGCAGTTGCTCAAACGCGACTATGTCAACGGCGCGGTTTTACTCACCTCCAAATCGCTCGCCGAAGTTCCGCGGCAGCTGTTGCGTCAGACGCTGAGCGTCCGCGAGCAAACCGACGCCCATACGACCACGTCGAGCGAGATGGATAGCAATTGGTTCTGGAAAAACCTGATCTCGGCGGTCGGCAAGCCGCCCGTCTGGACGTTTTGTGTCATCGTATCCCTGTTCGGGGCTGTGCTCGGCCCCGGCCTACTGTTCCTAACCGGCCGGATCGGCCGGCGTTCTCTGATGATCTTCCTGGTGCCCAGTATTTCTCTTTTTGCCACCAGCGCCATTATCTTGTACGGCGTTCTCCACGAAGGGTTCGACACTCACGTTCGCGTGACATCCGTTCAGACCCTCGATCCCTCGGCGAACTTCGGCTTTGCCTGGTCACGGCAAAATTACTTCAGTGGACTGCCACCACGAGAAGGGCTCCAGTTTCGGTCCGACACCTATGCTCGTCCGGTCTACAGCGAGGAGAGTAGACGTTACGGCGATCCGAATCCTCGCCGGAATGTCGGTTGCTCGGTCAACCTGACGGACCGTCAAAATTGGCGAGGATGGCTGGGGGCTCGTCAACAACAACAGCTGATCATTGGCCATCCCATCGAGTCTGTGTCGGTCCCAGTCCGGTTGGAAGGGACGAGAGCGGGGCTGCTGGTCACGAACCAGACCCAAGAAGAACTACCGTTCGTGATCGTGCGGGGAGCCGACGAGGACTATTATTTCGTCGAGGAACTCGCGGCGGGTGCCACGGCGGAATTGCCATCCGAAGATATGGAATCAGTGGCCGCATACGTGTCCCGCGCCGTTTTGAACTTTCGTCCCAAACCCCCGCCTGAGCTGGAGGAGGGTGGATCGTTGCTCGAATTCGGCTCTGGTCGTCGTCGTCGTCAAACCTACAGAAACTATGAATCGGGCGACGTGATCAACACGGCGTTCAGAAAATACATGTCCGATCGACTCGACATGCCTCCATTCGGCTTCGCCACCGTGCTCCGTGAGTCGGATGCCATTGAGATACCGCTTGAGGGAACGCGTAGTGACGACTTGCACATCGTCATCGGGGTACAGCCATGGTAACCAACGTTCCTCAACATCCCATGATCCAGCTCCGTCGTCTGTTCCGTTTCTTCGGTAGCACCAGGGCCGTCAACGACGTCTCGTTCGAAGTGGAAGCCGGCCAAGTCTTTGGGTACATCGGCCCGAACGGAGCAGGCAAAACCACCAGCATGCGGATCCTTTCCACGCTCGACTTGCCCGACTTTGGCGACGCCCTGGTCGACGGCTTCTCCGTCGTCAACGATCCCGACCGAGTTCGCAAACGGCTCGGCTTCATGCCCGACAATTTCGGTACGTATCCGAACATGAACTGTGTCGAGTACCTGGACTTTTTCGCGCGATCTTATGGACTCGTTGGCCGGGACCGCACCAAGGCTCTGCGGCACACCCTGTCCTACACCGGTTTGGACAAGATCGCGGAAAAGCCGATTCGTGGATTGTCCAAAGGCATGCGTCAGCGTCTCTGTTTGGGACGGGCCATGATTCATGACCCGGCGGTGCTGATTCTCGACGAACCGGCCAACGGGCTCGATCCGCGAGCACGTATTGAACTGAGGCATATGATTCGTGGATTGGCTGCCGAGGGCAAAGCGCTGCTAGTTTCCTCGCACATCCTGACCGAGCTTGGGGAAATGTGCGATGCTATCGGTATCATCGAGCGAGGCCAGCTGATTGTCAGCGGAACGGTTACCGAGATCCAATCCAAGCTGCGGCCGCACATCGACGTGGTCGTTCAGCTGATTGATCGTGGTGAGGCTTTGGCGCAATGGTTGGCCGGTAAGCCCAACATCTCCCAGATTCAATCGAGCGATTTGGTGGTTCGCTTTCAGTTTGCCAGCGCCGACGTCCAGCATCAGGCGGAACTCCTTCGCTCGATCGTCAACGAGAACTTTTCGGTGCTCGAGTACTCAACTGAAAGCCGATCGCTGGAAGATGTCTTCCTTCAGATTACCACGGGAGCCGTGCAATGAGCCAAGCCTCGTTAATGGGCAATTTGCCGGACGATCAAGTTGCGGAATTCAAGCACCGGATTAGCGAGATACCCGACGGCGGCTGGGAGCGCGTCTGGCTATGGTTCAGCGAGCGCATCAACCCGATTGTAGTCAAGGAAGTACGGCAATCGCTTAAAAGCAAACAGTTCACGATCAGTTTTGGACTGACGCTGATCGCGGCTGTCGGCTGGACGCTGATCGCCATTTCGCTCATGGTGCCTCGAATCTACTATATGCCGGGCGGTCTGCCCCTACTGGCAGGTTTCTTCTGCATCCTGACTCTGCCGCTGATGGTGATTATTCCATTTAGTGCTTTCCGCTCGTTGACGGCCGAGACCGAAGATAGCACGTTTGAACTGCTGAGCATCTCCGCCTTGTCGGCATCGCAGATCGTGTACGGCAAGATGGCCTCCGCCTGCCTTCAGATTGTCCTCTACCTCTCCGCGCTCGCGCCCTGCATCGTGCTTACCTACCTACTGCGCGGCGTCGGATTGTTTACGATCCTGTTCCTGCTGGGATTGACTGTTGTTTTCTCCATTTCAGAAACCGCGTTGGCTCTACTATTCGCGTCGGTCGCCCGTACGCGAATGCTTCAAAATGGCATGGCCGTTTTGGCTCTTGCAGGACTTCTGCTTGCCTTCTTTGGATGGACGGCGTTGCTCATCAACGAAGGATTCGATGAATTCTCCAACCCTCCGCGTGAAGTCTATGTAGTCATCTTCGCGCTGCTGACCATCGTCGCTCTAGCCGTGTCTTTGGTCCTGCGAGCCGCGGCGGCAGCGATTGACTTCCCAAGTGAGAATCACTCGTCACCACTTCGCCGGCGTCTGCTGGGCCTGCTGACACTGGTCTTGTTCTGGGTACTCTTTGCGGTGGTCGCTAGTAGTGAAGGAGCCATTGCGATTAGCTTATTGATCGGCGCGTTTGTCGTGCTCATGTTCATCGGTGCCCTGGTCACCGGAGAACGCGGTGTTATTTCGCCGCGTGCCCAACGCACTTTACCAAAAACGTTCTTCGGCAGAGTTTTCTTGACCTGGTTCTATCCTGGAGCAGGCTTGGGCTACATCTTCCTGGTCTGCATGTTTGCCGCCCTGGTCGTAACCCTCGCCTGCGTAGAGCTGTACTATGATTCGTCGCTCAACAATTTTTTTGGTGATTCGTCGGTCGTGGCCGCCGGCTATATGCTACTTTGCTACTTGGTGATCTACCTGGGCATCAATCGGTTGCTAATGATGGCATTTTCGCGGCAGCTGCCGGTTCGTATGATTGGTTCGACAGCGCTGCTGATCGTGCTCCTGGTACTCGCTCATTTGTTACCCTTGCTGTTTGTGTATTACATGAACGATTACCGGGAATTTGACTATGGCTGGCACCAAGCTTTCAACATCGTCTGGTCCACGACGGAGGCAGTTGAAAATCTTTCCTTAGATATTGGGGCAAGTATTGTCATCGTTACCCTGTGCGCGATCGCGGTTTTCGGTTTGAATTTACTACTGAGCACCCGTGATGTCATGCTTGTCCGCGTAGCCCAACCACCCCGCGTTCGCGATGAAGTTGGCGCGGAAACTCAAGCCGCCGCTTCCCCGGCCGACCCGTTCGCCGACTAGGAACCCAGGCTGGACGGCACGCCACCCAAGAATCCCAA
>JANQJJ010000274.1 GCA_028281725.1 Pirellulaceae bacterium | reverse complement strand
ACTCGCCTCAGCGGTGACGCTCCGGGCTGCACGGGGACCAGTTTGACGTAGGGCTGGAACGGCACGAAGCCGCGCCGATTACTCGCTAGGGACGCTGGTTGCTGGTCGGCCTGGGCAACCGCGGGCACGACCGGGTTCCGTACCAGATGGATCCAGGACTGCAGTTCGTCGATCAATTGGGTTTCTGTCAGCTCGATACTCGGCTGCCTCTGGAGCCCATGAGCTCGGGTAGCATATACGAGTAAGGGGGAGGGCTCGCTGGCGTCTCGAGACACCTGGCCCAGCGCGCTGGCAAGGTTTGCTGAGGTGATGCGAGCCTGCACCTTGGCGTAGGGCCGGAGTATCCGAAGACCATTCGAGCTGTGGACGCCGTGGCAGGCCGCTTGGGAGCAGCGATTCATCAGGATGGGCTGGATCCGCTGCGTAAACCTCTTGGCGATTGACGTATGCATGGCTCCTTCGCCTGGCGACGAACTGGCGGGCGTGACATCGCCGGAGTCGGGCTCTGTGCTGTTTGTGGCCAAGTGGCTGGACTGTTTGGCCGGCGGCAGTGGCTCAAGCCCCAGATATTCACGGAATGCCGGCTGCTCCAGCAGATTTTTTTTCAGCTCCTGCGATAGCTGAATGACTCTCGGATGGTCTCCGGCTTTCTTGGCGACTTCTTGGTAATGATCCGTAGCGTGATCGAGCAGTCCATTGACCAGGCACCAACGAGTGAGTTGATAGTGGTCCCCTACGCTCCAGGTAGCGATATCTCGACATTTGAACTGGTAGACCGCTTCCAGGTTCTCGCCGGCATACAGCACCTGAGTGGCCGGGATCGATACGCGGGATTGATCCGCGATCTGAACCTCGTAAAACTCGCCACGAGGTTGAATTTTTCCCAGCATCACACGACCATGTTTTAGCAGGATCGCGCCGAGCTGAGGTTCTTGGGCGCGGAGGGCAAGTCTGCCGCCGAGGAACGTGAGGATCGCCAGGGACAGGATAATAGAGGCTCTACGGCGATTTTTGATATAGCGGTTCATGGTGGTGCCACGTATACGGACAAGGCAACCGTCAAGTCAAGATCACTCGAAATCGGTGAAAATCCGGGCAGTATTCAGCTAAGCGAGGGCAAGAATTCAGATGCAAAGAGTCGAGGTTCGCTATGAAGGACGAGTGCAAGGCGTTGGGTTCCGGATGTCCGTCGCTGATATCGCTCGGTCTTTTGAAGTCAGCGGTACGGTTTGTAACCGGGCTGACGGCACGGTCGAGCTGATAGCCGAAGGGCTTGAGGACGAATTAGCCCGGTTTCATCAGGCGATTCTGCAGAGGATGGAACGGTACATCGTGAATTTTCACGAGAGCTGGAGTGAGGTAGAGCAACCGTCCTGGGCCGGTTTCCGGATTGGACCGGACAAGAATGGATGAAAAGGAGGGAAGTACGCCCTCGAAACGTGGACTTTTTGAAGCTCGAGAGGCCTTTCGGCGAACCCGCCAGCCCGCCAGCTGCGTACTAAGGGTCTAAAATCCTCGTCTCACCGACAGACAGACCAGAAGTCCTCTTTTCTGGCTCCTGAGCAGCTAGCCACATGTCGACGATATGCCGTGCCTGAGTCAAACTAGAGAGAATTCTACGGACATTTCCTCCTCTCCTTTTCCAACTCTCCACCGAACGCGAAATGTTTGAAATGCCTTTGATCCAACCGATCGTGCCTCTTGGTCAAATTGCCGGTCCTTGGATGACATCTTGGTTGACTCCCATTTGGTTTCTGTCTGCCGGGCTGGCTATCGGATTAGCCATTTTGGCGGTGCTTGTTCTTGTTTTTCGAGTCGTTTCGGCGATTCCGCCATGGGAGCAGCTTTCCCACGGTCCGGCTGGCCACGTGATGGCAGCCGTCATCACGGCCGCTCTGACTGCGTTGATTTGGTTCAACCTGCCTGAAAGTTTCGTCGGGTCGGACGCGTTGCGCGAGCCGTTGTTGTTGGGCATTGCGCTGGCTTTGTTGTGCAGCATCGTTGGGTGGTCGGTCGTGTTCTGTTGTTCCAGGCAACCGGCCAGCAACGCGTTTGCTTCACTCGGGGAGGGGGCGGCCGGCTACCTGGGGATTTCGGCGCTGGTGATCGTCTTCGTCGGTGCAGCAGCCTGGGGCATTGGTGCGGCGACGAACAGTCCTATCGTTGCGGATCCGGTGAAGGCCTTTGCAAGTATTCCCCAAGTTTTCTCGACTGGGCGAGACGTCCAGACGCGCGACGTGCCAGCGGCGCCGCAAGAGGGCGAGGCTCCGTTCGTCCCCATTCGTGTGCCGATCGACGCCGAACTGCTGGAGAGCTTGACGATCGCGACGGATAAGACGATCGTTCTGAGCGATGCTGAAAAGAGTGAGGACTTCATTAAGACTCCGATTCGCCTGGCTGCGTCGGAATCACTAGAGTGGACTCGTGAGCAAAAGCTAGAGGATCTTCCCATCGCCCTAGAGGGCGACGTCTTACTGTATGCCCAGAATCGTGAGCTCGATCCAGCCACCATCACGTTCACATCCGTTACGGTGCCTCCGGTCCCGGAAGCGACCACATTGATCATTACGGCGATTGCCGTCGTGCTGGTCGGTTTGACCCTTTTATTGCAGCAGGCCGTCGCGCCTCGCGCGTCCGCCGTCGCGCACGCGACCGTCAAGAATGAGTTGGCGCAGCCCCTGTTCTTGGTGCTCATGTTGCTCGGCGTCATCGCCGTCATGCTGTACGAGTTCTTGTCGTTTAACACCTTCGGAGAAGACATCAAGCTGCTGAAGGACTGTGGCATTACGACGATCATGCTGTTGGCAGCTTTCCAGGGGATTTGGTCGGCAAGTAGCTCGATTAGCGAAGAGATCGAAGGTAAGACCGCCCTGACCGTGCTGAGTAAACCGATTCAACGACGCAGTTTCGTTATCGGCAAATTCCTGGGGATTTTCTGGGTTCTGCTGCTCATGTTTGTGATCCTCGGAGCGTTCGAGCTTGGAGCGGTGGCTTATAAACCGCTCTACGATGCTCGCGAGGCATCCAAGGAAATGCCGACTTGGCAGATATGCCACTTGGAGATGGTGCGAACGATTCCCGGCTTGGTCATGGCGTTTATGCAATCGGTTGTGCTGATGGCGATCAGCGTTGCCTTGGCAACTCGCCTACCTCAGCTTGCGAATCTCGCGATCTGTTTTGCTGTTTACCTCATCGGAAACCTGACAACGTCTCTAGTCAGTAGCACTCAAGACGGTTTTGAAATCGTGAAATTCGTGGCCCAACTGGTCGCTACGATTATTCCGATTTTGGAGCACTTTTCTCTCCAGGCGGCAATCGATGCGGGCAATCCTATCACCATGTCCTTGCTTTCAGGGAACCTGGTTTATTGCCTCCTGTACGTGCTTTTGTCCTTGTTCCTGGCTTTGCTGTTGTTCGAGGATCGTGATTTGGCTTAGGCGCCCAGCGGCAGCCATAACTCGGCATTTGTTGGAACGGGAGCTGGCAGAGATCACTGAGGGAGCGATAGGCGGCTCAGCGATCTCTGCCAGCTCCGGTTGGATCCATCCGCAGAGCCGTCAAAAAAATCGAGGAAGTTACTTTGAGGCGTTCCCAACTGGACAACGCCCCACTGCAAGGTGTTAGCATGACGGAGCGCGTCGATACCTCAAACGCTAGTGCTTTGTCAACACTAAAGATTTGGGTAAAGGGGTCAGACCCCAATAGTGCAAAGCACCCGAAGGGCCGTTCCGGCTATTGGGGTCTGACCCCTTTACCCAAATCTTTAGTGTTGA
>JANQJJ010000259.1 GCA_028281725.1 Pirellulaceae bacterium | reverse complement strand
AGTACCATCCCGACTCGGGCAGCATGAAACAATTGCCGATTCTGCTGGAAAACAATGGCGCGCGGACTTTCGTGAAACTTTCGCCGGAATGCCGATTTTTTAAGGAGCCTGCCGTCGGAAGAGGCTTGGCCGCGGCAGATCTCGATAACGATGGAGATTTGGATCTAGTAGCCAGTCGGCTGTTCGGCGCTCCAGCGCTCCTGGAAAATGTCAGCCCCACCGATTCGAACTGGTTGCGAGTCGCTCTGGTCGGCGTCAGCAGCCCGCGAACCCCCATCGGCGCAACGGCCGAATTGGTCTCGGGCGAACACAAGATCGTGAGGCAGCTCTACGGAGGCGGAAGCTACCTGTCCCAAAGCCAACAAGATTTGCATTTTTCCTGGCCAGGCTCCGCGGGGGCCACTCTGTCGGTTCGCTGGCCCGATGGGTCGACAACCGAACCGGTGCCAGTAGCTGCCCGGCGGAGAATCGTTGTGATTCAAGGACGTTAGTTGGACATCGCCCTAAACTAATGAGGCGTTATCCCGTCAGCATCGTCAACAGTTATACTAAAACGGATATGAAATTGGTAACACTCCGACGTGCCCGGAAGTGGTGGCTGGCGAGAATCGCGATGATCGTGGTTTTACTCGCGGCAACCGCTTGTGATCGCCAGCCCCAACGCGCGGCACCTGCGGCAGACCAGCAAACTGTGCAAGTTGCCCGGTACGAAATCCGTCCCTTCGAGTCTCCGCGAGTCGAGAACCCGGGTTACATCGGGTACCAGCAGTGTGCTGAATGTCATGCAGCGCGTGTGAAAGAATGCGAACGATCGAGTCACTTTCAGACTTGCCGGGTGCCTACGCAAGACAGAATGCCCGCCGCGTTTACCAGCACGTCTCTTGAGCAGCGCACGCTGAGGTTGCCGGATACGGATGTGCGTTTTGAGATGAGTTTTCGCGATGGTCAGTTCTTGCAAACCGCGGTCAAGAGCGTAGCGGGAACGCAGCGACGTTCCGAGTCGACGATCGATCTGGTCTACGGAGCGGGGACAACTTCCGATGAAGTGTACCTCTCGTGGCATCCGGACGGAACGATGTGGGAGCTGCCCGCCGCTTGGATCTACGCCCAGGACTGTTGGGGAGCCGCTGGATTTGACCGCCGCGGCGGCAGTCACTTTGCACGGGAACTAACGGTCCGCTGCTTTGAATGTCACAACACGTGGTTCGAGCACGTCCCCGGCACGCTTAACGAGTATCGACGAGAAGGCCTGCTACTGGGCGTCACGTGCGAACGCTGCCACGGTCCGGGTAAAGAACATGCGGAATACCATCGCCTGAATCCGACAGATGTGGACGCAAAAAAAATCCTCTATCCAGGTTCATTGCCACGAGAACGACTGATCGAAGTGTGCACTCAGTGTCACAGCAATTCGATTCGCCACCGCGGACCTGCGCTCAGCTTTCGTCCGGGAGAATCTTTGGAGGATCACTATCGATTGGTTAACCCAAAGTACAGCGAGGATGACCACGTAGCGAATCAAATCCAAGACTTGAGACAAAGCAAATGCTTCCAAGAGAGTGAAATGACCTGCATTACATGCCACGATCCGCATCACACCGATGAGGCGTCCGGTGGCATGACGTTCCAAGAAACCTGCACGCAGTGTCATCAACCCAGCAGCTGTTCGCAACGCGAGCATGTGCCGGCAGAAGTGACGGGCAAGTGTGTCGAATGCCACATGCGACAGTACGCGAAGATCAATGTCAATTTCGATCTGGCTGACGACTCGTATGTACCTCCGCTGCAGAGGTCTCAGCACCGCATCGCGGTCGACCCGATTGCCACCCAGGAGGTGCTGCTCCGGTGGTATCAATCACGCGATGGCGACGACGCGGCCGAGT
>JANQJJ010000182.1 GCA_028281725.1 Pirellulaceae bacterium | reverse complement strand
ATTTCAGCCCAGACCCGCCTGCAGGAAAGACTCCAGCGAATCGTCGAGGAAGAGTCGCGGAGAGTCGTCGGGCGGTAGAGAAGAGCGCATGCCGGAGCTACCAGACGTCTTGCTCTATGTGTCAGCCCTGCAGCGCAAGCTGGCCGGACAGAAGATTCGCTCGGCCGTCGTTCGCAGCCCGGCCTTGCTACGAACCTATCAACCTGCGCTGGAGGATTGCGTCGGCCGCAAGATCGAGAGTTTTTCGCGATCTGGCAAACGGATCGTCTGGCATCTCGAAGACGAGCTGTTTCTCGTCTTTCACCTAATGGTCGCCGGCCGTTTCCACTGGAAGAAAAAATCGACGCTGCCACGCGGGAAGAATGATCTGGCAGCTTTCGGATTTGACAGCGGCACGATGATGTTGACCGAGGCGAGTCAGAAGAAACGAGCCGGGCTGTGGTGCTTTCGTAGTCTGGCCGACGCACAGAGCCTGGACGCAGGTGGCCTGGATGTCCTCTCAGCCGATGACCCGGCCCTTGGCCAGATGCTGACGCGGAGCAACAATACGCTCAAGCGCGCCTTGGCCGATCCAAAACGCTTTGATGGAATCGGCAATGCCTATAGCGACGAAATTCTACACGCCGCCAAACTGTCACCATTGAAGCGGACCGGCCAACTAACCGAGGAGGAAAGTGTCCGCCTGTGTCGAGCCATGCGCAGTACGCTCACGCTGTGGATCGAACGACTCGAGGCGCAGACCGCAGACAGATTCCCAGAGCGAGTGACTGCGTTTCGTCCCGAAATGGCCGTGCATGGCAAGTTCAAGCAGCCTTGCCCCGAATGCGGCGCACCGGTCCAGAGAATTCGCTACGCGGACAATGAGTGCAACTACTGCCCAGGGTGTCAGACCGAGGGGCGAATCCTGGCTGATCGCTCGCTCAGCCGGCTGCTCAAAGATGATTGGCCCAAGTCGCTAGACGATCTTGAGTAACTTGGCCAAGAGTTTACTTGGTGAGGATCAGCTTGCCCTGCTTGGTCCTGCGGAGGCGGTAGATTTGGCCATTGTTTTCGATCCAGATCTCATCGCCGCAGCGCGAAAGGGCTTCGAATTTGACGATCTTCGGTAGGCTGGTGGCAGCGCCGCTGTCCCCGTGGGCAGGGTCCTCGGTTTCTGGATCCACCGGGCGCACGCTCGGTATCGAAACGGAATCCAAGGCAGGTTTGGGGTCTGGCATCGCACCTCCAAGCCCAATGTCAGCTAGGTCTGTCATGGCTGGAGAAATTACACATTGGTGGTTGCAGATATCGTGAAAGATCGTCATACTTTAATGAAACTGAATCTCAATTGCAAGTGATGCAGCCGTTCGTCTGTTGGACTTGAGCCGATAGCTCATGGCTGAGGGACATCGCGTGCTGCGGCTGCTGGCAGGCTTGATGCGTTTGGTTGCCGCGGCGGGGTCCTTGAGCAGGGCGGATTCGCCGAGTCCGTTCGACAGGTTGCTCGCGCAGCAACAAGGGAAAGCATCTGATGCCTGATTCGGGCACTTTGTCATCCGGGAAGCCCGTGTCGTCCGTTAGGATGGAGGACGTGATCCGTCGGCGCAAGACCGTCAAGGTGCTGGCCGAGGAGGACTTGCCCGCACTCGACCGGAGCGAGGCGGTAAAACGATTGCTCGAACTTTCGGGCTGGGCACCCTTTCACCGCCCATGCGATGAATCTCACCGGACGGCTGACGGACTGCCGGGAATTGAGCCATGGCGTTTTCACGTCCTCGACGCAGCGACCTGCCGTCGACTGCGAGACCGCCTGCCGGAGGAGAATGCCGGCAAGATTCCGGCCATGCTGGCGGCCGCCGAAACGCTGATTCTCGCCACTTGGCTTCCCAATCCACCAGCCGAACCGGACGGCTCGCTCCAGGTGACGGGGAATTTGTTTGAGCCAACACTGGCCAACATGGAGCACATTGCCGCAGCGTCTGCCGCGATTCAAAATCTGCTCCTGGCGGCGACCTCGCAGGGAGTTTCCAGCTATTGGTCCAGTGGCGGAGTCCTGCGGACAGAGGCGGTTTTTGAGTTGTTGGAGATACCTGACCGAGAAGTACTTTTGGGCGCTGTTTTCCTATTTCCCGACCAGACCGGCAATGCTCAGGTCGTCGGTAGTAAGTTGCGTGGTCGACGTGGCGCACCGGAACACTGGGCCCGTTGGGTAGCTCTGGAGTAGTTGGCTAGGTAAATCTGGAATAGGTTCCCAAGACACCTGAGTCGGCCCGGTGTCTCGGGTAATTTGAGAATCATTCTCAA
Organism: Pirellulaceae bacterium; assembly: GCA_028281725.1. Classification (GTDB taxonomy): domain Bacteria; phylum Planctomycetota; class Planctomycetia; order Pirellulales; family Pirellulaceae; genus Aureliella. The sequence goes on along the minus strand of JANQJJ010000182.1, from coordinate 12,759 downwards.
GATCACCTTGCCGGCGCACGTTTACCAGGGCATAATGTAGTTTCGGTCATTAGGGCTGGAAGAATTTCGAGCGGAGTCCCATGCAAAATCAACATCCTGAATATGTGCTTGCAACGATCCCGGGTGACTCTCCTCGAAGTCGCATCGTTTTCGCCTCTAGGTCTCAACCTGGGAAAAAGCCGATTCTCCTCAAGCAGGAGTCTTATAGCGACGCCGTGGGTTGGTTTGTGCAAAACAGTATCGAGCTAACTCGAGAAGAGATGGTCGCCTTGCGTAGTGCGATGGGTGGACAGGCCCCCAGCGCTTGCCAGCGGACCCAACTTCGGACCGCTGCGAACTTGGAACCTTCTCGCATTCTGTCATTCGAGCAGGCCGCCAAGCGAACTGCGTCTGCTTAACATCATCAGGGCAATGGCTGTCGCCTCTCTCAAGGCGCCGCCGCCATGATTGCCGGAAAAGATGAGCGTCAGAACAACAGCCCAGTTTTCCTTCTTTGCTTCCCACAGCGCTACTTAAAACGCAGCAGGCCCCTTCTCAGGCCAGCCTGAATGCTTTCGGCATCCCACGTGGATCTCTGATGAGGGGCCCCGTCAGTCAGTGTTACCTGATTACCTGGGCCATACGCCGCAGGACTCAACCATCTAGTGCGAGCCGCGCGGGCCCTCCAGCGCGTGCCAATCAACGAAATCACCGCTCAGCCGCGCTGGGGGCGACGCACCACTGAACCAATGGCGCGCTCTAACCTGATTTACGTGTGCTCGAATCGAGTTGCGATGTTTTCGAGTTGTGATCACGCAGCAGTTTGGTGTACTCGTCAACGCCCTCTTGTTCTTCGTTGAGGATATCTTCTAGGAAAACCACCAATGCGCGATTCGAATCCGCCAACTCGAGCGCCTTGGTATACATTTCAACTGCCTTGGCTTCAAAAGCCAAGCTAAACTCCAAGACCTCCGAGAGGTTCTTCGACTGTTTGATTTCATTCCGCTGCGCAACGGGGACTCCCCCGAGAGCAACGATTTTGTCTCCGATCAGCTTGGCATGCCCGAACGATTCCTTGGCATCGTCCTCGAACTTCGACGCGTAAACTTCTCTCCAAAGCCCTTCGATGATGAACGATGCTTGCGAATACTGAGCAACGCCCGTCCACTCGTGTTTGAGTATTTCATTGAGATGATCGATAACGGCTTGGGTATCCATGGCTGAAATCCTAGGAAAAAGGGGGTGATCGGAATGCGAGGTGTGGTAGCCTCGATTCCCGCGACTCTAAATGGATTGGGAACTCATCGCAACGGCTATTGCTGCACGCGCACCGATAACAGTCCACTCTATTGGAGTCGGCACGAGCGAACATGTCGACCGGGTAGCGCGGGGGTCGCTGGCATCCCGATCAGGTTCCATAAGAGGATTGTAGGTAGGTCAAGCCATAGGTCGTGGTGAGGGTAACGGCAGGTCTCCGTGAGTCCCTTGTAAGTCGCTGGATCTCAAATAAAATCAGCGATACGATGAAATGAGATAGCGTCTCAATTACTGAGTCGCAGCAAGCCCTGGTGTCTTGAGGCGGGGCGCGTTCAGGCCTCGGCAGCTGCATCCAGGTCAATCGGGCTGCAGCCAAGCCAACACGAGACCGCGCGTGCCACGTTTCCCTCAAGAGCCTTTCTTCAAGAGCCTCTGTGTATGCCACTGCGTTACCTAGTGACTTTTATCCTGCCCGTGCTCGGTCTGGCCGCTTGTGCCGACACCCAATCGGCCACAGGTCCCTCTGGGCGAACTCCGCCGGAAGGGACGCGCAAAGTTTGGCAGTTCGTGGCGACCACGGGGCAAATCAACGATGCGCTCGTCCATCTCACCGAGGGCGTCGATGTAAAAATTAAGCTGTTCTGCGGTCCCGGAGTCGATCCTCATTCGTTTGCAGCGAGCACCCAGGACGTGCAGGCGATGGAAGACGCTGACGCAATTTTCTACAACGGCTTTCATTTGGAGGACAAGCTCCACGATCTGCTGCATGGTCGGTATGCGGAAAAGGCTTGGGCTATGGCAGACGCCTTTCCAGAGCAGCATCGGCTAGACCGGCTGGAAGACGGGAAAATTGATCCAGGCGCCCCGTTTGACCCTCACATCTGGAATCATTTGCCGGCCTGGTCCGAGTGCGTTGGCGGGCTGGTCGCGCGGCTGACTGAGATTGATCCAGGGAACGCCGAGAGCTATCGCCGCAATGGCGATGCGTACATCGGCCAGATTATGGACACGCACAGTTGGTCCCAGACGCAGCTGGCTCAATTGCCTGCAGACCGCCGAGTCCTGATTAGCGCCCATGACGCGTTCAGCTATTTTGCCAAGGTCTATGATCTGGAGGCGGTGGCCGTGCTTGGTATCGGCAACAACCCGGAAGCCGATGTGCGGACGATGCGCGCCGTGGCAGAAACCATTTGCGATCGCCGGGTACCGGTCATTTTTATGGAATCGATTAGCAACTCCAAGATCATCGACGCCTTGCAAGAAGCTTGCGCGGCTCGCAACTGGGACGTCAAGATTGCAGAGCAGACGCTCTATTCGGACGACCTCGGTGAAACCCCTCCGCAAGATTCTTTCCTGGGTGCGTTTCGCTCCAACGTTCAGATCATTGCGGACTCGTTGAAGAATTGAGTTCGTTATGGTGAATCCCCCTCCTGCGTTATCGATCGATGGGCTCTCGGTAGCATACGATGCGCGGCCGGTCCTGTGGGATGCCAGTCTTGCCGTGCAGGCGGGTGTCATGATGGGCATCGTCGGTCCTAACGGTGCGGGAAAAAGTACCCTGCTGAGAGCCGCACTGGGTATTCTGCCGACACTCGCCGGTGAGGTGCGTACGTTCGGGAAACGGCTGAAACCGGGCATGACTCAGGTGGGCTACGTTCCGCAGAGGAGTGCCGTGGATTGGGATTTTCCGACGACGGTCTTCGACCTCGTTCAAATGGGAACCTATGGACGTCTCGGTTGGCTTCGGCGTCCAGGTCCGAAGCAACGTGAAGAGACGTTGGCGGCGCTCAAAATGGTCGAGATGGATGGTTTGGCCGACCGGCAGATCAGTGAACTTTCCGGTGGGCAACAGCAACGTATCTTCCTGGCCCGCGCGTTCGTCCAAGACGCGCCGATTCTTTTCATGGACGAACCGTTTGCCGGCGTCGACGCCACGACCGAAAAGGCCATCGTCACCTTGTTACAACAGCTACGAAGCCGCGGTAAGACTCTGCTGGTCGTTCATCATGATTTGACGACGGTTCGTGACTATTTCGATCAGGTGACTCTCCTGAACCGCCGCGTGATTGCTTCCGGCATCGTTGGTGATACGTTTACTCGGGAGAATATCGAGAGAACCTACGGAGGTTCGATAGCCGCCGGCGTTCTGTGAGCAGGGCATCCCACTTGGCCCCCAGCGGCAGGCCGAGGCTCGGATTCAGGCTTCTGGGAAACTGAGATTTGTTTGAGTTATTGCTGACAGACTACACGCTGCGTACCGTTTGTTTGGGCGCGGCTGGCGTCGGCGCGGTAAGCGGCGCGCTGGGGTGCTTCGCCTACCTGAGGAGGCAAAGCCTGATTGGCGATGTCGTAGCGCATTCTTCGCTGGTGGGCATCGTGGGAGCCTTCTTGTTGTGTTACTGGTTGACCGGCCAGGGCAACAAATCACTGGGGGTGCTCATACCGGGCGCCCTCTCTGCCGGGACGGCATCGCTACTGCTCACCCGGTCCGTCACCGCGCAGACGCGGATCAAGGAAGATGCCGCACTGGGTGTGATGTTGGCGATATTCTTTGGTTCCGGGGTGTTGCTGCTCAGGTGGACCCAGCGCGCCAGTCCGACAATTCCGGGAAGAGCGGGCCTGGATGACTATCTCTTTGGTATGGCGGCCGCCTTGAGCCAAAGTGATCTCTGGATGATTGGCCTCCTTGGCATCAGTTCTATCGGCGTCATGTTGGCCGCGTGGAAGGAATTCAAAGTCTTTGCATTCGATCCGCAGTTTGCCCACAGCCTCGGAATTCGAACCCATCGAATCGATACGCTGCTGTTGCTGGTTCTTGTGGTGGGGATCGTCATTGGCATTCAGAGTGTGGGCGTCGTCCTGATGATTGCGCTGCTGGTGACTCCCGCCAGTACGGCTCGTCAGTGGACACGGCATCTGGGGCCGATGGTAGGACTGGCTGCGGTGATCGGCGCTTTCTGTGGGGCGGCTGGCTCGCTGCTGAGTTCAACTTACGCGCGTGTCCCTACCGGCCCGGTGATTGTCTTGATCGCGACGGCTTTGTTTGTGATATCGCTAGCGATCGCGCCGCGGCGCGGACTGCTGGCTCAGTGGCTACGCCGGCGAACTCTACGTCATCAATCCGTAGCGACCCGACGAGGTGACCGCGATGACTATTGAGTTATGGACGTTAGCGATTGCCTTGATCACCGCTATCACCTGCGCGCTGTGCGGCGTATTGCTGGTGGTCAAGCGCGAAGCCTTGGTATGTGAGGGGCTCAGCCACGCCGTGCTGCCGGGGATTGTGGTTGCCTTCGTGTTGCTTCGCGACCGAAGTTCCCCACTGCTAATTGCAGGGGCAGCCGCGACCGGCCTGGTAATGGTCCTGCTTGTTCAAGCCATTCATCGAACGCGACTGGTCGATCGGGACGCGTCCTTAGGAATCGTGTTTGCAGCCATGTTTAGTGCGGGGGTCCTGCTGGCCACGCAGCAGCTGCGCAATACGCATTTCCACGCTTCCTGCATCATTGATGGGAATCTCGCGCTATCGCCGCTTGATACCCTGCGAATCGGCGCCTTCGATTTGGGGCCCAAATCGTTTGGCATCATGCTCATCCTGTTGCTCGCCATCGCCGCCTTCCTGTATCTGTTTTTTAAAGAGCTCCAGTTGATGCTTTTTGACGAAACGCTGGCTCGCGGCTTTGGATTCAAACCGGCCCTGCTGCACGCGTTGTGGTTAGCGGTTGTGTCGCTGACGACCGTTGCGGCGTTCGAGACCGCCGGTTCCGTACTGGTCGTCGCTTTGATGATCACACCGCCCGCTGCGGCATCGCTGCTGACCAACAAGTTGCCTTCGATGCTGGTGATCAGCGGGCTGTTCGCCGCCATCAGTGCCGTGGCAGGGTTCTACCTCGGGCTGTATCTGGACATCTCGCCGACCGGGCCCATGTCATCCGCCTCCGGCCTGCTGTTTTTGGTTGTCTTGGCTTTTGCGCCCCGCCGCGGTTTGTTTTCCCGCTGGAAGAGAAGGCTGCGGGCGCGCCAAACCTTGCAGGAACACTTGCTCCTGCTGCGGCTTGCTCAGCTGAATGCTCACGATTCGAAATGCGGAGCATCGGATAGCGGTCTCGCGGGCGAGCTTTGTTGGCCGACCAAGACGCTCGACAGGCATCTGCGCCGCTGCCAAAAAACTCAGCTGGTGGCCGGCCCATCGAGTCAGCTGCAGTTGACCGCCGTGGGGCAGCGGCGTCTGGCTGAGCTGGAGTCCGAGTTGATGCGGACGTGATCAACGCGATTCCAGTTTGACCATGATTTGAATTGGGCCGGCATGTTTCTCCGTGGTGATGGAGCCATTGATGCCCGATATGAAACGCTGAGTTCCGAAGGTGCTGATGCTTACAATTATGGTGGTACGCGCTACCGGAGCGTACTGGGTTGCAACAAGTCCGTTTGCCGCTGGTCGAGTAAGGCTTGACTCGGAAAACGACCGATTTCTATGCCGGCCCGGGCTTGCGGGCCGGTGTGTATTGGCAGTAAACTGTCGGCTGTTGAGATTGAATCTCAATTTCTAAGATCGAATGCTAAAGCCAGCCAACAGTGTCTCCGGCACTCTAGCCAGCCAACCTTCGGTTCTAGTTCGCGGGGGCTCCGGCCTTGCTGTTCACCCGAAGTTGTTTGGAGAGGGCTGTGTCGAATCAGGTGCGTCGTAGCGGTTTTACGCTGGTTGAGTTGTTGGTCGTGATCGCCATCATTGGCATTCTTGTCGGTTTGCTCTTGCCTGCAGTTCAGGCTGCCAGGGAAGCGGCTCGCCGCATGAGCTGCTCGAACAACATGAAGCAGCTGATCGTCGCACTGCACAACTATCACGATACCTTTCGGCGCTTGCCGCCGGCCGGCTACTACCGTCAAGATGTCCCCAGTTCTTCGTGGTCGATTCAGGCGCGGCTCTTGCCGCAGCTTGAACAATCGAACCTGCAAAATCTCATTGATTGGTCGCTGCCTTACAGTGCTCAGGGCCATGTCGCGCGGACCCGCGTGCCCGTTTACATCTGTCCCAGTGAACCCAAGGATGAAATTCGACCGAGCCCGAAGTCTCACGATCCAGATTTCGCGCACTATCCGCTGAGCTACGTCGTGAACGTGGGCGAATGGTTTGTCTACGATCCACGTGGCGGTATGGGGGGCTCGGGCCTGGTCTATCCCAACAGTCGCACTCGGTTGGCAAGCGTAACCGATGGTACCAGCAACACGCTTGCGTTTGCGGAAGTCAAGGCTTGGAACCCGTATTTGCGCGACGGAGGCAAGCCTTCCGCTTTGGGCGCAGCGACTCCGCGGAACCCAGGCGATGTCGTCGCCTTGGGAGGCAGTTTTAAGACCAATTCCGGTCATACCGAATGGGTCGACGGACGCGTGCACCAAACAGGATTCACGACCACGTTCGGCCCCAATACCCGGGTGATATTCACCCAGAATGGCCAACAGTTCGACGTCGATTTCAATTCTTATCGCGAAGGCAAGTCCATCACCAATGTGACGTACGCAGCGGTGACGGCGCGCAGCTACCATACTGGTGGCGTGCAAGTCTCGCTGGCCGATGGTTCGGTTCAGTTTCTCTCTGAATCGATCGATTTGGGCGTGTGGCGTTCCCTGGGAAGTCGCGATGGCGGCGAGGTAGTCGGCGCGATCGACTAAGCACGGCTTAGCAACGAGTGCAAGCCGCACGGGCCCATAGCGTGTCCAACCGCTGTACGGCCGTCCTATCAATCGCCCGGAATGACTCGCAGTAACGCAAATTTTTTCTTGCCACTTCGCAGCACGATGACCGTTTCGCTGGCCAGATCATTGGCATTGACGACGTAGTCGGCCGACTCAACACGTTGATTGTTGATGTAAGCCCCGCCTCCCTCGACTGTCCGTCGGGCCTGGCTCTTACTTTGGGCCAGTCCCGTCATGAAGAAGCCGTCGCACAGGCCGATACCTTCTTCCAATTGTTGCCGCGTCACCTCGGTGCTGGGCACATCGGGAAAGATCTCGACTAGCTGTTGATCACTGAGGTCGGAGATCTCTCCACCAAACAGGACCGCCGATGCCCGCTGGGCAACCAACAGGCCCTCCGGACCATGGATAAATTCCGTCAGCCAGCTAGCCAGTCGCTTCTGCGCGGTTCGCTTGTGCGGCTCCTCGGCGACTGCGACCTCAAGGCTCTGATACTCATCGCGATCGATTTCTGTTAAAAAACGCAAGCACATCAGCACGTCGCTGTCGGTCACATTGACCCAATACTGGTAAAACGCGTACGGCGAAGTGAGATTGGCGTCGAGCCAAACAGCCCCCGACTCGGTCTTGCCCATTTTTCGGCCATCGCTGGTGAGCAGGAGCGGGCAGGTTAAACCGTGCAAATGGGCGCCGCCCATCCGACGGGCCAGATCAATGCCGGCGGTGATATTGCCCCATTGATCGCTGCCGCCGACTTGGAGTGTGCAGCCGTGTTGCTGGTGGAGGTGCACGAAGTCATAAGCCTGCAGCAGCATGTAGCTGAACTCCGTGTAGCTCAGGCCGGACTCATCGCCTTCGAGTCGGCTGCGCACCGAATCTTTGGCGAGCATGACATTGATCGGGAAATTTTTTCCTACGTCCCGCAGAAAATCAACATAGCTCCAGCTGCCCATCCAATCCAGGTTATTGACTAGGGTCGCCGGTGCCGGCCCGTCAAAGTCTAGAAAGCGGGCCATCTGCGTTCGCATGCCTTCGACGTTGTTGGCCAGGACGTCTGGCGAGAGCAGGACGCGTTCCTGACTTTTGCCACTCGGGTCGCCAATCATGCCGGTCGCTCCGCCAACGAGAGCGATGGGCCGATGCCCGAACTGCTGAAATCGCCGGAGCATCATCAGCGGCAGCAGGCTACCGCAGTGGAGACTCGCAGCGGTTGGATCGAATCCCGCGTACACCGGCTGAGGGGTCGCCAGCAAATGGCGCAACGAGTCTTCAGCGGTGCTTTGATGGATCAAACCGCGCCACGCGAGCTCATCCAGGATGGTTGCTTTACTCATCAGCTGCCTAGAAATGGGTTGCTTAGCCAAACGGAAATGGATTGGGTTTGGGAAGTGCTTTCAGAGCCAGTTCAGCGAACTTCATGTCGGCTTTGGTGGTGACCTTGATATTCAAGGGGCTTCCTTCGACCACCCTTACTCGGTGGCCGGCGGCTTCGACAATGGAGGCCTCGTCGGTCGCTGCACTCGGGTTGGGATGCTGCTCGTAGGCGCTGCGTAGCAAGGACGATTTGAACACCTGGGGAGTTTGAGCCAGCCACAGACGCTCGCGGGGAACCGTCTCTGAGATCGTGTGGTCTGGGTCGACGCGTTTCAAGGTAGCGTTGCAAGGAGTGGCCAGGATGGCCGCATCCGATTTGCTGGCGGCCTGGAACACCGCATCGATCCATGTTTCCGCAATGCAGGGTCGTGCCGCATCGTGGATTGCAACCATGGGCACATCGGCACGAACTTCGTCCAGTCCGTTGCGGACGCTGTCGGCTCGCTGAGCGCCTCCCAGGACGGCTTGAACACCTAACATGGCGGCGTTTCCTGCGAATTTCTCATTGAATAGGTCTCGGTCTTCCGGCGCGATGACCAGAATGATCTGCACGACGTCACTGCGTTTGGAGAATGCCTCAGCAGCGTACATCCACATGGGTTTGGAGCCCACGGCTGCGAAGACCTTCTTGCGGTAGGAGTCTTGGAAGCGGCTGCTCTTTCCTGCGGCGGCCAAGATCACGGCAAACTGACTCACTCCACGGACTCCCATACTCTCAAACTGGTTCGCAATTGGCCTTCAGCAGCGGCAGACGCCAACCCACCTGCGGGAAACCGCCCCAGCCATTTGGCGTGGATCCAGCGGTTGGAGCGACATCCCTTGACGCGCCCATGCGTTAATACCCGCAAAATTGTCACCACCGACGCGCAAAGGTCAATCGGACTCCCTCGACAGGCATTCTTGTCCGAAGCGTAAGCTAACGTTCACTAGGAATCTGGCTTACCGTTATCTGGCGGAGGGCACAGCCGTAATTCCCTTGATACTGAACGCTAGTAACTGACCATGCGTGACTCCGTACCTGTACCGCTGACGGCCGAACTATTGCTCGCTCCTGAAGCGGCACTCGCAATGCGAACGATCCGTTCCGAGACCATCCCCAGGCAGTTTTTCCGCTGGTTGGCTCGCCCGGCCGTGAGCCCGGAGTGCCCGAGCGACTTCGTTGACGACCAGATCCAGCAACTGATGGATCAGATGATTGCTCCGATGCTCGAGGGGGCGAGTCGCGACGAGTGCCGGGAAACACGGAATGCCGGGAGTTGGCTAGCGGCGCTGAGTCGCTGTATTGCCGACGGTTGTTCGCGGCACGATCTCGAAAGCGGCTACCGGCTGCTGGCCGCGAGCTTGTTACCCCTGTATCGGTGTTTGGCGACGGGCCGACTGCGTGAGGGGTTCCGGATGTCGCGTCTGAGGCTCTCAGAAACGCTATGTCTGATTGCGCTTTGTGATGAACTGGGCTGCGACTTTCCAGGAATGCTCGAGCGGTTGCAATACAAGGCGTCGCTGCACGCTACGATCCGAGAAAACCTGCGTTTGGAAATCGTGGATGTTGCTGCATTGGCTCGGCATCACGTCTCTGGTTTCAATGAGGAGGACGGCCAGTTTACGAGGCAGTCCGAGTCCGATCTAGCAGCCTTTCAGCAGAACGTGGCGGAGCAACGGCTTGAGAATTGGGCTGATCCCGATTTGTTGTGGCGTCTGGCCGGTGAGTTGGTTGCCAAGAAGACCGAAGTGGTGTTGCCCAGGTCATGGATCGAAGTCCCGGTGCCTTGGAGCAGCATTGGTGAGCACTGGAGCGAACTAGTCCATCTGCTGGTATCGGCAGATCCACGCGAGAAGCGACTGCAGCAAGACACGATGTATTCTGAGGCAACGCTGAGGGACATCGGGGACGGGTACATGGGGGACACCGCACGCGCTGCAGTATCCTCCGATGAATCTCCGGCGGCGTACTCGCGGCGCAGGGATGCGGACTCGCAGTCCGCCTGTATCTTGGAGCATACGGAAGCTCTGCGTGAACCAGATGGACGATATCGCGATCGCACCGATGGGAGTGTGCAGGGAACGTGTGATGATGAGGAATCCGTTGCCATAGCAGCTTCTGCGGCGGTCATGGAGCTGGACCATCCCAAGATCATGATTGCCCAGATTCATTCCCACAACGACCCAGCATTCGCCAACGTGCTGCGCAGGCAAATCGCCGGTTGCCGGACGCAATGTCGCGGACTGGCATTGGCTTCAATCGTTGTGGAACCCGAGGACGAATCTGATCTCCAGGAAATCTGCGGGAGCCTGGATAGCGGCATGACTTCGTGGCAACAGAAATTTGTCAATTGGGTTGCAGAACATCCCCACTCCGTTGCCCCGTATTGTTTCTTGACATCGGATGGGGAATTGATTCTGTGTCTGGTCGATCTCGAACGCGGTGAAGCAACGTCCTTCCTGCGTCATGGTCTTGTCGAGGTGCTGACGGGTAAGCGGCTCGATGGGGCCTCTGGCAGCGCGCTTGCCAAGGTCTTGGTTCCGGCGCGCTATCACGTCGGCATCGCATCCGCATCGTCACCCGGAGCAGGCTTGACACCCGCTCAGCTGATTGAAGCCGCCTGTCGCTGCCTGGCGGCGGCTAAGAGTCAGGGCAAAGCCTCCATCAAGAGTATCGAGGTTTACTAGGATTCCGATAGTCCGGAAACGGGACCAGCCTACGGTTTCCCTGCTCGGCTTCGTGTCGCTGGCGAATTGGGATTGTCTTGCCCGCCGCGCAAAGAGGCACTCGGATCGACTTCCGGCACCGCCAGTTCGCGGCGCAACCGCTGAAGTTCCGCTAGCAGATTCTGTTGGACCGAGGCGATCTGCCGCGAGCCGTAGAGGCTCTGCAATTCGTGGGGATCCGTCTCCAAATCGTACAGTTCCCACTCGTTGACATCGTCTTCGTAGAAATGGATCAGTTTGTAACGTCCATCGGTTACGCCGTAGTGTCGACGCACGTCGTGCCAGCCAGGGAACTCGTAATAGTGGTAGTAGAACGTCTTTCTCCAGTCGCCGGGTGTCTGACCGCGAAGAATCGGTACCAGGCTGCGTCCTTGCATATCGCCGGGGATCTCGGCCCCGGCGACGTCCAGGAATGTCGCCGCAAAGTCGAGCGGAGAGACAATATCCTGGTTGATGCTTCCCGCCTCGACCACTCCCGGCCAGCGTACCATGAACGGCGTACGAAGCGATTCCTCATACATCCAACGTTTGTCGAACCACCCGTGCTCGCCCAGATAGAATCCCTGATCCGAGCTGTAAACCACGATGGTGTTGTCAGCCAGACCGCTTTCGCTCAGATAGTCGAGCACGCGACCGACGTTCTCGTCTACGGACGCAACGCATCGCAGATAATCTTTGACGTAACGCTGGTACTTCCAGCGAACGAGGGCGTCGCCAGTCAAGTTGGCTTCCCGAAACGCCCTGTTCTTCGGCTCGTAGGCAGCATTCCAGGCTTTCAGCTGTTCCGGAGTCAGGTTCTTCGGTGCTTCGAGTTTTAAGTCGGAAGCCGTCATTGTTTTGGCAATCGACATGTCCTGCGTCTTGGCGGGTGTTCCTCGACCGGCGTAGTTGTCAAAAAGCGTTTCAGGCTCAGGGATCGTGACATCGTCATACAGCGTCAGGTGCCGCGGCCCGGGTTGCCAGTTGCGATGCGGAGCCTTGTGCTGGTACATCAGCATGAAGGGTTGGTTTGGGTCGCGCTTTCGCTTGAGCCAATCCAATGCCAGGTCGGTGATAATGTCCGTCGTATAGCCGACGTGTTTGACCCGCTGACCGTTTTTTAGCATGGGCGGGTTGTAGTAAGGACCTTGTCCAATCAACACCTCGGAGTAGTCGTAACCTTGCGGAGGCATGTGTTCTCCCAAGTGCCATTTACCGACCACGGCGGTTTGGTAGCCAGCTTTCTGAAGCAGCTTGGGGAACGTGGGCTGATGACCGTCGAACTTGTTTCCGTTGACCAGGAACCCATTCTTGTGAGAGTACTTGCCGGTCTGGATCACCGCCCGCACCGGCCCGCAAATCGAGTTGGGAACATAACAGCGACGGAACAGCATGCCTTCACGCGCGATCCGATCCAAGGCCGGAGTCTGGTTTATCTGCGAGCCATAGGCGCTGATCGATTGACTGGCGTGGTCGTCGGTGAAGATAAAGAGGATGTTCGGGGCATCCGCGGCACCTAACTTTGAGGAAACGCCGAATGTCCCGAGCAGGCAGACGGTTGCCATCAGGGAGAAAACTCTGATGCGGTGTGTCATTTTCGGATCCGAAATCGAGGTTGGCTGGCGGACACGCGTACAGCATATCCAGGAAGGATGAAACCAGAATGAGCGCTGAAGGATCCTCTTGCAAGTCCACCACTGGGGTTGAGGTCGACTCTCAGCCCGCCGCCTCCAGGCACTCGGCGAGTGGGCCATAGTGGAGTTCTGGCCC
>JANQJJ010000165.1 GCA_028281725.1 Pirellulaceae bacterium | reverse complement strand
GAGAACCTGAAGAACCGGGCAAAACGTCTAGCAATTCAGCTGGACGGAGTCGGTCAGATCGAGCAAGCCGCGGAGTTTCAGCGGACCGTGCCGCTGGGGCCGACGCCCTGGAATCGCTACGAGTCCCAAAGCTGGGGCGTTCGCCTGAAGACGCCTGGTCGCGCACGGCAGCTGCAAAAGGAGTTGGCGCTGGTCGGATCTGACCAAGTGGCCCGCATCCCGATCGAGGCGGAGCTGGATGGAGACGATCTGGTTCTTGACCTGAGGTTTGTTCCGCCCAAAAGCGATCACGAGCTGGTGCTCGCGCTGTCGGGGCAGGATTCCGATGATCCTGTCGAGGACGCCCCGGAGGGCTCGGAGGAAAACTAGTCGATCGGAGCTCGCCGCCGAGAACTCTTATTCCGAGGCGGGGATTGGCCTTCGCAGCGGCATTCAGCTGCCGGTCCTTCGCACTCGCTCCAAGCCCGCAACTCTCGATATCTGCTTTTTTTCAGCAGTTGGCTTCGCGAATCGAGCCTGAATTGATACAATTTGCAGGCTTCATAGCTGCCGACAACTAGATCAGGCGATAAGGCAGGTGGTGAAACCAGCGCGCTGACGAGAACCGATTAGCCTGGCAGATAGGCCAGATACCAATTTAACGATTTGCGGAGGGACTAGTTCGTGGGTGTGAAGAAGAGCGGCAAAGGTAGACGAAAAGTTGGTCGCAAGAAGCGGCGTATGCGCGCTAAGATTCGACATCGCAAGAAGTAAGATTAGAGGCTCCCGGCTAAGGTCGCTTCATAGGCGCTCTTAATCGGCTTGGTACGCTTCCAGACAGTCCAAGACTTCAGCAATCAAGCTCCGCCAAGAAGCTCGTGAACCAATCGCGAGCTTTATTTTTTTGCGCTGTTAGGGGGGAATCTCACTTGCCCCCTCAACCGTTTGCAGAGCACGGGTGCGAGCCGCTCGGGGCCTGCAGCGTGTCCGGTCAACGAAATCGTTGCTCCATCGAGCGAGGGCGATGCACGTCTCAACCAATGGCGCGCACTAACGCAATACGGTAGCCGACATGCCCGACTGGAATGTATCGCGAACGCGGCCCGAGTTGTTTGATGCCGTACGCATGGGAGCAGAATAGGTCGCTGAACGAACCGAAGCGATAGGGGAAACGCTCGTGATCGGGCGTAAGCCGTTCGTTGCCGCAGCGGGGGAGATCGAACTCCGCGCGGGCCAGGGTAATATGCGCTGTCGAGCTAGCAGAGGGAAGCTGACCAGAGGCCGACTGGCAATGATCGGTGCCGGGCTGGTCAGGATGGGGGATGTCGACACCGGCTGGGGAATTTCCGTTTGAACCAGCTGCTGCCGAGTTTGCATTTTCTGGACCGGCCGCTGAACGTAGACTGTTTGCTGCTTCGGAACCCATTCCTGAACCGCTACCGAGTTGTAAACGGTCTGAGTTTGTGGATACCAGGTGGTGACCGGCCTGAACTGATAGGTGACCGTCGGCCTGCGGAACGGATTCCAAACGCCGCGGAGTCGAGACAGCATGACATACTGCGTCTGCGGAGTGTAGACCGTCCGTTGGGTGGGTTGGGTCCGAACAGCCGTCCTGGGTTCATAAATCGTCTGATTGACGGCTTGAGTTTCCCACTGAACAGTCGGGACAGAAACGTTGAGCAGCTCTTGGCGGTAGAGTCGGCCCGTATTGGGGTCGCGTACAAGCCAGCTTTTAAGCCCATCGGCCTGGGCTTTGGCTGTGGCCGGGGTAGCAGGTGGCGACTGCGCGTGTGAGTTGTAGCTAAGGGCAAGCAAAACTCCCATGCACCCGCTGGCGACTTGATTCATGCGAACAGCCATATTTCCCGTCCATATTTGAGGTTCGGAAATGTCAGGATAGCCACGGCAGTAGTTAGATCGTTATCGGCCGATTATTCGACAGAATTTACGCAATCTGAAGTCAAACTAACTGTGTGAACGATTCACAAAGTGGTGACGCTAGGCTGCTTGTCCAATTATGCTCAATGGTGAGAATACTGGCGAACATGGGCTGCCGTATCAACGTAGATTTTAGTAGCGGCCCATTTGAAGGCGGTGATTCTTAAAGGGTGTTTTGATTGGGGCGACGGAGGGAGAACGTCGGGGATTCAAGGTGGACCCAGAGCACGGTCGCACCAGCATAATTGGCAGCTTGTCGCATGATGAAAGATAAATCCACATCTGAACGAGTCGTCAAGCGATTCACGATCGACGAGGCAAACGCGATGTTGCCGCTGGTTCGTTCGATCGTTTCGGACATTGCCGATATCTTTCGTAGCGTCACTGGGCGACGATCCGACCTGCATCGGTTACTTCGCAAAGGCAAACGAACCTCGGGCCAGCAGTACGACGATGAAATGGCCGAGAGTCGCGCCGATCTGCAAGAGGAGTATGATCGTATTTGGCAGTATCGCGAGGAACTGGAGTCTCTTGGCGTGTTGCTTCGTCAACCTGAAGAGGGTTGCATTGAGTTTCCGACAATCATGAGGGGCCGCCAAGCCTTTCTTTGTTGGCAGATGGGCGAAGAGGAGATCCTGTATTGGCGCGAAGATGCTCAGCATGCTTCACGTCAGCGGATTCCTCGTCTGGAAAACGCCAGCTAAGAAGCACTAGAAAGGCAACTGGGCATTCTTCTGACCGGTCGCGCAGCGGGAACCAGAATTCAGGTGAGCTCTTTGAGTACGCGAGAAACTAAGACGGCCGCATTGCTGATTGGTCTCGCAGCGCTTGGGGCACTGAGATACTCAGGCGTTGTCGGCGCAGATGAGCCGCAGAAGTCGCCAGGCGTTTTCAACTGTGACTTCGAATCGGAGACCTGGTGGCAGGAGTGGGGCGAGCGGCAAAAGCCGAAGCGCGCAGAGACGGTGATTCAGGACCTCCCGCGCAAATTCCAGCCTCGGGATGGAAAGGCGCTGCGCATTCGCATCGATCAAGATGGGCACTACGGTCTCAGCTTGGCCTATCGGTTCGAGGAACGCATGGGGCATGAACCCGAGGAAATCTACTTTCGATACTACGTGCGATTAGGAGACGACTGGAAACCCGAGCACGGCGGAAAGCTACCCGGAATTGGTGGCACCTATGGACGTGCCGGATGGGGCGGACGCCGGGTCGACGGAACCGACGGATGGTCGGCGCGGGGCCTGTTTCAAGGGCAGGAAGACGGACGCACGCCGATCGGGTTTTACTGCTACCACGCCGATATGAAAGGAAAATATGGCGACCACTGGGTTTGGGACCGCGACGGCTTCGCCGGCTTGGAGAACAACCGCTGGTACTGCATCGAACAGCAAGTCAAACTCAACTCGCCCCGCGAAAACGATGGCATTCTACGCGGTTGGGTTGATGGCCAGCTCGTCTTCGAAAAGACCGATGTCCGGATGCGCGACGTCCAAACGCTGAAGATTGAAACCGTGTGGATCAATCTCTACTACGGAGGAACCTGGACCGCGACGACCAACCAACACTTTTTCCTTGATGACGTCGCCATTGGCCGCCAACGCGTTGGGCCATAATCGCGTGCGCCCGAGTTTACTTCAAACGCAGCGAGAACAGGTCAGCGTTCTTTAGCTTGAAACGAAGTTGGACGGCCTGGGGATGGTTTGGCGGCGCCAGTTTCCAGACGACTGGCTCATCGACGGCCTCACCAACGAGCCGCTCCGACTGTCCGATCATCTCTCCTGATTCGTCGAGAACCTGGACCGACAGCTCGCCTTCGGGACGTACTTGGTAATTCAAGAGCAGAGGCTGCCCCTGGTAGCGCAGTTTTTTGGTGGTCACTGTTCCGCCATCTGCCGAGCCTCTCAGCGCCACAAAACCGTCTACCCGGTAAACGAATCGCCGGAGTCGTCCCGGCGTTGGTTCGTAGTAGTTCTCCGTTGCGTAGACGGAGATTTCATTTGGCCTGCCGGGCAGCTCGAACATGCCCCAGGCCATATAGTTGCTGCGATTGTGGTCGCGGTCTTTGGGAGCCGACTGGGCAATGACCGGCTCGGCATACCGCGCAAACGATTGACCATCTCGGCTGGTCATCAGGATCGGCTCCACCTGTTGGCTCTTGGCGTCATAACGCGTGGGAAAGCCAATGAAAATGTGTGGCGCTCGGAAGTACTTCTGGATCGCGTTGGTGTAAAGATGCTCCCGCGGAGTGCCTTCCTGATAGCGCAAGTCGGCTTCTTCCTCCCAGGAGATGAAGTCTCGGGACGTAGCGGTCCGAATCGATCGCACTCCGTCGCCAAAGTAACGCCAGTAGGCTCGGTACCGGCGTTGATCGGGATCCCAGAAGGCGAGATTTTGCGAGTCGAAAGCGCCGTTGACAATGACAGGTTGATCCTGGACCAATTTCCATTGTTTGCAGTCGGGTGATTGAAAAGGCAACAGGCCGCCACTGCCTCCTCCAAACGCCTTGTATTTCGAGTCGGCCGACGCTTTCGGGTTGTCGTCGCGGAAAGCGGTGAAATTGTGCGTGCCGGGTCCGAGCCAGACAATGTTGTTTTCCTTGGAGCCGTTCCACGGAAACAGTCCGAGGTTAGGCTTCGTCCAGTGGATGCCATCGACGCTTTCCGCATAGCAGGTGACCTCCTGATGAGCCGCCCTTTTCTCTTGGTCGTGCTGCCAACCACGATAGATCATCCGGTAGATGTCCCCATCGCGAAACAAGCTGTAATAGCCACTCGTATTGCCTTCCCAAGGCTCGTCGGTAACCAGCACTACCTCTCTCGGCTCGGGCTCGATCAACTGCTGGTGCACGTCCTCGGTCATTTCACCGATCAAGTAATCATCGACGAACAATTCCAGCCGGCTACCGATGTCGAGCGGTTCGTCAGCCCGTACGGGCAACCAAGCCAGGCTTAGCAGTAGCAGCAAACCCGCAGCAGGTCTGAAGTCAATTCGCTTGTGGTTCATCTGGAGAGCCTTTTCATGGGTGCGAAAATTTTTACAAAACGCGAGTGGGGCAAGTTCCGTTGGAAGACAGCATAGTATACCGCAAGTTGCCGGCCGCTCCGCTCCACGTCAGCGACCGCTCTACGGGTCGGTGCTTCTTCGTCGTAGCGTCCTCTCTGCTTGCTTGGTGTACCAACCGCTCGAGCGCCTGTTGTGAAGTGGCTGGGCCGTTGCCGGCTAAGTGAGCACTCCAGCCCGCCGGGCATCTGTTCCTATGGTGTGCAGGTAGCGTCCGGCGGATTGGGCTGCCTCAGACGTCACCGGTGAAAGTTAGGAAAAAATGGTCCTTGTTGATCCGTGTTGGGGCGCTTGGCATTTGATCGTTCAGGTCGTAAACTGCGAACGCTGCCGGAGAGTTGGCGGTTTGCCCACTCCGGCTGACGATTGACTGTCTTGAGAACTTCAGTGCGGGCTCAAGCATCGACGGGCCGACGTCTGCGTAGGCCAGATTTTCTCATTGGGAATGATTCGATCATGCGCGTGGACAGCCACCATCACTTTTGGGACTACTCGGCGGAAGAGTATGGGTGGATCAACGATCAGATGGCCGTTCTGCGGCGCGATTTCGGACCCGGTGACTTGCAATCCGAGATCGACAACGCGGGAGTCGACGCGGTCGTTTCGGTTCAAGCTCGGCAGACCATTGCGGAAACAGAGTGGCTCATTGGTATTGCTGAGCAGGCGGAAATCGTGCATGGCGTGGTGGGGTGGGTACCATTGGCCGACAAGCATGTCGCAGGTGAACTCGAGAGGCTGACGCATTCGTCCTACCTCAAATCGGTGCGGCACGTCGTTCAGGATGAACCCGACGATGACTTCATTCTGGGGGCCGACTTTGGACGCGGTATCTCTCTATTGCAGCGATACAATCTAGTCTACGATATTCTGATCTTCGCCAAGCATTTGCCGAACACCATCGAGTTCGTCGATCGACATCCGCAGCAACCATTCGTGCTTGATCACATCGCGAAGCCGACGATCCGCTCGGCTCAGTTTGATGACCAGTGGGCAGACAACATTCGCTTGCTGGCTCAGCGGCAGAACGTGAGCTGCAAGTTTTCAGGAGTGGCTACGGAAGTGCGTGACGAAGAATGGTCTGTGGAAACGATTCGGCCTTACTGGGATGTGGCGCTGGAGGCATTTGGCAGTCGGCGTCTGATGTATGGAAGCGATTGGCCTGTCTGCCTGTTGCGCACCGGTTATTCGCAGTGGGTGCAGTCTGTCGAGTCGCTTGCGAGCGAGTTGTCGGATGAGGAACAGATTGATTTTTGGGGCGAAAACGCTCAGCGCGCGTATCGGTTGATCGATTGATAGGTACTGGAAAGCGAGCGGTGGAATGGCGGGAGCTATCGCGTGAGAGAACGTCGCTTGCTTGGGAAAACAGGACTCCAGATTCCTCCGGTCGTGTTTGGAGCGACCAGCCTGGGGAATCTGTTTCGCGCTATTTCGGTGACGGCGAAGGCGGACATTGTTCGGCAATGGATGGCCAGTGGCCTGTCTCCCGTCGTGATCGATTCGGCCGGCAAGTACGGAGCTGGGCTTTCTTTGGAGGTTATAGGCCGCGAGTTAGAGGCTTTGCACGTCTCTCCAGAGTCGGTGATCATCAGCAACAAATTGGCTTGGCGGAGGGTTCCACTGACTTCACCGGAGCCGACGTTCGAGCCTGGGGTGTGGTTTGACATCGAGCACGATGCCGTTCAGGACATCAGCTACGCCGGAATCATGCGGTGCTGGCAGGAGGGGAACGACTTGCTAGGCAACTACCCTGCCCAACTAGTTTCCGTCCACGACCCCGACGAGTATCTAGCGGCGGCGACCGATGAAGAAGATCGAAATCGTCGTTTGGGAGATATCTTGGAAGCTTATCGCGCGCTAACGGAACTTCGACAGGCCGGCCAAGTGGCGGGTGTGGGAGTCGGTGCGAAAAATTGGCGGACGATTCAGGAGCTAGATGGCCATTGCGATTTCGACTGGGTGATGCTGGCGAACAGCTTCACGATCATGCATCACCCTCCGGAGCTGGTTCAATTCATCGAGCGGCTGGCCAGCCGGAACGTGGGCGTTATCAACTCGGCGCTGTTTCACGGTGGGTTCTTGTTGGGAGGCGAATTTTTGGACTATCGTCAGTTGGATCCGCAAAATGAGGACGACCGGCGGTGCCTTACTTGGAGAACCAAGTTCCATAATGCGTGCCGAGAACTGGGGGTATCTGCTTTCGACGTGGGCGTGGCATTCGGAAAATCGCATCCGGGTATCAGCGCAGTCGCTCTCAGTTCCAGTCGTGCCGACCGTATTCCGACTCATGTCGACGCCGCAGCGGCGACGCTCGACCGGCAAGTATGGGAAGAACTCAGGCGACAAGGCCTGATTGATGACGGTTACGAGGCGGTTTGAGCCGGAAAGTCGGAGATGGGAAAAGTGGGCATGCATCCATGGTGCTACGTGCCATGCGGCACCGTCTTTTAGGCAAGAAGATAGGTTTCGCCGCGCAGGCTGGCACTTGGACGCGGCGATTTTGCGGCGGCTGCCACACAGCCAGCTTCGGTTGGAGTAAGCTGGCTTTTTCGTTTCGATCGGTTTTTGCGTGTATGTGAGGTAACTATGATTCGACCCACTCAGTTGCTGGCGGTGCTGGCAGTGGTTTTGCTAGTCCACGCTCAGTCTTCCGACCTGGCGGCGACTGAGCGCAAGCCAAACATCTTGCTGTTGCTGACCGATGACCAATGCTTTGACACGATCGGTGCGTTGGGGCATCCGGAGGTCCAAACACCTAATCTGGATCGATTGGCTCGCCGCGGTGTATCCTTTTCCAACGCGTACAATATGGGCGGTTGGAACGGAGCGATTTGCATTGCCAGCCGCACGATGATGAATACGGGGCGGTTTTTGTGGCGGGCGCATGCCGTTGACGACCGAAAAAAACTCGAGGCAGAAGCAGCCTCACGGCGGATGCTTTCTCCGATGTTGGCCGACGCTGGGTACGAGACTTTCATCTCTGGAAAATGGCACGTCAAGATTGACGCCAGCAAGATTTACGATCATGCCGAGCACATACGGCCGGGGATGCCGAAGGATACTCCCGCCAGCTATCAGCGCCCCAGTGCCAAAGATGATTGGTTGCCCTGGGACACCAAGCAGGGCGGGTTTTGGGCAGGAGGCAAGCACTGGAGCGAGGTGCTGGCCGATGACGGCCGAGCCTTTCTGGAAGCAGCCGCCGACAGCGACCAACCTTTCTTCATGTATCTGGCATTTAATGCCCCTCACGATCCGCGGCAGTCGCCCAGGGAGTACGTCGAGCGCTACGACCGAGATCGCCTGCTGATCCCGGAGAACTTCATGCCCGAGAATCCTTACATGGAGGAAATGGGTGCCGGCAAGGCCCTGCGTGATGAACGGCTGGCTCCCTGGCCGCGAACGCACGAGGCGATCAGGCTGCACCGACAAGAGTACTTTGCGCTGATAACGCACCTGGACGCGCAAGTCGGTAAGATTCTAGATGATTTAGAACGAACCGGGTTGGCGGACAATACTTACATCGTGATGACGGCCGATCACGGGTTAGCGTGCGGACAGCACGGATTGCTTGGCAAGCAGAGTATGTATGAACACAGCATGAAGGCTCCACTCATCGTGGTAGGACCCGGCATTCCTGAAAACAGGAGGATTACCGCGCCTGTGTATATTCAGGATTTTGTTCCGACAGCGCTGGAATTGGCGGGTGTGGAGAAGCCGGAGCATGTTGAGTTTCGAAGCTTGTTGCCTCTGATTCGAGGAGAGCGAGCGGAGCAGTATGAGTTGATTTACGGAGCGTACCGCGAGGATAAACAGCGTATGGTTCGCCGTGGCGACCTGAAACTGATCTACTATCCCGGTGCCGAGAAGTACTTGTTGTTCGACCTCAGCGTGGATCCTCAGGAACGCAGCGATCTGTCGGAATCTGCGGAGCTGGCAGATCAACTGCCTAGTCTAAAACGCGACTTGCGAATGCTGATGCAGCAAATGGACGATCCTCTTCTAGCTGCCGGCAAGTAATCGGCGGTGCTGGGACCCTAAACGGCGACCGGCTCGGGTGAAGAGGAGTTGCCGTCGGAATCGATCAGCTCCAGTCGTACGCGCTGAACCATCCTCTTGGTAGCCCGTAAAACGGTAATGCGTATTCCGTTTAGTTCGACCTCGGTACCAATGGTCGGGATCTCCGATAGGCGATGAATCACTAATCCGCCGACGGTGTCGTAGTCGTCTGATTCGGGTAAATCGACACCCAGGAGTTTGCCGATACTCTCGATCGGGACCTTGCCTTCGGCTTCTATCTGGTGAGTCGATTCATCGTATACCAGCTCGCTATCTTCGTCGATATCGAGCTCATCGGCGATTTCGCCTACGATTTCTTCCAGCGCGTCTTCGATCGTCACGACTCCAACGAACTGCTGATATTCGTCGACGACGATAGCCATATGATTGCGATTGTGAAGGAAGACACGCAGCAGTTGGTCTACGGGTTTGCCACCAGGAATAAACCAGGGTTTACGAAGGATGGACTCCAGCGTTTTGGGGCCGGGCCTGACCGACTCGTCGGCAATCGTACTGAGTAAATCCTTGACGAACAGGATGCCGATGACATTGTCGAGTGTGCCTCGGAAGACGGGGAGACGGGTGCGTCCGGAGTCGGCCACTTGTTTGACCACTTCATCCCAAGGCAAATCAATGTCGACGGCGTCTACCATACTACCTGGCGTCATGATTTCTTCCACATCGTTCTCGTCCAGGTTCATGACACCCTGGATCATTTCCGGAACGCCTTCGGAGAACACGCCATCGCGCTGGCCGGCCGTGACCATCGTCCGTATTTCGTCTTCGAGCATTCCTTCGTCGAAGTCTTCAGCCTCGGGCGTATCGCTGAGCCGCTGCCCGAGCCAGGAAAACAAATCGCCGAAGCCCACGATGGGGCGGGCCAGAATCGCCAGTCCTCTCCAAACGGGCCAGGAGTGAAACAAGAACAGGGACGAGCTCTGACGGACAAAGATCCTTGGCAGCCAGACTCCAGCCAAGGTCAAGACGATCAGCCAGGCTGTCACCCAACCGAGGATGGTTAGTTGGCTCACGTCGGACTGAAGTCGGCCTTCAATGATCTGCACTTCGCCGCTGGTGAAGAACCAGGCGCCTGCCGCTAGTGAGCCGTTAACCAGACTGAACAGGAGTAAGTACTGGGCTGCGGAAGAGGCTTCCTCTTGCCGGTCAAGAATTTCCCCAAATCGTGCTGGTTGGCGTCGCAACCGGCAGTAGGCTTCCAGTCTCCGACCGTTGAAGTTTTCGAGCACATGGACACCCAGGCCACCGACCAGCGTCAGCGCCCAGCAGACGCACATTAGCATTCCTAGCCAACCGATACTCATCCAATCAACGCTACCGTTTCCGGCACTCCACCAACTTAGTAGGAAACTTCAGACCACCTGGCCAGATGCTCGTCGGCTCTGGAGACTGCCAGGGCCATGAGGCACTCTTGTTCAGCCGAACGCATTGCCAGTTGATCCTCAGGGACGATATCATCCAGTCCCGCCAAATGCAGCATTCCGTGAATGACGTAGAGCAGCAACTCGTCTTTCTGAGACCAGCCTGCCGCGGTGCACACGCGGCTAGCCATATCGGAGCTGGCAATAACTTCTCCTTCGACTCGCCCGCTATCATTTTCGAAAACAAAACTAATGACGTCCGTGGGCCAGTCGTGTCCCAAACGCTCGCGATTGAGATCATGGATCGTCGCGTCATCTACAATCGCAACGCTGGCGGTCAGCCGCTCGAGTCCGAAGCGTCCTGCGATCCATGAGGCCGCCCGTGTGAACCGCTCCGTATCCTCGGCGACCCCTTCTACGTGGTACTCGATATCCAAGTCGATCTGATCGTCGCTCATAGAATGCGCTTAGGCGGACGCTTGTCCAGAGTATTTGACACGCCCGTGATATATGGCGGTCAGGGATTTGACCAGGGAGCTTTTTAGGCGATCGAGCTGTTGTAGCGTCAGACCACATTGATCGAACTGCCCATCGAGCAGCTTCTTCATAGCGATTTGCTCGACCAAATTCTGAATTCGCGAGGAAGTGGGCTCGACTAGTGTACGGCTGGCACTTTCAACCGAATCGGCCAGCATCAGCACGGCTGCTTCCAATGTTTGCGGTTTGGGGCCAGGGTATCGGAAGGAAGTCTCGGATACCTCCTCTTTATTCGGGTCTGTCTGGCTGCGTTTGGCTGCCTCTCGATAAAAATATTCGACAAGCGTGGTGCCGTGATGCTGTTCGATGAAGTCGATAATGGGCTTGGGCAACCGGTGTTGGCGTCCGAGGTCAGCACCATCCTTGACGTGTGCGATGATCACCAGCGTGCTCATCGCCGGCTGCAAGGTATCGTGGCAGTTTCCTCCCTGCTCTTGGTTTTCGACAAAGTAGTTGGGCTTGAACATCTTGCCGATGTCGTGGAAGTAAGCGCCGACGCGCGTTAGCAGGCCGTGGGCACCAATCGAATCGGCAGCCGCCTCTGAAATGGCAGCCACATTGATGGAGTGGTTGTAAGTGCCGGGAGCTCGTTGGGCAAGCTGTCGCAACAGCGGATGGCTGGCGTCGCCGAGTTCCAACAAGCTGAGATCGGTCTGAACACCGAAGATCTTCTCCACGTAGGGCAGTAGCCCGGTCATCAGCGCGGCAGCCAACCAGGTAAATCCACCCAGTCGAAGTGATTCCTGAGCCAAGCCTGGTATGAGCGACAGCCAGTCGTGCGTGGGAGCCTCGGAGCCGTCTGCCGGAGCAGGTAGCACGACATTGAGTTTACCAATCACCGTGTCGACGCCGAAGTGAGTCAACGTCACGATTGTGCCTGCAGCCAAGCCAACGTATATCAGCTTGGTACGCGTGCGAATCCTGCCGAGCAGCAATGCGGCGGCGCAGGTTCCGCTGCAGAGTGTCACAAACTCGCCAATGTCCAAGCCCAGTCCCAGAGTGACGGTGAGCGCGAGACAGGTGGTGACCAGCAAAGCGACTTGACGTCCAAACGTGATGGTCAGTGCCAGCGAGCACAGCACCAGCGGCACGACTTCGGCCCGCAATGGATCGGGCGCTGTGTACGTGCAGAGCAGGCAAGCGGTTACCACAATGCCCAGCAGCCTGAGCAACTGCTTGGGGTTGGTGACCAGCGTGCGGTCGTACTGAAAATAGATGTACATCCCGCAAAGTAGATACAGGGCAGCCAGCATGCCGGCAAAGGCGAACAGGCGAATGGTCGTTTCGCCCCAACTCAACTGCTTGATCCAGGCGTCATACTCGGCTCTCAGCAACGGCAGCTCGTTGTCGCGTGAGAGAGGGCGGCCCGCTTGGGCAAGTGTGCTCACGGTTGGGAAATACGAGACGACCGCATCTTCGACCAGCTCTTCTGCCTTGCGACGGGCTTGCTCGCTCAAGTCTTGGCGATAGTGCAAGGTAACCGGAAGGTTCTCCACCAAGAGCTTGCTGACCATTCTAGCGACGATCAACGCATCGGGGCTATCAAACGTCTGCTGGAATTTCTCGGTGACTTGCTGCGGCAGTTCCGCAACAATCTCGGCTCGTCGCACTCCGGCCACATCTTCAAAGACTTTGTCGGTCGGCGTGCCAGCCGGGAAGACGATAATCGATCGCTGGCTTCCCTGCTCACTGTCATGGCTGAGTTTTTCGAGCACGCCTTTCTCGGCGATCCTGTCGAGAACCGATCGCAGCGCCTGGTCGAACTTGTCCAGCTGGTCGCGTTGACCAAGTAAGTCTCGAATGTGCCCAAGCCGGATC
>JANQJJ010000125.1 GCA_028281725.1 Pirellulaceae bacterium | reverse complement strand
CAGTCGCGCTGTCTAGAACAAGCGCATCCAATCCGGCAGCGGATATGGCAGCTTGTGCCCGCTGGAACTCGGCTTCAGATCGAACGAATACGGCGATCTCATGTGGCTGTACGCCATCTTTCGTTCTTGCTTTGAGCCAAGCAGCAACGGTCTCCTTCTCTGCGTCGAGCGAGTCAATCACCTCGATCGCGGGGTCGGGGCCATTGGAAGCAGATATGACGCCTCTTCGCGACTCAGGGATACCATCCACATCGACCAATTCGGCTGGGAGCAGCCGGTCGGCCTGCATTCGAATTTGATGGGACGTTCGGTAGTTCACATGTAGCGTGTGTGATCGACCGCGGATATCGACCCCGAGTGAACGCCATGAAAATGGCGTTTGAAAGATTCGTTGACCAAGATCGCCCGCAAAAAACAATACGTTCGGCTTGTCTCCAGCCACCGCAGCAAGGAATCGGAGTTGCGACACACTGATGTCCTGCGCCTCGTCAACGACAGCAAACTCGGAACCGATCAACTTGCCTTCTTTGATCTGCGAAGTCACGGCACCAAACACACTTGACATCGTGACGAGACCTCGTTCCATGAGGGTTTCACGTACCCGCTCGAATACATTCCATACCAGAGCCCGTTGCTTTTCGCCAAGCCGCGTCTTTCGACCAAGCCTTGGAATGTCTCGGTATTCCTCCCACGTGAGCAACTGCCAAGCATCGACAACATCATGCCATTCCGATTCCAGGAAGTTTTCGGAGAACTGTTCGACGCCAACTACATTGGCCGCATCCGCCAAGATGGTGCGCATCATTGTGGGGGTCGGCACTTCTGGTGTGCCGAAGACCGACTCGTAAAGGTCAAGGCCTACCTCGTCGATGGCCCGAACGTTTATGCGTGATGCCAACGGCGAGTCCGGTGGTGCCAGTCGAGCGAGCCTGTTTCGAAGGTGCCGCGCGAGGGTGATTGAGAATGTGGTGAGCAATACCTGAGATTCAGGATGTTGTTGAGCGAGGTGGACGGCTCGATGTAGTGCAACGATGGTCTTGCCTGTGCCGGCTGATCCGCAAACACGCGCCGGCCCGTTGTAATCACGTTCAACGACATCACGTTGGGCCGGATGAAGAAACACGATCCAGCGATCCCAAGGCGAGTCCAACGCTCGCGACAACTCGTCCGCGTTCGGCATGATGCGGAAACGTCGCTGCGCATCCGGATGCGTAAACGGATCGGTTGTGTCCGTGGCATGAACAGGCTGCACAGGCTCGCCACCGGTCGCGAGTTCGAGTAATGCCTCGGCGGCTTCCTTCGGTAAATGGTCCGCCAGTTCAAATAGTGAATCTTCATTTGCGGCACGCACATCATCAAGCCACCCGGCTGGAACGCCATAGCCAAGCAGCACATCGTCGCTCACTTTCGCGAAGAGCGGTGGCTTCTCTTCTTTCGTTGGCGTGGGAGCGTCTACATAATTGGGTACTTCGATCTCTCGAACCGTCTGGCGAATCTCGACGAGTTGGACGGCCCCGGTTTTCGGATGTCGCTCAAGTCGCCGGCGTTCAGCCCATCGGTAGGCATCGTCGTGGTGATCGACGTAACAGAGCAAGAGGCTGCGGTCTGTGCGGTGGACAATGACGCGAATATCCCTGCTGACGCGTACCGACCAGAAGTTTTTGTCCTTTGCCCGGTCTAACTTGTGGAAACTCAGCCCCGGATTTGCCGGATTTAATTGCAGATCAAAAGCCGTCGTCTTGACTGCCTTCTGTTCGTCGCCGGTGAGTTTGGCGAGACTGTCTGTGAATGTATCGGCGATGCGAAAATGCATAGAGTTGCCCACAATTTGTTTATGCCATCATTCGTTCGCTTCATGACGCGGCCCATTAACCATCGACCAATCTGGAGGGACTGGACGCCATTCCGGTTCTGCATCGTTAGTGCGTTTGCCTGCATTCGGAAACCACGTCACTTGAGTGTGATATTCACGCAAAGAGTTTAGTGGTAAGTCAACATATACAACGTCGTTTTCATTGCGCTCGATTAACCGGCACAAGTCACGAGCCCATCTCTGGGATTTCGGCGCCCACGCCCGGCAATCGGAATAAGTTCCATTGTTCACAATTGCGACTATAGAGTGCATCTGAAGTCCAGCTGACTGAATCAGATGGTCATAAGAAGCCGTATCCATATTCCACGAAGGCACTACGACAACCTCAACACGGCTTGCCAAATCAGCCACACGTCGGGCTTCCAACAATTCACTGCAGATGAGTACTGATAAATGCCCGTACGGGCTGTTTACAACCGCACGCCTTTTGTCCGGCTTGGGAAATGGCATCAGTGTGAGACCGTGTGCTTTCAGTTCTTTTGCTGACGTTGCCCCCTGAACCGAGTCCATGTTGAATGTAGAGGATTCAGCATGGACGCATTCAGGAAAGGCAATGGATATGGCTCGTAATCGACACACGACCGAACAGATCATCTCGAAGTTGCGTGAGGCGGAAGTTGAGTTGGGCAAAGGGCTGCCCGTACCTCAAGTCTGCAAGAAGCTCGGCGTTACGGAGCAGACGTACTACCGCTGGCGAAAAGAATACGGCGGGATGCGCACTGACTAGGCGAAGCGTCTCAAGGAACTTGAGAAGGAAAACGCCCAACTCAAGCGTTTGCTTGCGGATGCTGAACTCGACAAGGCGATTCTTCGTGAGGCTGCCAACCCAAACTTCTGAGCCCGACCAAGCGGCGACGCGTGGTCAACGAAGTGCGTGATACGTTGGGCCACGATGTCGTCAGTGAACGTCGGGCATGCAAGGTGCTGGGCCAACCGCGATCGACACAACGTCGCAAGCGGCATGTGCCCAGTGATGAACCGCGCTTGGTGAGACGAATGATCGAGCTGGCGACGCAGTACGGCCGTTACGGTTACCGCCGGGTCACCCAGATACTTCGCGATGAGGGCTTCAAGGTGAACCACAAACGCGTGGCCAGATTGTGGCGTCGTGAAGGTTTGAAAGTGCCGCAGAAACAGCCCAAACGCAGACGATTGTGGTTGAACGATGGCTCGTGTGTTCGACTGCGGCCGGCGTATCGTGATCACGTTTGGAGTTACGACTTCGTGCGAGATCGAACCAGCGATGGTCGTCCGATGCGGATGCTGACGCTCATCGACGAATACACCCGTGAATGTCTGGCGATTGATGTCGGTCGGCGACTCAACAGCGAAGATGTTTTGGAACGGCTGAGCTGGTTGATGAGCACGCGAGGCGTTCCAGCCCATATTCGTTCCGACAATGGCAGCGAGTTCACTGCGAAGGCAGTCCGTGACTGGCTGTCGCGTGTGGGCGTCAAGACGTTGTTCATCGAACCCGGCAGTCCATGGGAGAACGGCTACAACGAATCATTCAATGGCAAGCTGCGTGACGAACTGTTGAACCCAGAGATCTTCGACACACTATTGGAAGCCAAAGTGCTGATTGAAAGATGGCGGAGACATTACAACACGGTGCGGCCTCACAGTTCACTGGGCTATCGA
>JANQJJ010000120.1 GCA_028281725.1 Pirellulaceae bacterium | reverse complement strand
GGTCGACGACACCATCTATGCTGTCGTCGGAGGAGTGCCACTGAACATATTCGCACTGGACAACGACTGGGATCCCGATGGCGATTCGCTGACCATTGTCAGCGCTACCAATCCTACGCAAGGGTCTGTCCAGATTCGTGACGGCTATCTGACCTATGTGCCGGATCTGAATTTCACCTCAGACCAATTCACCTACACCGTTGACGATGGCAATGGCAATACGGCGGACGCGACCGTCTACCTGGAAAGCGGCGGCTACGGAGGGTATGGAGGCTACGGCGGATATGGTGGGTATGGAGGCTACGGTGGGTATGGAGGGTATGGCGGCGTGTGGGCCGAAGACGACTACGTCACCGACTTTGCGACGGATACCACCAATCACGTTTTTGTCCTGGACAATGACGGCCAGGCGGCCGGCGCATCGATCTTGATCGACTCGGTGACTCAACCGGCCAGTGGCAGTGTCGAGATCAGTCCCTCGGGGGACTATCTGATCTTGACGGTCCCTGCCGGTACGGTCAGCGATCGTTTTCAATACACTATCACCGACGGTCAGGGGCAATCGGCCTCGGCCACCGTCTATATCAATGATTGGCAGTATGGCTGGGACTACGATGATCCGGAAAACCTGAGTTGGTATGCGGCGCATGCCGGTGATGTGGGGGTCGAATCCGATGCGCCTGCCTTGGATGTTGCCCGAGCAATGGCTGCGGACGCATCCATCATTGTCGGTGCCCAGTTCGAGAGTTTGCCGGCCATCGACAACTCGTACGCGGTCGGTACTCAGCCACTGGGTGCCTACAACGCTGCCAATGCTCCGGCCAGTTACGGCGTCTTGTCCAGTGGAGATGCGTCGCTGATCAATGACCCCGGCGAGGCCGCCAGCTTTGATCTTGGCGGGAACAACGTGCGGGGTGATAGTGACTTGGACGTCACCATTCTCCGCATTGATCTGGATGTGCCTGAGGGGGTCAACTATTTAGCATTTGATTTTCAGTTTCTATCCGAAGAGTTTCCGACGTTTGTCGGCGATGACCACAACGATGCGTTTATCGCCGAGTTGGACAATTCCACTTGGACGACCTCCGGAGGCCAGATCGTGGCTCCGGATAACTTTGCCGTGTTTGGAGGCAACCAACCGGTCAGCGTGGACAGTGCTGGATTCTACGAGTTCTCGACCGACTTTGGTGCCGGTACGGCTTTCGACGGTTCTGGTGAAGACGAGTCCGGTGCGGCAACACCGCTCTATCGCGCCAGAACGCCTATCACGCCGGGCGCGCACTCGCTCTATCTCTCGATCTTTGACCAGGGAGACCAACTGGAAGATTCCGCAGCGCTGCTTTCCAATCTCGGTTTCGGCACATCCGCATCACCGGTTACGGCAGGTGTTTCCCAGGTTCTGACAACGCAGGCCTGGACCGTCAAGAATCCATTTGACGCCTACTCCGACGTGCTCATCAAAGGCAGCGTACCGGCCAATCTGGACGTAGCCAGCGTGAGTGTCAATGGCACACTGGTGGATGTGATGGACGCGGCCAACCATTTCTTTGCTGTCGTCGAAGCTCTGCCTGGGCTCAATACGTTCGACGTGGTCGCTACCGACGTCACCGGCACGATGCAGGCCATCGATACCATTTCATTCCAGGCTGTGGTGCCCGACGAGAATGCCGTGTGGGATCTGGTCGTCGATGCCTCCGCAAGTGTCGTGGGTGAGTACGGTGTCACGTCATTCAATGAACAGCCGGAATTGCTGCATGCGGACGTCGCTGTCTTGAACGAAGGCACGTACTCGCTCCGAGGGCCACTTTACGTCGGTGTCACCAATATTAGTCGGCCGGAGGTCTCCGTACGCGAGCATGATGGCGTGACGCCGGACGGCATTCCCTACTACGACTTTACCGACTTGCTCGACTCCGGCGGGACGTTGGAACCGGCAGCCCAGACCGGAGTAGGCGAGATTTCCTTCAACAATCCCGATCGCGAGCAATTCACCTATGATTTGGTTGTCTTCGGACGCATCAACAAGCCACCACGATTCATCACCGCTCCTGTCGTGGAAGTAGGCGTCCGCTCGGGAGTCGTCGGCGAGTATCAATACGGTGCCATGGCCCATGACGAGAACCGGGATCCCCTGACATACGATCTCATTGCCGGCCCGGTCGGTATGGAGATTGACGCCGGCAGTGGACTGCTGAACTGGGATGTCGACTCTTCAGACGTTGGTAGCCATTTCGTGACCATCCGAGTCGAAGATCCTAGCGGTGGATTCGATGAGCAAGTATTTGTCGTTACCGTGACCGAGAATGCTACCAATCGTCCGCCCCGATTTACGTCGACGCCCATCGTGGAGGCGTACGTGGGTGTTCCATATGTGTATTCCGCGGCCGCCACCGACATCGACGGAGATGATATTACCTTTGACGTCGATCGCGGGCCGGTCGAGATGACGATTCCCAGTCCAGGTCCGTTCAGTATTCCCCACCCGTCTACCACGGATGTCGTCTGGACGCCTACTGCCGATGATGTGGATCAATTGATCGACGTCACGCTCGAGGTAGTGGATGAAACGGGTTTGAGGGCAACGCAGGACTATCAGATTCTCGTGCTGAATCAGCCGTTCAATCGGCCGCCGGTGATCATCAGTGAGCCGAGTACGACGCACAGCGTGCCGGGGACTTCAAACTCGCCAACGGAGAATGTCAGTCCCAAACTGATCTCACTCGAACTGGCCGCCGATGACGACCCAGTCACAATAGCGGTCGAAGCCATCGTATCGTCGTCCGGTGGCGGTGGCGGATTCGAACCACCGGAGGGTCCGGCGGACGCATTGACCGTCTTCAACAATACGGCCGCCGATGAGTTGTTGGACATTCTTCTCAAGGGGGGCGGCGCCGGGATTAACGTGAGCTCAGTCAGTCTGAATCCGCAGATTAATGAGCAACAGGGCTGGGCGTCCACGGGGGTTTACGTCAACAACAATGAAACCTACGGTATGCCGGAATTCGGCATCGTGCTCAGTACCGGGGATGCCAAACGCTACGGCAGCGGGCCGAATCTGGAATCGGGTATGACCCAGGCCTACGGCGTGGGGGCCAACGACGAGCAGCAGGCCCTGTTGATCCCGATTACCAAGCAGAACGAGCACAATGATGTCACGCAAATGGACATCACTTTCACATTGCAGCCTGGTTTTGACTCAGTCTATTTTAATGCTGTCTTCGGTTCCGAAGAGTATCGCGAGTATGTCAGCAGCCAGTTCGTCGATGGTTTTGGACTGTTCGTCAATGGAGAAAACATCGCCTTCGTGCGTGATGACAACAATGCGCGTCCCATCGCGGCTGACGACGATTTTTTTGTATTTCACGTCGATGACGCAACCTCACTCGACTTGCACGTACTGAGCAACGACAGCGATCCGAATGATGACCCGCTGCAAATCACCGGTGTGACAACACCGACCGCTGGTGGAGAGGTCGTGGTTAGCCCCGACGGCTATTTCCTGACGTATACGCCACCCGTGGGCGGCTATGTGGCTGAAGACACGTTTCAATACGCAACTCGGGATGATTACGGTGGAACCGCGATCGCTACCGTAACGATCCGGGATGAGCAATCCACCGGTTCAGACGGCTATGGCGGTTACGGCGGCGGCTACGGTGGCGGCGGCTACGGTGGCTACGGCGGGTATGGTGGAGGAGGTTACGGCGGATACGGTGGTGGGGGGGCACCTGCCGCGCCGGTGGCGTCCGACGACGAATATTTCTCGATCAGGCCGTCGGTCCCTATCGGTCTGCACGTGCTCAACAACGACACGGATGAAAATGGCGACGTAGTCACCATCACGAGTATTGACACGAATCCAGCTCACGGAAGTGCCATCAAGAGCGCCAACGGAGACTACGTCGTCTATACACCGAACTCCGATTTTGTCAGTGACACGTTCACCTACATCATCGACGATGGCAACGGAAACACAAGCTCCGCCACGGTGACGCTCGGCGCAGAGCAAATCGACGATGGAGGCTATGGTGGATATGGCGGCTATGGCGGGCCGGGAGGCCCGCTAGCTGGTGACAACGGCTTGTTCGACTATCCAGTCAACATCAACCATCAGGATATGAACGGAACCGACCCTTTCTACGGAACGGCGCCGGCCGAAGTCACTTCGCGCCCGAGTGATGTGGGCCCAGCTGTACGCGGGCAACCCTGGGAGTACCCCCTTTCAGCGACCGCCGGCATCATTCTTTTTCTCGATCCAGGAACCGCGCCGCCCGGCATGGAAATCGACTCCAGCTCTGGATCGCCCATACTCAAGTGGACTCCTCATGAGCTTTCCTTGGACAGTTATCGAATTCATATCACCACCGCTGATGATCCGACCTCACCCGATGACCAGTTGAACCCGAGTTGGACCATGCACTCTTTTGAGTTGCCTGTGGTGGACAGCTTGCCTGCCTTTCATTTCAAGTCGCTACCGGATGGACCGGCCATCCAAGGAGAGCAAATCTCGTACCCGGTCCATGTGGAACACCCCAACCCAGGTGAGGTCTTTACCTACAGTTTGCAGGGAGCGACCGGGGATATGTCCATCAGCCCCAGCGGCGTGTTGAGCTGGACTCCCACCGAGGCGGAGTACAACGCCGGCGGCTACGCCACCGCTACCATTGAGGTCCGAGACCAGGCGACCCCAGCGAACGTTATCACGCAAGACTTCTCCGTTCGCATCCACAAACCCTGGGACACGGTCGTCGGGACGGAACTGGACGGTGTGTTGGCGCCGGCCTACGATCCCGTTCACACGTTTTCAAAGTTCCTGGGTGCCGACGCCGACCCCAGCAATCCCACTGAGCATACGTTGACATTCATTGTTGCCGATGCAGGTGACTCTGCTTTGGAGACAACGGTTTATCTCTCTGCGCTCGGAGGGTCGGACCCAAGTCAGATCGATGTCGAACTGGAACCATCGGTAGCCACAGCTCCGCTGACATCCTCACCGGATCAACTTGTCAATGTTCTACCAGGCACAGCCGCGCAGTTCGATGCCACCTTCACCGGTGATGGAGATGCCCATCTGTTCGATCTGCAGTTCATTGATGTCAATTCGGGCCTGATTGTTGGAACCCTGCCTGTCTCGATCAATGCTTCCTATTTTTACCTTCTGCGAGCCATCGATCCGGATGGTGATCCGATCACCTACAGCATGCCCGTGCACCCGGACGGGGCCACGATGGATTTCGAAACTGGATTGATCAACTGGGTTCCGTTTCAAGCCGGCGAGTACGCTTTCCAGGTCCGTGCTGAAGATGGACGTGGAGGATACGATGTCCAAGATTTTAAGGTGATCGTCAACGAGGCCAACTCGGACGGCAACCGAGATCCGGTCATCCACTCGAACGCCCGCGAGGAGGCGACCGTCGACTTTTTCTACAGTTACCAGGTCGATGCGACGGACCTGGACGAAGATACGTTGCGATACTACGTCGAACCCCACTTGCAGTCCACCATCCCTGCGGGCCTAAGCATCGATCGCTATACCGGACTGCTTACTTGGGTACCCAGGGAAACGACGACCGTCACCGAAGCTTCGGTCAAGATCGTCGTTTCGGACGGTCGCACCGGTCGGGCGGAAGAGACGATTGTCTTCAACGTTACCGAAAATCGGATCAATACGAATCCTGTTTTCGATTCGATTGGCAATCAGGCGGTCAAGGTCGGCGAGCGACTGCGGTTGGTGGCCACGGCGCAAGACGGAGAGTCGGACCCGCTGACCTTTGACGTATTGATCGCTCCCGCAGGTCTGGAAATCAATCAGACCACGGGAGAAGTCGGTTGGCGACCTGACCCGAGTCAAGTGGGGACGCACGACGTGTCGCTGCGCGTTCGCGATCCGGAAGGTGCTTTCGGTTTGGTTTCATTTCAGGTTACCGCTGTGGAAGCCAACGTTGCGCCGACGATCATCAGCCAGCCACCGACAGAGATTGTGATTGAAGATCACACATTCCATTACGATGTCGAGGCGCTCGATCCGAATATCGACCCCTTGGCACCTTTGCAGGATTCGGACAAGCTGACATTTACCGTCTCTGCCATTCCGGTCGATCCCGCCGATCCGCTACCGAGCAAAGGTTTTACCTTCCTCGACACGGCCGACCGCGATCGAGATACCCTGCAATGGCTGGCCACCTCAGACGAATTGGGCGTCACCTACCAGGTGACGATCACGGCGACTGATAACGAAGAAGCTACCGACACGCAAACCTTCCTCTTGACGGTCGTGGACGAAGCGACAGCCAACAATCCGCCGACCATTACCACCATTGATTTACCGACGGCCATCGAAGGCCGCGCCTACCAGGTGCCAATCGAAGCGAGCGATGCGGACGGCGATGCGCTGGAATTCTTCTTGGAGGAAGGACCGGTCGGTATGACGATTGGCGCGGTCACTGGGATTCTCTCCTGGCCGGAACCCCAAGATACCGGCGCGGCCCACACCGCCGTCGTCAAAGTTCGAGATGGCAAGGGGGGAGTGACTCGGAAAGACTATGCGGTCGACGTCTATGGAAATCGTCCGCCGATCGTCAGCACGGAATACTTGCCCGGACCGGGTGCCGAAGGCCAAGCTTACCAGAGTTTGATTGAGGCCAGTGATCCTGACGGAGACCCGATCACCTTTTCTGTCGTCGTCAAAGATGATAGCGATACCGAAGTCACCGTTGGCAATCCAACCATCGGCGCGGATACCGGCTTGTTCGTATGGGATGCTCCGCTGGCCGGTGGTGACTATCAAGTGATCGTCACGGTTGCAGACGAGCGCACCTCCAATGGAGTCACAGGCAGCGCCAAGACCATTGTGAACTATCCGCTGCGCATTCAAGCCGACCCGCAGAACCAGAAACCACGGATCGACGTCGACGAGATCTTTTTCCCGGCGGTAGTGGCAACCAACCATCCCTTGGCCGTACAAGTGGTCGCCCATGATCCCGATGGCGACCATCCTATAAGTTACTCGGTCGAAGTTCAGGACGCCCAAGGCGATCCGGTCCCGTCGGATCCACCAGGTGGCAGCACGATTACGATTGATAGTGATGGTCTGTTTTCCTGGGACTCGCCACAAACGGCCGGGGACTACACTGTCATTTTCACCGCTACGGATTCCCGTGGTTTGGCGTCCGATTTGGTGGGCTATTCGCTGAACGTCGACGGGAATGCATCCAATCAAGACCCGATCATTGACCCATTTCAGTATCCCGCGACGGCGCAGCTCGATTCGCCATGGCAGGTGCGAGTACCCGCCCACGACCCGGACGGCGATCCACTTGCGTATTCCGTCAATACGAGTCCGGCCGCAAGCAACCCACCAGTGATCAATTCGGATGGTTGGTTGACTTGGAGCCAACCTGGCCCGATCGGTTCCTATACCTTGACCGTAGACGTCACCGATGGGCGGGGCGGATTGGCTGAGGCCGTGTTGGCTGTCGACGTCCAGACAGCACCGCTCAACTCGCCGCCGCAGTTTCTCACCTTGTCTCTTCCTGGGCCGGCCACCGAGGGAACGCTTTACCAAACAACCATCCAAACCCAGGACCCCGATGGTGACCCGATCACCGGCTTCACACTCGATCAAGCGTCGCTCGACAAGGGAATGTCCATTGATGGTGTGGGGCTGATTCAGTGGCAGCCCCAAAAACTGGATGCCGGCAACCACTCTGTCTTGGTGACGATCACGGATGCACGTGGCGCGACGGCGAACCGCTCTTTTGCACTTACCGCAGTCTCCTTGCCAGAGAACCAGCCTCCGCAGATTCAAACGACCAGTCTGGGACGGGCCGTGGCCGCGACCGCCTTTGAAAGTCGGGTACAAGCCTTCGATCCGGACGGGGATCCGGTTACGGTGGCGATTACCGGCGTCTCGCCTTCCCCTGGAGTTGCTCCGACCCTAACCGGCGAGGGCCTGTTTACCTGGGCTTCGCCCGAACTGCCCGGTCCCTACACGATCACGGTGGTCGCGACCGATGGGCGTGGCTTGGCTTCGGACCCGGTCGATCTGTCGCTGGAAGTCGTCAGCCCCGGTGCCGGCAACAACCCGCCCATCATTGATTCGTTCGAGTATTCTCCTCGTGCTTCCGTGGGATCGGCTTACCAACTGACGATTCCTGCGTACGATCCGGACGGTGATGCGATCAGTTTTTCCGTCGAAGTCAAAGACTCGCAGGGCACGGCGGTGACGGTGGGCAATCCGACGATTGATTCGTCTGGCGTTTTTCTCTGGGATGCGCCGACTGCTGCCGGCGACTACACGTTCAATGTGACGGTGACGGATGCCTTGGGGCTCGTCGATTCGACGGGAGATCTTGAACTGACCGTTGTCGATACACCGCCCAATACGGCGCCTGAGGTCACCAGTACGAATGCCGATATGCCTGGACCGGCGACCAAAGATGATCCCTACTATGCGCAGTTTACTGGATTCGACGCCGACGGCGATGCGTTTGCTTTTTCAGCCAGCATCACCGCACCGGATGGACTGGCCGTTTCTTCGGCGGATTACTCGCTCGATCCGAATACCGGCGTTTTAGTATGGAATACACCCACTCAGATCGGAACCTATCTGGTAGCCGTTACGGTAACCGACGCGCGCGAGGCCAGCAGCAGCGAGACGTTGAACGTCGTCGTGCAAGACAAGGGAAACACACCGCCCGAAATTGACACGGTGCAAGCCGAGATCACCAATCCCGTCGTCGATATCGCTTATCAAGAGCAAATCAAAGCGCACGACCCCGATGGCAATCCGATCACATTCTCCATAGATGCGATTTCAGAAGCCAAGGGCCTAACCATCGATGTCAACACGGGCCGGCTGACCTGGACGCCTACGGTCGTACATACCGGTAGCCATCAGGTGACCGTCACCGTTAGCGACAACATGTCAACGGACGTTGAAACCTACACGCTCGTTGTGGGTACCGGCAGCAACGCGCCGCCTACGATTACCTCCACCGCGCCAACCAAAGTCGTTGCGGGGCAGGACTATGTCTACGATGTCAATGCGGTCGATCCGAACGCCGATCCAATTGAGTACGTCTTGGATACGGAGCGGATTCCGACCGGCATGGCGATTAACCCCAATACGGGCCTGATCGAGTGGCGTCCGCTGCCCGAGGACATCGGGCTCGAGCACGAGGTACGCGTGCTGGCGTACGAGCGAGTCTCGGACGGACTCGACGGCACCCAACGTGGTCAGTTCGACGTGGAATCGTTTTCCGTCAAAGTGGTTACCGATCCGAACAACGAAAACCCGACGATCACTTCGACTCCACAGCGATTGACCACTTTGGATCGGCTGTATGGCTATGATCCGGTCGCCACCGACCCGGATGACACCACGCTCGTCTGGACTTTGGTTGAAAAGCCCGATGGCATGGTGTTGGATCCGGGAACGGGGCGCATCCGTTGGCAACCTCGGCAACACCAACTAGGGGATCATCAGGTCGTGCTGCGCGCGGCTGACCTGCGCGGCGGGTTCGACACTCAGGTATTCACGGTGACGGTCCGGGCGGTCAATCTTGGTCCGCAGATTACATCCTCGCCCAATGTCGAGGCGGTTGTGGGGGACCTCTATCTCTATCCGATTCGTACCGTAGATCCGGAAGGCGATGAAATCACGATCGTCGTCCGCGCGCCGGATCGCACGCCTCAATTGGTTCCGGCCTTCGACCCCAACAACCCGGATGTGCTGTCGCTGGACGCTCAAGGCGTCTTGCGTTGGCGACCCGAAGCGGTCGACCTGGGTACCTGGACCATCGACATCGTTGCCAAGGACGGTCTTGGCAAGGGGACTCGTCAAGTCTACGGGTTGTTGGTCCGTGAGCCCCAGGCGGCGCCGGACAAGCCTCCGGTGATTACCTCGGAGCCTTCGACACTGGCGACGGTCAATTCCATTGATGATGGAAACAGCCGGCAGTTTGTTTACACCTATCAGGTCAAGGCCACGGATCCGGACAACGACGATACCGGTATTACCTATGGATTTGGCAACAACGATGAGCGTCCCGCGGGTATGAGCATCGTGCCGGCGACCGGAGAGATCACGTGGGAGCCCACGCTGGCTCAGCTCGGCGGCGGCAACGAGGCCTTTCACTTCGTCACTGTCGAGGCGACTTCCGGTGGACTCAAGGGCACGCAGCGATACCGAATCTACTTGCGCCGCGACAATCATGCTCCTGAGTTCGTGCCCGACTGGCCTACGCAAGTCGTGGCAGGCCAGACGTACCGCTATGATTTGCGAGTGGACGACGCCGACCGGGATCCATTGGAGTTCGTGCTGAAAGATGCTCCGAGCGGAATGACCATGGATCAATTTGGCCGGCTGGTTTGGACAACTACGACCGACGATATCACTCCGGAAGGCGCCTCTGGGGCACGGGTCGCCGCCACCGTGGAAGATCCATTTGGTCTAACCGACGAAGCTTCGTTTCACATCACGGTGGTGGCCGATACAACCGCACCCACGGTGAACCTACAGCTGTCGCCGGGTACGCGAGTCGACAGGGGCCACGAGCTGGCGATTCGCGTCACGGCGGTAGACAACGTGGGTGTCGAAACGATTACGGTCGACCTGGTTGGCACGTTCGAAAACAGCACCATCACGCAGCGTTTGCCGGTCAACGCCGATGGGATCGCCAAATACACGCCAACTTCGCTTGAGTCGTTTGTCGTCATTGCCACGGCGATTGACGCCGCCGGCAACCGATCTACGGCCAGCGAAACCATATTGGTCAACGACCCGACCAATACGACAGCCCCTATAGTTTCTTTGACATCGCCCAACAACAAGGTCGAGATATCGACTCCCACCGATATCCTCGGCACCGTTGAGGATACCGAGAATCAACTCACCAGCTGGGTGCTCGAATATGCGCCGCGTGACGGTGGAGCCTGGCGGGAACTGGCTAGTGACGTAGCGGCGCCTGGTCAAGTCTTACCGAACATCAGTGCGGCGGCTGTCCTGGGGCAGCTTGACACCACCATGCTTCGCAACGATAGCTACACTCTCCGACTCACCGCTTTCGACGCCGGCGGCAATTCATCCAGCGATCAAATCACCATCAACGTCGTCGGCCGACTGAAGCTGGGCAACTTCACACTCAGTTTTGAGGACGCCACCATACCGGTTGCTGGCATACCAATCACCGTTGTTCGTTCGTATGACACCCTGGACTCGAATGAAAGTGGCGACTTTGGTTATGGTTGGAGTCTCAGCTTCGAGCAAGTCAAAATTGAGGTAGATGAAAGCACTCTCGGTGGACAGGGATGGGGCAATTTCCGCGCGTTCGAAACGGGAACCCGAATTTACGTGACATTGGACGATGGTCGCACAGAAGGTTTTACTTTCAATCCGATACCCAATCACACACTCTTCGGAATAGTCCTTAGCTACAAACCTTACTTCATACCCGACTCAACCAACACGACGTTGTTGGAAGTGCCTGAAGTCTCGATCAACAACAAATCAGGGGAATGGGCAGCCGAAGGCGGCAATGGCCTGGTGACCTACAATCCCGCTGATCCTTTCTTTGGCAACCGCTATGAGATCATTTCTTATCCCGACAAGATGAAGAGTATCATCAACGCTCAACTGGGCGAGATGGTGGCCATCGAAGACCGATATGGCAATCGCGTTGACTTTGAGTTCGATGGCATCAAGAGCAATCGCGGACGCAAACTCGATTTCACCCGCGATTGGCGCGGCAACATCACTGCCATCAAAGATCCGAATGGTTACGAGCTGCGATATGGGTACGACGATCGTGGCCGACTCACCGAATTCTACGATCGTCGTGCATCGGAAAAGCTGGACGATGGGGCATCTGTGCAACCGGTTAGGTACAACTACGCCGCGGACAACTTAGACGGCCAAGAGCACTTCCTAACGTCGATCGTTGATCCGTTGGGGAATAAAAGTATCGCAGCAGCTTTTGATGCCAACTCGGGACGAATCGAGAGTATGGAGGACGCCGCAGGAACAACCGCACAACTGAGCTACGATCTTCAGGCACGCAAGATTTCAAGCACAAGGGCCTCTGGCTCAAGTGAGACGATTTTTGATGAGAGTGGCAATCCAGTGAGCGAGATCAGCGAGGCTGGAATCAAAACGACCTATGAGTATGCGGACACTCACCTTGGTCTGCCGGAGTCTGTTACTCAAATAGTGGGCACCCCTGACACACCCGCCGAGATTGCCAATGGAACCGGTGATGATCTTAAGGTCGAACGGACGTTCAATGACCTAGGCAAGCAAACGACGATAACTGATGAGGAAGGGAATGTATCTAAGCTAATATTTGACGGTGACGGGCAGCCATATAAAAGCGTCGACGTTTTCGGCAATCAGATCATTTTCAATTTTGGTGACGGCCTGCTGTACTCGGCAAGGGACGAAAACCAGAACGAATATTCTTACGGCTACAATTCCATCGGTGTTGCCACCAATGTGACCCATCGCAATCTGGCTGCCGAGACAATGGTCACTACGTCCTATACGATAAATGAAACGGGTGAGGCAACGGAAGTCGTTGATGCGAACGGAAACAAGCGGCGAGTCGAGTACGACAACACAGGGGCCCAAGAGCGATCGGAGTTTACGTGGGGTGACCCTGTCACGGGCGCTATCGACATTGGCGTTTCTTATGCGCTGGGACCTGACGGAACCATCGATTCGTGGACCAGTGCCAACGGCAGAACCGTATCGACTTCGTACGATGAACTCAATCGTCCATTCCGGTTGGTTGACCAAAATGGCAGGGAATCGGTAGTAACTTTCGATTCGCGAGACTTACAGATAAGGCAGACGACGGAAGTTCCTGATGAAGATGGAACGACAGTGACGATGGTCGTCGAAACGGTGTATGACAGTTCAGGACGACCCATTCTTCGATCGAATCCTCATAAGATTGGCGCCCCAGTTGCTGAAATCACCGGAGAGCGCATTGAGTACGATTCAATAACCGGCCGCATCTCTAAGACAGAGGAGATGATCGGAGTTCACATAAATGTCGATACGACTGGGCAAAGCCCTACTTCATCGATAGTCGATGCTGGAACAGTAGTTTCCTTTACATCAAGCGTTTATGACAGCATCGGACGCCGGACTGATATTGTTGATGAATACAATTACAAGACGCAGTTTCTTTATGACAAGTTCGGTAACGTTGTTGAATCACGACGTGAAGCAAAAAACGCGGCTGGCGATCTCGTTTGGGTTGTTTCGCGAAGCATCTACGATAGATATGGACGGATCGAATATGCCAGTGCTCCGTTTACTATGGCGCACACTTCGCTTCAAGGCGAAGGTGCGTCTCCGCCAACGACCGTAACGAAGGCTGTTTACGATGAGCAAGGACGCACCATCGCGACCGAGCGATACAAGAATTCAATTGTAGAACTTGCTCAGGATCCTCAAACCAGTTTTTCGCCTAATCCATCGATTGGGTCTTTGGGGGATTTAGAGTCTGTGAGCGAAACTTTGTATGACAGCGCTGGTCGGATTTATCGAATCATTTCGAATCGTGTTCCGCAGGCTTCCGTGCAAGATCCAAGTATTCATTTGTTGCCGGCTGAATATCCGACGCACGGCGGGCAAGATGACCCCTACGCAGACATCGGGCTAACGTCTGGGACTTTGACTGACACGGAGTACGACAGTCGCGGGCGTCAAAGTGCGGTATTAAGGCACCCTGTTTACTCCGATCAGGTTGGTTTGAGTGGGGGGGACTATACCGGAAATCTGGTGCGTTTGCGCAATGAAGTGGCTTTCGATAGTTTCGGGCAACCACATATCCAACGTTCTGGCTTGGCTCAAATTGAGCAATCAGACGGAACCTTCGTGTCCATTGATGATGGAAGTGTGGTCGAGACAAAGACAGAATTTGACGCGTTTGAGAACCCCGTCAAGCGAGAGACTACTTCTGACGGCAGCCTACAATTCTACGTCCTCTACAGATACGATACCGATCACCGTCCGATTGCGATGTCACGTCCCATCGCCGGTGGCATCGATGCAGTATGGAACGAGTCACAAGAATCGTTTGTAAATGCAGCCGACAACGAACCACTGCCGACGATACTCTCGGA
Organism: Pirellulaceae bacterium; assembly: GCA_028281725.1. GTDB lineage: Bacteria > Planctomycetota > Planctomycetia > Pirellulales > Pirellulaceae > Aureliella. The sequence goes on along the minus strand of JANQJJ010000120.1, from coordinate 4,917 downwards.
ATACGACGAGCTGGGCCGTCTTGTTGCGTCTGAACTACCCGCCGTTCCAAACCCTGATACTGGCGGTGTTGTTGCTCGGCCAAGATACAAATACGAATACGATGAACACGGAAATCGGACAACCTATCGCGATCCTCTCGACCGAGAGACCAGATTCGCATTCAACGAACGCGGCCAGCAAATTTCTCGCACACTTCCGTTAGGCTTGGGACCCACAGGAGCCGATTCAAACTGGACAGCGCCCAGTTTTCCGGATTCCACGACGTGGGAAGTGGAGAACTTCACGGAGTTTAGCGCATTTGATCAAGAAGGGAGGCAAACTCTTCACTTGTCCTTTGAAGGGATTGTCACTGAAAGCGTGTTTGGGGCAGATTCCGATCGAGTTGTTGCGCACCGATTCTACAGCACGCTCGCAAACTTCGAATCTGGTCAACACGCCGAAACGGTCGAATACACGTACGATGAATTTGGGCGGCGAGTTCAAGTAACCCGTCGCGATTCAAGTAACACCGTGCTGCGGTTGGAGCAGACGAGTTATGATTCACAAGGACGTGTTCTGTACCAGGCAAGCGACGAGGGTATTTTGCACTATGAATACGATGCCACTCATCGCGTTACCAAGACCAGCCTATTCGTCGCAGGAAGTGATCCCGCGACGGATCCCAATACTATTCCAGAGCGGACCACGAGTTATTCTTACGATCCATTCGGGCGTCTCAAGTCGGTAGTAGAAGATCCAACGCCAGGCCCAGCGGACCCAACCAATGATTCGAGCACGACAAACTATGGTTACGACACCCAAGGTCGGATAGAGAGAACCGAGAAACCCGATGGTACGGTAACGGACTACGACTACGATGCGCTTGGAAGACTGAAAGTCCTTACCGACTATGCCGCAGGACAGAACCTGGGGCCAGGTACACCCGACCCAGACGACGATGCGACAACTAGTCCGTACGATCGACTAGCGCGTTATGAGTATGGTTTTCGGGTAGACGGTCGACTAACTCAAGCCAATGAATCATTTTGGTTTGATGTGGATGGCGATCAGCTAATTGATCCCATTTCAGAGCGGCGAGACATCGACTACGCCTGGGAATACGATGACGCTGGGCGGCTCGTCGATGAAACAATTAATCACTTTGATCCGGCGGAGTCACAATTCGAGCGGCATTCCTACGATTTCGCGGGCAATCGAGTAAAGGTTGAAAAGGACACCTCGTATTCCGGGGGTACGTTTGATCCGAATGAGACAAAGACGTTCGACTATGACCTCAACGACCGACTTATTTTTGAGTGGGTCGATGACGATAACGATGGAATTGCCGATCTAACTAATGAGTACGTTCACCTTGGAACCCGCATTGCAGCCAAGACACTCTTTGATGGCAACAAGCAAGCTGGAGATCCAAATCCTCCACCGACTACGGCGATAACTTACTATGAGTATTCACTCCAGGGACGCGTTAATTCAGTAAAGAAGGAAGCGTACAGTGCTGGCAACCTTTCGAGCCTGGAACGAACGCTATACGACTATGATACCTACGGTTACCGAATCGAATCGCAAAAGGAGATAGGTAATCCCATCGACGGGTCCTTCTTCATAGACTCGCGAACGGAGTTTCTGGTTGACTATGCCAACCTTAGTCCATATCCGCAAGTCATGCGAGAGTCCAGATTTGACAGCCAAGGCGATTTGCTGGAGCAAACGGACTATACGATCGGCCACGACGAAATCACCCAGAGCGTCACGAGATTCGATTCATCTGGTGCGGAGATTTCGCAAGACACTTTGGTGTTCGGACACGACGCCGCCGCGAATGTTCGAGTGCTTTACGATGCTGGGCAGATCCTTGAACAGTATGCGTATAGCGGTTACGGCGAAATCGTATCGTTCAGGTCTTCAACCGGCGGTACGCCAGCCAATCCAGGGCAACCAACAACAGCGTTCTTGCATCAGGGGGAGTACTTCGACGCATTTTTTGGCCAAGAGTATTTGAGAGCGAGGTTCTATGACTCGAGCACCGGTCGCTTCGATCAAATGGACCCAAGTGCTCCTTATGGCGATGTTTTGGATGCCAATCAATATCTGTATGCCGCGTCGGACCCGGTCAATTTCTCTGACCCGACAGGTTTGTTTACCGTGTCGTCGACGATATCAGCGACCGGTATCTCTGGGCAAATTCAGAGCATGCATAACAATGCGGTGCTCAATGTAGCGTCAGCCGCAGGAGCCGCTTATTTTGCCGCTCAAAATGGTGAGGAGTTCGTCTTCGCGTTCCAGGACGCGCTCGAAGAGAACTTCCGTGATGAGATTATCAGCTCGATTCCTATTATTGGCGGCATCTATGACGCCGCGCAGCTGATAGCAGGAATCACGGGGTTACTTGGAAACTACTTTGGCAGCGAAGTATTACTTCAGATAGCGCGAGTGGCTGATCTGACAGCGAACGCTGTCAATCCATTGTCTTCCAGTGCTTTCGCTTCATCTGCAGCGAGAGCCTCCAGTTCGGCCGCATCGTCCGCAGCCTCAACGGCCTCGGCCGCGTCAACGGCCACATCAAATTGGGCGAGGCATGCCAAGAAGTTTCGTAGAATTGCCACTGAACTAGCGGAGTACGTCAAGAAGCGGAACCGAGCAGCGCAACTGTTCCGCCGCCAAACTCGGTCATATCCCCATACGACAACAACAGCGCCCTATAGCGATTTTGGCAACACGGGGGCGTGGGAACGGCTACCTGAACGAGGCGGCTATATCTACTATGCGGAGGCGCACCACTTGAATCAGAACGCGGCATTCGAGCCTCTGGGGATTCCGCGTAGTGAAGGGCTCTCTGTTCCTCTGGCGGGATCGACAAGCATGCCAGGAACGCCACACTATGAATTCCACTATTCAATGGATACTTTTTGGGAACCCTATCGCAAGGGAGGAAGTTTGCGTGGTGAAGTGCCAACGGTCGGTCAGTATTCTGCCGCTATGGAACAGTCGCTGAAGCACGCCGGGTACAGTGCGGCGGATGCACGCAAGCTTGCCGAGGCAGCGAAGGACCATTGGAGGTCGTATGGAATCAGGGCCTCTGACGAATTCACACATATACCTGGGCGTACCGTTGGCAAAAACCACCTTGGCTCGGGGCTTTGAAACCAAGCTGATCCGTGTCTAAAATAAAGCACCTTTGATTTACCTGGAGTTTCGTATGAGTCAATTGGATGAAGTCTTTGCAAGATGGGCAAGCAAGGTCGAAAAGTGTAAGTGGTTTTCAAGAATCGGAACTGGGGAGTTGGATGGATATCAGCGAGTTGCCAATTGGGATGCTGCAGTCGGTTTTACCGAGTTGGAGGCTCTTGAAGAAGCGCAGGCGAAATCCATAGGTGATTTGCGCGAAGAAGTAGTGAAGAAAAGCCGTGAGCAAGGAGGCTTGGACCTGTGGCGCGAATTCTCCGCAGAATGGAAGTCGATCGTTCCGGAAGCTCGCGAAGGCGCACGTGAAATCTGCGATCGTACGCTCGCGGTTCACGCCAAGAAACACGAGATTCCTCCCGCCGTAGTCGATGAATTTTGGGAGAATTTCTTCCATACGATCGTCGTTGAAAAAATGCTCGGTGCCGACAGGTCCCACCTGCATCGAGAGATGACCGAACTGTTTTTGGATGGCTATTTCCCCTGCGGTTACAAAGGTAGATTTCCGAAAGGCAAACTCATCGTATTCTAGGATGTTTTACGCGACTGATATGGCCGAATACGTGTTGACGACGAGGCGATTGATGGCTTGGGCGCAAATCACCGAAACTGAATTCCGAATGGAAGACGCCATTGGGATGTTTCGAAGGGGTTCCCCCCAAGCGTTCGTGATTTCAGATTTCGGACAGGAAGCAACGGTCGATAGCGCCCACCAAATGTTGGTTGCCGCGACGATGCTGAAAGTAGTTCGTACACCAGTACATATTACCATTTCAGAGAAGACAGAGGCGATTGTCGACCGGCTTAGCAAGTCTGGGCTCGCGAGATTCGCGCCGGTCATAAGTGATGATGGACAAGAGGTAGGTGTGATTGCACTACGACCGAGCAACAGCCGACACCAGGATGATTGAACGTAAGGACGCTTTCAAACCGACTTGATTGCAGGTTATGTGTCCTTAATGCTTACTTGGAAAGAATACGAAAAAAGCCTTTGTCGACTTGCGTCGGCAAAGGCTTTTTAAAAACCGGCAATACCTACTTTCGCACTGGTGGGCACTATCATCGGCTCTGAAAGCTTGACTTCTGTGTTCGGGATGGGAACAGGTATAACCTTTCAGATATGGTCACCGGAAAGACTCAGACGGCCTATTCGCCCTGCTGAGCCTGGTAAGTGTTGATTGGTAATAGGCATCCCGTCGCTGGTGCCTCGGGTGAGGAGGCAGCCAATTTAAAACCGAGTTAGCAAGAGTGCAAAATATCGGTGGTCAAGTTTTCGTCCATTAGTACCAGTAAGCTAAACACGTTACCGTGCGTACACATCTGGCCTATCAACCTGGTAGTCTTCCAGGGGACTTTCGCTGTAAACAGCTTACGAAACCTAATCTTGGAGAGGGCTTCACGCTTAGATGCTTTCAGCGTTTATCCTTTCCGAAGTTAGCTATCCAGCCGTGCCACGAGCGTGACAACTGGTACACCAGAGCTTCGTCCAACCAAATCCTCTCGTACTAAAGTTGAACCTCCTCAAGTTTCGAACGCCCACGGCAGATAGGGACCGACCTGTCTCACGACGGTCTGAACCCAGCTCACGTACCACTTTCATTGGCGAACAGCCAAACCCTTGGGAGCTTCTCCACCCCCAGGATGTGATGAGCCGACATCGAGGTGCCAAACCGCTCCGCCGCTATGGACGCTCGGGAGCGATAAGCCTGTTATCCCCGGAGTACCTTTTATCTGTT
>JANQJJ010000078.1 GCA_028281725.1 Pirellulaceae bacterium | reverse complement strand
CCCGCGTGTTCATGGGGGCCGTCAATCCGCTACGTCACCGGCACGTCGAGGGCCAGAACGTGGCTCACGTCATCGAAGGAGATGACGTCGCGTTTGGAGAGTACGAACCTCATGCAGCAGGTGGCCCGCTGCATATATTCAACGTGGCAGTCAATGAGACGGTTGATATCGCTTCCCAACGAGGAATTCGAGATCGCCAGTCGGAAAACATGGGAGTCGGTCCGGCCGGGCTGAGCATCTCGACCGCCTGGCACGCGCTGTGGCAAGCGTCGGGCAGGGTGGAAGCGATTAGCGACGGCAGCTCGTTGCATCCATTGCGCAGCCGAACGGGCGGGGCCGTTGATGTCGAACCACTGACGGTTCGTCAGTGGATGGGCATTTCCGGCGCGGCAATCAGTCCAGGCTTGGGCAGACTGACAGGACCAGCTACCGCATTGCTGTTCACACTGGCCAATCTGCGACTGGGCTACTGGTGGAAATCCGGACTCCGCTCGGGCGATCGAGCCGGCATTCCGTTTCGCTACGGAATATTCGGACGCATCAAAAATGCGTTCTTTCGCTTCCTGTCGGGCCAATCTCTTTTGGTTGCTGAATTGCGTGGCCGCTTTGGAGGCCCGTGGCGCCAGTATTGGTATCTGTCCGATGGCGGGCATTTTGAGAACAGCGGTGTTTATGAGTTACTGCGGCGCCGCGTTCGGTTCATCATCATGTGCGGTGCCGGTCAAGATCGCAAGCATGAGGGAACCGACATCGCTGAGCTGAGCAGAATTGCCAGAATCGATCTTGGTGCTGAAATCGAGCCGGTTGGAAGCGAGCCTAAAGATTGGTCCGCGCTGGGTGTTCCCGGGCATGTGGTTGAGCACCTAGGCTTGGTCGAGGAACTATTGGCATCAGATTCGAAATTGCCTGCCAAACATGCAACACTGCTCAGGGCGAGATTTCCTGGTTCCGACTCCGACGCGTGGCACGGAAGAGACGCCTGTTGGATTCTGTACATCAAGGCAACGGTAGTCGGTGACGAACCTATGGACGTTCGCAACTACCAATCGACTCACCCCGATTTTCCCAATGAGACGACGTTAGACCAGTTCTTTGATGAACGGCAGTGGGAAAGCTATCGCAAACTGGGAGATCACATCGGAACCAAGCTATTCCGAGCTTAGGATGGGAAAACTGAGGCAGGCACCCTTGGCTGTCGTGCGACGCAACGAGTGCTTCGCACAATCGCGTACCTGCCCCCTTTTCACGACTCCAGAGAGAATGAAAGCATGTTTTCAAGTCGTTGGATGGGCAGCCTCTGCAGGTTGATGCTAGTTGCGACAACCCTGGTGACCGGTAGTAGCCAGCACGTCCGGGCGTCCGATCATGCAGATCCGATGTTCTTGCAGCAGCTCGAGGCGGGCATTACCGACCTGTTCGCATTTCCCAAAGACGATTCCCTAGTCATCATCCTTTGCGTTCGCCGTGGCTTGGCAGACGGTACGCCTTTGCCGCTTCAGCCCTATACGTACCGGATTCACATCGATCACCATTCCCAGGTCGACTTCGATGATCCGGATACCTTGGCCCGTTATGGCGGCAAAGTGATGCGTCCTGAGGGCATTGACGCCGATGTCGAAATCGCCATTCAGCTAGCTGATCAGCCGCAACCAACGGACTTCGTCGACAACCAGCCTCGGCGGCTATCTGAGACACTCGTTCGAAGCTGGAAGACGAAGGGACTATCGACGCCATCCAAAGTCCGGATCTGGTCCGGCATCTGTGACGATCCATTCATCTTCTTTCGTTTCTTGACGACGAATTGTGTCGCGATGGTCGTCGAGATCCCGCTGAGCCAGTTTCCTGAAGAACAAGACGACTACTTAATCTGGGCGACCTCCCATAAGTTCGGCAAGCAGATTGACCACGTGGGTCGGTCTCTACGAACCATGTTGCCTCGCTTTGAGGTGCTCAATACGCTCCATCCGTCTGAACACGTCAAGACGCTCAAGCAAAGGCACCAGTCCCCGGACGTCATTACCGATGTCGCGTCGACGCTGATTCCTCCTCTCTTTGGCCTGCGGCACTACGACTTCCAGCCCGATGTCATGATTTTCACTCGCCGCAACGGACTAACTTGCGACGGTAAACCGTACGGCGATGGTTACCCAAATGGCCGGCGACTCGAAGACGACGTAGCTCAACTGTGCTGCGCGCAAGGCGACTGCCTCCTCTATGAAGTCTCCTTGGCGGAGGCTCACGCGGAGGATCAGGAGATTCCGACAGAAAATCTCCAGCCATTCCATCCTGAGTTTCCCTACTTGGCCGAGCCCAATGCATCGCCCATGCCGCAGGCAGCTCCCTCTCTCCGCCTACGTACCAAGCTCATTTTAGCGACGCTAGCTCTGGTCGCTCTTGCCATCATCGTCTTGCCCTGGTGGCTTTACCTGAGAACACGACGCATGCTCTTAGCGGCCCGACAAAGACGGTAGGGGACCGGGGGACAGGTGCCTTTCGAAGCTCTCATCGCAGCCAGCTAGAACAACGCAGGGCTGCGGCTAAGATTTCCGACACACTTGAGTTCTTTCGGTTACCTTCTGTTCAAACGACCTCGCCCGGCGCGAGGCTCCGACGAATGGAACATTCCCTGCGAAACGCTTGTTGCCGAATCTAGGGCGTACGGGAGACGGCTTGTCTCAGTTTGCGAGCGCTGGCGACGGCAGCGGCCGACGATTCATCGAGCACGGTTAGATGTCCCATTTTTCTGCCCGGGCGAGGCTCCGCCTTTCCGTACAGATGAAGATGAACGTCTGGAGAGCGGAGCGCGGCCATCCAGTCAGGCCCGCCGGGGCGCCAAACATTCCCCAGCAGATTGGCCATTGCTGCCGGACGACGAAGAGCAGCCCGCACCAGGGGCAGATTGCAGATCGCGCGAACTTGTTGTTCAAACTGGCTGCAGCTAAACGCTTCGATCGTCAGGTGGCCCGAATTGTGCGGTCGCGGTGCCATCTCGTTGATCATCAACTCACCCGTCTTCGCGACAAAAAACTCGGTGCAAAACAGACCAACGACTCGGAAGCGGTCGGCGATTCCGCGGCAAATCTCATCGGCCTGTGATTCCAAGCCTTGCAACGCCTGGCTGACCGGACAGCGCGTGATATCGAGAATATGGTTGTCGTGATCGTTCTCGAACAACGGAAACGATTCGATTTCGCCACGAGCATTTCGGGCGGTAATCATGGAAACTTCGGCCTCGAATCCGATCCACTTTTCGGCAATCGCATGGGTGTCGCCCAGGCTACTCCAGGCGGATGGCACGTCTTCAGCGGATCGCGCGATTGCCTGTCCCTTGCCGTCGTATCCGCTGCGAGCCGTCTTGAGCACCACGGGCCAGCCAAGTGTCTCGGCAGCATCATAGACGTCTTGTTCGGTTGAAACCGCCTGGAATGGCGTCGTTGGAAACCCAGCTTCGCTCAGTGCCGTTTTTTCCTTGATTCGATCCTGACAAATCTCCAAGAAGTGGACTGCAGGATTCGTCCGAGTATGTTTTGCAGCCAGACTTACGAGGCCCGCAGGAATATTCTCAAACTCTAAAGTCACTGCATCGCAAAGCTGTGCCATCTCCGCGACCGCTTCCTCCGCACAGCCGGAACCGCCCCTCGCACCGAAATGGCGATCGGCCGCCTGAGCGGCGGGGCAGTTCGTTTCTTGCTCCAGGATTGCGACATGGTAGCCCATCTGCTGCGCCGCGTGGGTAAACATGCGACCGAGTTGCCCACCGCCGAACACACCGAGCCAACTCCCGGGAAGAATCGGTGTCTCTTCGGAATCACAGTTCATTACGGCGTGGCTCTCTTCTGCTAAAGGACGTTGTCATCCATGACAGCTTGCGTCTGGGCTTCGGTCCAACTGCGCAATCTGATTAGCAACTCGGGATCGCTGCCGGCGAGAATTCGAGCTGCCAACAAGCCGGCGTTTTTGGCGCCTGCGGTGCCGATTGCCAGTGTCGCTACCGGAATCCCTCCGGGCATCTGTACGATGGACAACAACGAATCGAGTCCTTGCAGCGATCGACTCTGCACGGGAACTCCTAACACCGGCAGGAGCGTACAGGAAGCCACCATACCGGGAAGGTGTGCGGCGCCGCCCGCACCGGCGATAATCACCTTCAGCCCCCGCGACTGGGCAGCCCGAGCGTACTCGAACATCCACTCGGGAGTGCGATGAGCTGAGACAACGCGACTTTCAAAACTGACTTGCAACTGCTCAAGAATGTCTGTGGCCGCCTTCATGGTCTCCCAGTCAGAGCGACTGCCCATGATGACACCAACGTCCGGTGGCGCGACCTGCGAGTCAGTCATTCATCGTTCTCCGCTAGCTGATGTGTTGGGTCATCCATTCGGCCTGCCCAATTCTAATTGGCTTGATCGCGTAACAGTGGAAACAGGATCACGTCACGAATACTGCGCGAGTTGGTCAACAGCATGACCAGTCGATCGATGCCAATCCCAAGTCCACCTGCGGGAGGCATGCCGTTGCGTAGTGCCAACACGAAATCGTGATCCATCTTCGCCATCGAATCTTCGTCGGCCTGGCCTTCGAGTTGTGTACGGAACAACTCCTCTTGCAGAATCGGATCGTTCAACTCCGTATACGCATTGGCCAGTTCCATCCCGTGAACAAACAGTTCGAACCGCTCAGCCACTTGAGGATTAGACGCCTTGCGCCGCGTTAGAGGACAGATGCTGGCCGGGTAGTCGATGACGAAGATGGGCCCGGTGAGACTGTCTTCGACCGTCTGTTCAAATACCTCGTTCTTGACCACATCCAGATGCTTGCCCGCGGTGTCGAGCCCCAGTTTCTTCGCAAACTGTACAAGCGCTTCACCGTCTGCCGGATCGAGCTTCGTATGCTCGGCGAGTAATTCGTCGTAAGTCCGCCGGGCAAACGGCGGAGAGAAATCGATCGGCTTGTCATTCCAAGTCACTTGATGGCCCTGGCCGGTTGCGGCGAGAGCATCCAGGATGATCTGTTCGGTCAGATCCATCATCACCTCATAGTTTCCGAACGCCTCGTAGGCTTCCATCATCGTAAACTCGGGATTGTGCCTCGGGCTGATGCCTTCATTGCGGTACACGCGTCCCATTTCATAGACGCGCTCCATACCGCCGACAAGCAAACGCTTCAGGTGGAGTTCCAGCGCAATCCTCATGACCAGTGGCATGTCCAGCGTGTTGTGATATGTGCTGAAAGGCCGCGCCGCCGCACCGCCTGCGATGGTGTGCAGGGTAGGGCCTTCAATCTCGCAGTACCCGCGCTGGCGGAGTGTCTGACGAATCGACTCGACGATTTGGGTGCGTGCGACAAATGTCTCCATCACGCCTTCGTTGTAAGTCAGATCGAGATAGCGCTGTCGCTGCCTCGCCTCCGTATCTTGCAAACCGGCATGTTTTTCCGGAGGCGGCTCGAGTGTCTTACACATGAAGTGCAGGCTCTCGGCGAAGACCGTCAGCTCAGCCGTATTGGTACGTCCCAAGCGTCCTTCGACGGCAATCCAATCTCCCAGATCAAAGTTGCCAGTCAGTTCAAAATTCGTGTCGCCGACTTGGGCTTTGCCGATCAGGATCTGAATGTCGCCGGTCCAGTCCCGAAGCGTGATGAACTTCAGCTTGCCCTGTCCCCGCAAAAGAATAATGCGACCGGCGACACGAACGTTAGGCCCCGTTTCTTCGCCAGCCCCGGCATCCTTTTTCCACTGACGATAGTCGACTTGCTCCACAGCGCCGTCACCGGCGGCATCGAAGTCGGGCAAATCGAGCTGGGTTCCATCTTCGAGTTGAAATTTGACTTCTGCAGCACGAGCTCGGACATCCGCATTCCAGCTGCGGTCAGGGAAATGGTGCCCCCAGGGGTCGATCCCCATCGCGGTGATTTTCCTGAGTTTCTCAAGTCGGGATTCCTGATGCTCTGACATGGCCTGCGTGATTCCGTTAGAACCGCTCCCCCGCCCAATAGGCTTGTTCCGATGCGACTATTTGCCAAGGTTGAGATTCTAGCCGCAGTTATCAAGATCGACGAGCCGGGTGTTCAAAAGGACGCGGCGAAGGTAGAACCAAAACCGTTACGTTCCATCCCCAGCAACGCCTCCCCTCGGTGAGATATTATGAGCGCTCCAGTTCGTCCAAGCGATCTTCCAGAACCATCCGTTAAGCCTACCGAAGGCTGGCACTGCACGCACATTTTCTATCGGCTCCGGCGCGATGTACTTCAAAGCGTCTCGCCCGAGAATCGTCTGCAGGGGATGAGTCAGCTTGAAAAAATCCTGGACCCGACCGGCGAACAGGCTCCGACTCGAATGCAGAGTTTTATCATCAGCGGCCACAAGGCAGATTTTGGGTTGGTACTCCTAGATCCTGATCCGCTCAAGATCGATCGGGTACACCAGCGATTGTTGTCCAGCTCGCTCGGACCTGCTCTCGAAGCGGTCTACTCTTTTATCTCGGTTACCGAAATCTCCGAATACGTACCATCGCCAGAGCAATACTCGCAGCGACTCAAGGCGGGGGGGGAAGATCCCGAGTCACCCCAGTTTTCTGCCAAGGTGGCGGCCTACGAGAAACGACTGCCCGCGATGAATGCGCAGCGTCTGACGCCCGAGCTGCCAACCTGGCCGGCGATGTGCTTCTATCCGATGAATAAAAGTCGTGTCGTCGGTGCCAACTGGTACACCACCCCCTTCTCAGCTCGCAACGCGATGATGGCCGAACACGCCCAAAGTGGCATGGGATTCGCCGGTCGTGTGACCCAAGTCGTGACCGTATCGGTGGGCCTGGACGACTGGGAATGGGGCGTGACCCTATGGGCGCGCTGCCCCGACTACCTGAAGGATATCGTCTACAAGATGCGATTTGATGAAGCCAGCGCCAAGTACGGCGAGTTCGGCCCCTTCTTCGTGGGCTACCTGGCCGATGCTCAGCAGATCGCGGCGCATTGCCAAATTCACTAGCCCGGCTGCGGCATGGCCCCGCGCCGGTCGCCGGTGCATCTTCAGCGATGGAAGACAAACGCTCAGGCAGCGCGAACGAACTCGGCGTCCGAAGGGGCAGCGGCGACCGGAGCTTCTGAGCTGAGGCGACGGAGAATTGCGCGTGCCGCCTTTTCGCTGGCACCGGTCTGGGCGAAGCGTCGACTCAAGGAAAGCAGTTCATGGCGTTGACGCCCACGTTCTCCACGATCACTAATCAAACGATCCATAGCAGCGATCGACTTCTCAATGGTGCCGGCAGTTGACCCGCCTACGGCCAAGAACTCCGGCATGATCGTTTCACCCGCGATCAAGTTCGGGAGCGTCATACTCTGCAGATTCGTCAGACAGCGTCTGATGATGTTCAGAGCCTGGCTGATGTGATAGATCACGACTGACGGAGTGCCCCTGGCCATCATTTCCAGGCTGGCCGAACCCGACTTCATAAGCGAGCAATCTGCCACTTCGATAATCTCGCTGGTACGTCCGACAAAAAACTCAATATTCAGCTGGGAGTCTGCATCGCCGACTTGCTGTTGGCACCAGAGGCAGTGACGGTCGCGCAGACAGGCGACAAGAAAACGAGTCTGGGGATGCCGACGCGCGAGCTCTCGGATTACAGCCAACTGCATCGGCCAAATATGCTTCACCTCACGAGTTCGCGAGCCAGGCAACACAGCGACCTGCGTTGCATCGCAGGTGCCCCAACGATCCAGGAATTTTTCGTCTAGTCGATGTTCGGCGACCTCATCGAAGAATGGGTGCCCAACATACTCTACCGCCATGTCCCGTTCTCGATACCAATCGGGTTCGAATGGCAAATTGCAAAGCACGTGATCTACGGATTGCCGCATCTTCTTCAGCCGCCACGCGCCCCAAGCCCATAACTGAGGAGGAAGATAGTAAAAAACGGGGATCCCGTGCTGCTTGGCTCGCTTGGCAATGTGCCAATTGAAGCCGGGAAAGTCGACAAGTACGACGGCGTCGGGTCGCTGCTGTGCAAACACATCAGAGGCCCGGTCGGCAATCCTGAAAAACTCCCGAAGCCGTGGCAGTACTTCGACAAAGCCAACCACAGCCAACCCAGTTAACTCAAAGTCAAGCTCACAGCCGGAGTCTCTCATGCGAGGCCCTCCAAAACCGCGAAAGCTGCAGCCCGGGCTGATTTTCTGCAATTTGGATATCAGATTGGCAGCGTGCAAATCGCCGCTTGGCTCTCCTACGGAGAAGAAGATGTTCGGACCGTTCACAGCGCAACCTAATCTCGAATGGGCCAGAAAGTAGGTGGATTTCGCCACCGCCATAGGAAGATGAGATAGCCGATTCTGCCTGGCGGGGTCCATAGCATCCAAGACACCACCGCAAACCTAACAGCCTGTTTGGGGGGCAACCACAAATAGTTGCTGAAAAACTCAAAAGTGTGCAAGATAGTAGGGAGCTGCGCAGAAATCGCCAGCCCAGCCTATCCTGCCTGACGCTGGATCAATGCGCGGGTCCCGCCAGTGTGTGAGAATGCCAAAATGCTCTCCTGATCGAGATGGGCAATCGATCAAGAGAGTCCCAGAATATACCGTCTTTATTGACCAAGTTTTCGGGTGTGTCACGAACGGTGCCTATCAACCGGGCGTTACGGTTACCGCAGAAACTTGGGTCGAGCCAAACGAGTCTACTTTTTATGAATCTTATCCAGCGTCTACGAAATTGGACGATGCGTCTGCCAAACATCGGAGGTCTAGGGCAAGCCGAGATTCACTCTTCCTTGCTGATCACTCTGAGCTTGCTTTCCGGGCTGATTTTTCTGCTCAGTGTCACGCGCCCGGGGTTCGCGGAGTTTCGAACGGCCGCCGTTTCTTTGCCGGTGATTTGGATCATTAGTTTAGCCGTCCGAGTGGCTGCCCAGATGCTGGCAATCGGCGAACATTCTCATGACCTGGAAACCGTCGTTGGTCCTTCAGGCAATCTGGCGACTGACTACGAATATCTGCCGGCACGACATGTTTTCGCCTACGGAGCGTCTGGCCAAGTGGCGACGCTTGGATTAGCTCTGCTGGGATTGATCGTCAACGCGGCCATGATACCGGCGGCCTCGGCGGAATTGGCCACCGCTCAACTGCTCGATCTTAAAGGCGGCTGGAGCAGTCAAGCATGGGCATCGCAGATCATGTGGGTCAACATGTTCCTGGCCGCGCTGCATCTGCTACCGACCGTTCCATTCGATATGCGAGCGATCATGTTCGCGTTCTTCAGTAGAAAAAACCGCAACCCGAGTGAGCCGGAAGTATTTCGCAGGATCGCTAAGTTTGATTCCCATATGGCCGGTGTCATGTTTGGTTCCGGAGTGACAGCGGCTGCCTTGGGCGTGGTCTTTCGGCAGGAGATCGTGGGCTGGTACGCGGCCGTTGCCGCCGCCGTTTACCTGTTCGTGGCCAGTCAGTGGGAAAGTGCCCGGGCGGAAGAAGTCGAAGAACAATACGCTCCGCTATCGAGCAAGACGGCACGCCATGACTCGGGTCACTCGACAGCCGCCTACCTGAAGATGAATTTGGATCGGCGTGTCGAGGGAGCGGCCGACGAATTTGTGGGCCGGGCTAGCGCGACGAC
>JANQJJ010000060.1 GCA_028281725.1 Pirellulaceae bacterium | reverse complement strand
CCTTGGGCACCCCAGTTGGATGTCCCATTCCACTGGCTACCGATCCACCAAAGACAAAACCCTCGCTGATGATCAATCACCAACGAGGGTCTGCATTGTAGTTTTCGTACTGGAAAAAGCTACAGCTAACGCGAAGCTAACTGCCCTGCCGTTTCATCAAAACTAAACGTCAAGTGCAACTTGTCGCCAGCAATCAGACGAACGGACTGGTTCTTCACTTCATCTCCAAGCCGGACTTGGATCTGATAGTCATCCCAAATCTGGCCTGCTTTGAGCTGGCTAGTTCGGTAGGTACGCTTCGTACCGGTTGCCTTGGTCGGGTTTCCAGCCAGAGTCACTTGAGCCCCCTCAGGAACATCCAGAGTGACTGCCGTCTCAATCGGGACCGAAGTCTCGGCGAAATCGAATTGAACCTGCTCGCGTTTACCGGCGGTAACCACCAACGACTTCTCTTCGCTGATCACCTGACCGTCCGCGCCTTCGAGCTCGGCTCGAATCTCGAAACGATAACTCTTACCCGACTTCAGACCGCGGCTAACAAATTGTCGAACCGCACCCGTGCTATCGGTCGCATTTCCGTTGACAAAGATTTTGGCGTCGCTCGGCACGGCAACTGTCAGGTAAACCGCGTCATCACTTGGCTTGGCTTTGGAAACTACCGAAGCAGCGCTCTTGGCCGTCCGCTTCGATGTACCGTAGTAGGCGTTGCCAGTACTGCCGAGACTGCCCGTACTGCCATAGCTAACCGCACCGCCGGAACTGCCGCCGTAGTATCCGCGGTAGCCTCTGTAAGCCACCCCACCGCTAGAGCCGTAACTTGCGTAGCTGCCGGAGCTACCGGAACTGCCGCCTGAACTCGCGTAATAACCGCCGCTGCTGCCGTAGGCCGCGCGCCGTGCAGCATGTCGTGCTCGCTTGGCCGCTAAATGGGAGTGCAAGCGACTGCCGACTCGATGCAAAACACCACCACTACTGCCACCGGACGAACCGCCAACTGAGCTATATCCCACGTAACTGCCACTGCTGCCATAGAAGGCCCCGTATCCGCCGCTACTCCCGTAGGACGCGTAACCCCCGCTGCTGCCGTAAGACCCGTAACCGCCACTACTTCCGTAAGATACGGCATAGGAACCGACACTTCCTCCGCTAGAACCTCCGCTGCTGCCGACGCCACGGAGATGGCCCCACCCCGCATTGGCGCTATTGGGACTGACTACCATCAACGAACCGAGCATCAGCACGGCCGCCGAACGAACAAGAGTGTACTTCATGTGCTTGTGCTCCATGACCTTGGGTGAATTCTCTCCGGACCCCACTACTCGACTGGCCCATCCCCATTAGCATATCCCGGCTAAGGGGTAACGTTCAAGAAGCCTGGGTAGATTTTAACAACTAGGGAAAATGGAAACTCCCCGCTAATACTAGCTCAATTCCAAGGAATGTCGAGAAAACCGCAGCAAACGACGGCGTCAAAAATGCCAAAGCACCACCCCCGGGAGAGCTAAAGGCTACCCACTGAGGTTGCCCTTAGCATGCAGCCAGGCGAAAGCTCGGGCCAGTTATCAGCTCACCAGCGTGTAGCCGGCGCCGATCGAAATGAACGATTGCCTCTGGTCGTGGCCGCAGAGTCTCGTGGCGCATGACCGGCCCAGCGCGTGCAGCAGGACGCGGCAGGCGGCAGGCGATCCTAGTGCGTGAGACCGACATCATTTGGGTCGAACGGCCTGTAGCTGAACGTCGTCGAAAGCGGCCTTGCCGGTAGCTCCGAAGAGCCCGATGGAAACAATGGCTTCGCGCGCACCGACTGGCACGCGGATCACCCGACTTTCCGACTTCCAGTTCTTCGTTCCGCGAAAAAAGCCCACCCATTGCGTTCCCAATAGGCCTCGTTGGTCATCAAAGAACCGAATCGTGACAGCCGGCAATTCGCTGCCGTCGAGTCCTGGCTTGACATCGGTCAGGCGTACCGAAGCGGACAGTCGCACGCGTTTGACGCGACGCCCATCGAGTGCCAACCCCTGCAGCAAGTTGGTAGGTCTCCCCTGATTTTCATTCTCGAATTGAACGTAATGTTGTCCGCTGGGGCTATCGCCTGAGGTCTCCCAGGAGAGCCCGCGTTGATAGTACCAACCAGGCATATACCCGTTGTCGGGTGGCGTTTCCTCGAAATCGCCGTTGACCAGCCTGGGATTGGCTGGATCGGCCTGGACGAGTCGCTTCTCTTCTGCCGTTCCTGTCATTGGCACAAACAGCGTGGGTCTGAGCGCCTCACGCTCCAGCTTGCCCTCCTTCTTCCGCATCAAGTACAACGTCTGTTGGTAGCGTTCGCCCACCGGAACGACCATCAGGCCGCCCTCGGCCAGCTGGTCGATCAGCGGCTGCGGCACATCCTCGGGGCTGCAGGTCACAATGATACGATCGAAAGGGGCATGCTCGGGCCAACCCAGGAAGCCATCCCCGACCTTGGTAAAGACGTTCTCATACCCCAGCGAATCCAGCACCTGCTTAGCTTTGTGGCCGAGCTCAGGCACGATCTCGATCGAGTAGACCTCCTGAACCAGAGGGCTTAGCACGGCTGCTTGAAATCCGCTTCCCGTCCCAATTTCCAGAACTTTGTGCTCCGGCTGGGTTTCGAGCTGCTGCGTCATAATGGACACAATGTACGGGCTGCTGATCGTCTGAGACGCACCAATGGGCAAGGCTCGATCGTAGTAGGCTTCCGATCTCAGGTTCGGTGGTACGAACTCATGCCGGGGCGTCCGGCGGATCGCTTCGATCACGCGTGCGTCCGTAACACCGCCGGGGATCAGCACCTCCTGAATCAGGCGTTCGCAAGCGCGCTCGTAGTTGGCAAACGGCGGGAGCCCGGCCTGGCAAAACGCGGTCTTTCCACCCACTAGCACAACCAGCAGTAGCAGGGACACCAAGCAAAAAGTCCGCCTAATCATGAGTAGAAACCTTTAGTAGCTACGTCCGACCGTGTTCACTTCAGACCGCGTCCGTTTCAAAACGAAATACCCGTACAGTTTAGCATGGAGCCGGGCGTATCAGACACTGACAATCCGGAATAACCAGCACACTAAGGACAAGACGAACGCCATAAACGGTACGACCTTCGCGATTGGTTTCGCGCCGCAAGTGTTCCGTGGCCGAATGCCGAAAACAAGAACGACTTCCAACAGGCGATCCACGGATGGAGCGCTGCAGAAGTCCCATACCTTGGCGGCCTCTCCAGTCGCAGCCACGCGGATGAACCATGCCCGCATTGGCACCTGGAGATGTTGTCGCAATCATTTTTGTCACCCTACTCACAAAGCGGATGGATTCGCTATGAGAATCTCGGCCAAGCTCGCTTGCTGTTTGTTTTTCGCGCTACCAGCGTCTGCCCACTGGATGGTAGCCGCCGAGCGACCAACGATGAAGGTGACACGGGACCCGCGTCCGGACATTCTGGCACATCCGCTGTATGATTCGTACACCGAGTATCGTCGGCGGTACAATCGCCCACGCTTCGTCTCCGGCTGGGTGGCCAGTAAGATTGCGCCCAGTAGCCAGGAAGCGATGGTGTGGAGGGAAAACTATGCCGCGGGCAGATACGACCGCAAGCATATGCCGCCGATGTTCAAACGATATTATGCCCCCAAACCATGGGAGGTATTGCTGACCGGACCACGCGCGGACTTCGCAGAGCCCCCACAGGCATTGCCCCCCAGTGCGGCGCCCGAGCCCATCGAAGCGGCCGACCAAACGCCTGGTGCAAGCCGCACGGGCCAATAAGCATTTTTAAATTTTTGCTGTAGCTAGATTTCAGCGAGTTCGCGCCCGAATACATTAACGCACCAAGCTATGTGGGTGTGCGGGCTTGCACGAGCGTGTCCAATCAAAGAAATCGTCGCTCAACCGGCCGCGGGCGCGCCGCAGAACCCATGGCACGCTCTGGCCCCACCAAAGAGGCATCGCTCGAATCGTCTATCGAGCCATCCTTAATCCCAGCTGGCTGCATTGACACCAAACTGGACTGCTTCAGCAATCAGCTCAATGTGCTCTGGCCGAGCGCATAGCGGCGGCATGATGACGATCACGTTGCCAAGTGGCCGTAGCCAAACGCCTTTGGATAATGCCGCCTGACAGGCTCTCTGCCCGCGCCGTTCCGCCCAACCGTAACCGCTTCGCGATTCGCGATCGGCGACCAGTTCCACCGCCGCAATCAACCCTCGCCGGCGCACATCCCCAACCTGCGGATGCTCTTGCAGTGGGGCCAAACATTGCTGAAGGTAGGCTCCCTGCTGGGCCACGTTCTCGAGAGTCGCTTCCTCTTCAAACAGATCAAGCGATGCGAGCGCCGCAGCGCAGCCCAATGGGTTTCCACCATACGTGTGCCCATGAAAGAACGATCGGGACGCTGCATATTCTCCCAAGAACGCGTTCCATACCTCGCGCGTCGTGACGGTGGCCGCAACTGGCAAGTAACCACCGCTGAGCCCCTTGCCGATACAGAGAAAATCGGGGGCCACCGCCTCCCACTCGCACGCCCAGAGCTTTCCAGTTCGCCCCATGCCAACGGCGATCTCGTCGGCGATCAGCAGAACACCGTGACGCGTTGCCAGCTCGCGCAAGCCTTGTAGAAAACCGGGCGGATGCATGACCATACCGGCAGCTCCCTGCACGAGCGGTTCGACCACCACCGCGGCCAGGCGACTTGAAAAGCGCTCGAACAACTCCGCGTACTGCGAAAGATAGTACTCGGTCGCCTCCGCTGGCGGGACGTCTTCGGGCAGTCGATAGCTATCCGGACATGGCCCTCGGACGACTTCAAACAGCAGGGGATCAAACATCGCGTGAAAACGGGACACGCCTCCGACGCTGACGCTACCCAATGTGTCGCCGTGATAAGCGTTTCCGACAGCCAAGAACAGATCGCGCTGGGGCTGGGGCTCGTCGCACTGACGCCAATACTGAAACGCCATTTTCAGCGCTACCTCAACCGCGCTGGAGCCGTCACTGGACATGAATACGCATTCCAGATTGCCGGGAGTGATGTCCACCAGGCGCTGGGTCAGCCGGATCGTGGTTGGGTTGCCCATCCCGAGCGAAGTTACGTGAGCAACCTGCTCGAGCTGAAGACGAATCGCGGCATCGATTTTCGGATGCCTGTGACCATGCACATTGCACCACATGCTGCTGACACCATCGAGCAGGGCCCGACCGTCGGATTCAAAGAGCCAAACCCCTTCAGCGCGCTCGATGACCAACGGTTCGTATTCGGCCATTTGCGTAAAAGCGTGCCAGCAATGCTCACGATCCCAGCGGAGCAACTCCAATTCAGAAGGCGATTTACCCGAAGTCACTTGGTGTCACATGCCTTCCGACTACCAAGCCACTTCCACGGCCGCGCCGATGTGTACTCCCAACATCGCACTGGCGCTATCATCAACCAGAACAATCTTGAGCGGCCCATCTTCCTGGACAATGGCCACCAAGGTCATCGCCGGCTGAGTATGGTCAGCAGAATACAATCCGTAAGTCTCGTGCTCGTCTACAACCACACGCAGCGACGCGTCTGTGGGTGCACCGGCCAGACTCTGCACCGGGATATCCGTGATGAGATTCCCAGTTTCGTCGATCTCTACCACTTTTCCTGTGAGCGTTCCTGCCACAGTTGCCCGTCTCACGTCTGCATGATCTCGATTTCGTCTTCATGACGAACATTCAAGACGGCGCCGCAATCCGTGCCCATGCCGCCTTACCAACAAAACCTGATAGGCTGGAATTGTAGCAACCTTAGACTTGGTTTTGTTAGCCCGCATCGAACTTAATGCGAACTATTCACATGAAACTTCAGCATCATGCCGGCCTGGGCACTCAGAAACCGCGCTGCCGAACCTTTCACTACAGACAGCTCGACCCTTCCGTGTGATCCGACGAGCGCGACCAGCGTCCCATCACTCGCCTCGGCATAGGTACCGACCGGGATCACCTCCGACCGATGGCTCCCAGCGACGACACTCAGACGAACACTTTCTCCGGCAGACTCGCGACGTAGCTGCCTCAGCCAGTCGCCTGGTAGATTGGTAATCACGTTGCCGAAATGGTCGATGGCAATCGCTTCCGCCGTAGCTCCCGCCGGATCAATTTGTGGCGGCTTCGCCAGAAATCTCGTCAGCTCAGCGGCCGGCCCACCCACTTCTTCTAGTGGTCCGCCGACCGCTAGATGTGCGGCTACCGGCGCCATGATATCGCGACCATGAAAGGTACTACTGACCTGCCTGCGCCACAGCCGCCGGTTTTCTACGACGACGGCGCGCTGTACTTGATACTGGTCGAGCAGCGGACTGAGCAGTCCGTTGTCCGGCGCGACAAACCGCTGGCCCTCCAGCTCGACGGCCACCACCGACCGGCCAGTTCCGACGCCTGGATCCACGACGGCAACATGCACGGTACCTGGTGAAAACATCATGGCCGCATCTGCCAGCACCCTGGCCCCGGCTACGATGTCCTGCGGCGGAATTTCATGGCTGATGTCCACGATCGGGCAACCCGGCGCCAAGCTAAGAATGACCCCTTTCATCTGCGCTACGTAGCTGTCGCGCGTTCCAAAGTCAGTCAACAGCGTAATCGTAGCGGGCATCACACCTTCAACTCGGGCTCGTCGGACAAGAAGCGTGAACCGGCAGCAAAGACCACTAATTCGCCTCGATGATCTGCTGGCACACCTGACGCACCAGCTTGGGATCCACGTTAGGATTCTTCTTTTTGGCTGCACCAATCAGCGCTCCGAGCCCTTTGAGATTGCCCTCCTGGACCTGAGCAACAATTTTCGGATTCTCGTCTAATAGCTCACGGCAAAGCGTTTCCATCTCACCCAGATCTACCGACTCGATCCCCAGCGCCTTCTTGGCCGCCGGCAGGTCGGTACCGGGGTGCTCCATCCAATACTGAAATACGTCCTTGCCGCGCGAGTTGTCGATATCCCCTGAGTCAATCGCCTTCAACAACTCGGCCAGTCGTTCCGCAGTTAAGGAAAACGCTTCAATCGTACTGTTGTTTTCGTTGAGCGTTCGCAGTACGTCCTGTTGAATCCAGCTACTGACACGCTTGGCAGCGGCGCCGGCGGCCACTGCCCTGTCAAAATATTCAACCACTCCCCTGCCCTGCGAAACGATGACGTCCGCGTCGTAGGGTTTGAGTTTTTGCTCTGTTTCGAGTCGCTGGCGAATTGTGGCCGGCAACTCTCCCAACTGTTCGCGTGCCGCGTCAAGCTGCTCAGGCGAAATCCGTAGCGGAACGAGATCGGGATCCGGGAAGTAACGATAGTCGCTCGACTCTTCCTTCTCGCGCTGCGGCACGGTGACTCCCTGAGCATCATCCCATCCGCGCGTTTGTTTGGGAGCCTCTCCGAGTTCCTCGCCCGTCTTCTGCCATTGCTGATACTGCCGCTGACTTTCGTAGACCAGCGCTCGTTCCACCGCTCGAAAACTGTTCAAATTCTTCACTTCCACGATGGGCGTTGCCACGGTGCGACCGTCGGTCTGGATGTGCAAGTTAACGTTCGCATCCGCGCGAAGACTACCCTCCTGCATATTGCAGTCGGAGACGCCCAGGTAGGTCAGCAGCAAACGCAGCTCCGTTAAAAACGCCTTGGCGGCCTGGGGCGAATTCAGGTCGGGATAGGAGACGATCTCCAACAAGGGAGTCCCCGTACGATTCAGGTCAATGCGGCTATCTGCCTTGCCCGCGGACTCATCGTGCATACTTTTGCCGGCATCCTCCTCCAAATGAGCGCGGATCAAGCGAACGCGGAGCGAGTGGCCCTCCCGCTCCGGGTCGGGGAACTGCAGGTACCCTTCTCCACAGATCGGCTGATCAAACTGACTGATCTGGTAGCCCTTCGGGAGGTCTGGATAAAAATAATTTTTCCTATCCCACTTTGTAACCTCGGCAATTTCGCAGTGGAGCGCCAGCCCCGTGCGAATCGCAAGCTCCACGGCCCGCCGGTTCATCACCGGCAACGAACCGGGATGCCCCAAACAGACCGGACACACCTGGGTATTCGGCGGTGCGCCAAAGGCCACCGAGCACCCGCAAAATAACTTACTTTCGGTACTCAACTGCACGTGTACCTCTAGCCCGATAACCAACTTGATTTGCAATTCGTTCATAAATCGTCTATTTCTACGAACCCAACTTTATCCCGAGTTCAAGCAGCCCACGTTCACCAGGCCCCCGGAGCCTGACGACCAACCGACCACCCTCGACCGCTGGATTATCCGGTCTTCAGCGGAGCGATCCGTGGCTGGAAAAACCCGGCCTGCTGCATCTGATAAGCAATGTTCAGAAGCCGCGCTTCGCCAAGCACCGGGCCCTGCAACTGAATCGCCAGCGGTAGTCCCGCGTCATCCCAACCGGCCGGAATCGACATCGCCGGAATCCCGGCCAAGTTGGCGCCCACGGTAAACAGATCTTCCAGGTACATCTGCACCGGATCGTTGATCTTTTCGCCCAGGCGAAACGCAGGAGTCGCAGTCACGGGACCCAACAGCGCGTCTACTTGCTGAAATGCGTTCTGATAGTCATCCGTGATCAGGCGCCGGACCTGCAACGCCTTCTTGTAGAATTTGTCGTTGTAACCGGCGCTGAGCGCGAACGTACCGAGCATGATCCGGCGTTTGACTTCATCGCCGAACCCCTCGCTACGACTACGCGTCATCATGGACTCCAGCGGCGAGTCGGCTCCGGCTTCCGCCGCCGCTCGATAACCATAGTGTGAGCCTTCGTAGCGTGAGAGGTTCCCGCTGGCCTCGCACGGCGCCACCAGATAATACGTGGGCACCGAATACTGAGTGTGAGGCAAATGCACCTCGACTATCTCGGCTCCGAGCTCCTCGAGCTGTTGGCGACCGCGATCGACGGCAGTGCGAATGCCGGCGCCAACCGCCTCGTGCTGCAAGTGCTCTCGAATCATGCCCACCCGCACACCCTTCAGTGGCTGACTAAGACTGTCCGCGTACGGGGGCACGTCAACATTCAGCGACGTACTATCGTGAGCATCATGGCCGGAAAGCAACTGGAGACAAGCAGCCAAATCCTCTACATAATGGGCCAGCGGTCCCACTTGATCCAAACTGCTCGCAAAGGCAACCAGACCGTAACGGCTCACGCGACCATACGTGGGCTTCAGCCCACACACACCGCAGAACGCTGCTGGCTGGCGAACCGAACCTCCGGTATCCGAACCGATCGTCAACGGCGACATACCGGCCGATAGAGCCACCGCAGAACCGCCACTCGAACCACCCGGAGTCCGATCCAACGACCAGGGATTGCGAGTCACCCCAAAGACACTGGTCTCGGTACTCCCGCCCATCGCAAACTCATCCATGTTCGTTTTGCCGATCGGGACCAAACCGCCGGCGATCAATTGTGCCACCGCGGTAGCCGTGTAGGGAGAGCGATACTCTTTGAGCATACGCGACCCACAGGTAGTCGGCATGCCTTCGATACATAACACGTCTTTGATCGCGACCGGTACACCCGCCAAGGGAGTTAGGTTCTCCCCCGCGGCGATCCGCCGATCCACTTGCTCCGCCCGCTTGAGCGCCGCTTCGCCGGCCAAATGGGTGAACGCGTTGACCTGGGAATCGAGTGAACCGGCGCGGTCCAGAAAATAGGCAGTGACTTCACGACTGGACAGCTCGCGGGCAGCGATTTGACGGCCAATCTCAACGGCGGAGTGTTCTTCGATTTTCATGTTGAAAAGCTTACGGCAGGCCCCAAAAACTCACAAGGCGACACCAAACCTGCCTGGCTGCCGCCCGTTCGGCGGCCCCAGCGTCTCTTGCTGCCAGAAAAGGTGGCTGACCCTTTGGAGACCATGCTGACATTGGAGAAACGGACGGTCGGAGAGAGTCAGACACCGTTTTCTGGCACGCTACGAAGTCAGGCAACCGGCCGGGCAGAATGCAACGTTTCCTCCATTTCCGGCAAAATTTCGGTAAGTTCTGTTAGAGCTGTTCCACTAACTCTACCGTTCGCCGGCGGTCACCAGGAACCCTAATGTCAGACTTACCGAAGCCGCAACAAGATGACAGAGATTTGCTTGCGGAAGTTCGGCGGGGTGACCGGTGCGCAGCCGCGACGATGGTGGAGAGGTTGACGCCGATTGTCAGCCGGATGGTGTTTCGTCTAACCGGATGGCATGAAGATACGCAAGACTTGATCCAAAACGTCTTCCTGGCCGTGCAGCAATCGGCGGATTCCTTTCGAGGCGACAGCAAACTCGAAACGTGGGTCACATCGATCACGATTCATTGCTGTCGGCAGTGGATTCGCGGTCGCGCCGGCGTGCCGCCCAACGTCCCTCCGGCCGTATCGGAGCCGGTCGACCATTCGTTTAAACGCTATCAAGACACGACGGAAATCGGCGAGGAAGTTCGCTTGGCCTTAAAGCAGATCCATCACGACGATCGGGAATTACTCGTCCTGAGGTATCTGGAAGACATGCCTCTAGAGGATATTGCCCAGCTGCTGGGCATCCGCAAAAACACCTTGGAAGTCCGGCTGCATCGAGCCCGGAAGGAACTGTGCTCCATGCTTACCCAGCGAGCCAATTAGGATCGATGATGAATATGAACGAAGACGAATTCTCCGCCATGCTGACTGAAAACGAGCCTCCCGTGCCGGAGGTCGACCGGGAGCAGGTCGTCGGCTGCCTTAGCCGGCGCACTCGGGTCACCAGTGGTTTGCGCACACGTAAGCCCGTTTTTCGGCTGCTGGTCGGTCTGGCAGCTTGCGCCGCAGGTGCCTTGGCGGCGCCCCAGCTACCGCGGTGGTCGCCGTCTCCTGACCAGGATAGCCCCCAGGTTTCCCTTGAAATGAAACTCAATCAATCGCAACAGAGCTCCGACGCACTCGAACGGGAATTAAGACAGCTGCTGGCGTCTTCTGCTGCCCCAGACTCCCATCGGCGCGACGACTTTTTGAATCTCAAAGCCAAGCTGCGTGCTTCGGAGAGTTTATGGATCATGGCCGACGACTCCAACTCCGCGCGATCGGCCGCTTCGCAAACGATCATCACTCTTTACCCAGATACTCCGGCAGCTGAGCGCTGCCTCGAACTGGCGGCCAACTGAGCACGCCCTAGGTTCCGCGGTGCGTTGGCCTCGCTCGATTGGGCAACCATTGGCACTCTCTAGGCCCGTACAGCTCGCACTAATCACCGTCCTTCCCTTTGTCACCATCGCTATAGAGGAAAACCTGATGCACAAACGATTCTTACCAAGCCTGCTTCTCGGGCTGATCTGGTTGCCTTCGCTAACCCGCGGCCAGTCGTCCGGCGAAGCCCAATTGATCCGAAAGCTGGAAGCACGCGTCGAACAGCTGGAGGCTGAAAACGTGGCTCTCCGTGCGGAGCTCGAACAACGTCAGGTTGCGACAGCTCAAGCTGCCCAGTCAAAAATGCTTCAGCAACAGGCTGAAAAGGAGCGGAATACTGCGGGGCAACTCGTCGAGAGGGCACTGGCTGCGTTTGACCAGCAAATGGCGCATGAAATTGAAATGGCGCGGAACGCGAAGTTGATGTCCCGAAAGATGCTGGCCCAACAGCTGGAGGCATTCGAAGTCGAGCGAGCCGTCCTGGAGGACTCACGTCAAATACAAATTGCGGATTTGAATCACCAGCTTCGCAAGCTGGAAGAGGAAGCGGAGGCAATCCGCGAAGGCAGTGCGACGTTTTCAACGGCTCCGGCGGCAGTCCAGGCGATGGCTCGGCGAATGGCGGAAGCACAAGTCGAGAATCGCCTGCGTATGCTCGAGGCGGAAGCTTTGGTCGAAACGCTGAAAATGTCTCGCCAAAAGGCGAACAAGGTGAACAAGGACTCTCAGGTTAAGGAGGAGCTCGCGATCAGAAAGGCTCAGCTCCTGCTGGAGCAGCGCCGAAAGGAACTGGAGTACTTGAGGCAAGCGATGTCAGCGGAGACCAAAGCCCCCGACAGAAGACAGCTCGAAATGGAGATGCTGGAGGCCGAAGCGGGAATCCGTGAAGCAGAACTGATGATGCAAGAAGCGGGGCTTCGGCTGGACGGCGTCAATCGCGAGATCGATGAGAGAATCTCTGAGGCGGCCATCCAAGTTTCGGTCAGCCGGATAGTCACCGAGGCGATCGAAGAGGAGATGGCCAAGCTGAAAGAACTGCTGGCAGCCGGCTCCGATATCGATCGCCTCAATGCCGAAAAAGCAACCCTGGAGGAACGAGTGTTGAACCTCAAGCTCAAAGCTAGCGAAGAGCAACAACAGCTGAGTGCGAAAATGCGTGAGCTGGAAATACAGCTTCGGCGACTCAAGTCAGCAGCCGATACATCCAGTGCACCCGAGGGCGAAACCGAAAAGCAGTGACGGCATCTGGCGGTAGGCCTCACGGAGCTGCTCCGACCGATGCATGAACGCTGCATGAAGTGAATGATAGAATGCCAGCTCTCGCCGGTGGCCGGCGCCGGCAGAGCCCAAACGGGCTGGCAGCGCGTTAAGACTTGCGGGCCATTACCGGCGGTACCAAGAAGCACTCACTATCGTGATTGGGAGAGTTGGCCAGCGCGGCGTCTCGAGGAAGTCCCTGGCGAAGGGTATCGGCCCGGAGAACAGAATGGATGTCCAGCGCGTGCGCCAGCTGCTCCACCCCCTCAGTCGGCACTCCGCTCAGCTGCTCCACAAACGAGACGAACTTGCCAAGCTGCTCGGTAAACTCGGCGAACTCCGACTCGGAAAACTCAAGCCGCGCAAGAGAAGCGACCTTTTCGACATCATCCCGGGTTAATTGCATAGCGAACCTGCCGGGCGACCGGCTTAACCGAGTGGCTACTTAACCGACGGCAGCGCAAAAGGCTTTTGCTTGACGACCTTGCGAATCAGGCCGCTGCGAATGCACTGCGTGCATACCTGCAATTTCTTATGTTCGCCGCTCGGCAACTCGACTTTGACGCTCTGCAAATTCGGCTTGAACTTGCGCCGAGTGATGCCGGTGATCTTCGTACCCACACCCCCGAGATACTTCGCCTTACCGCGAATTTCTACTTTGTTGCCAACGGAGGCTTGTTTGCCACAAATGGCGCATTGACGGGCCATAATCGGCTCCCCAAACTTACGGTTATCTGTTTGCCTATTCACCTGGCGGGTTGTCTGCATGCTGGTCGCTACGCAGACTGGCGCAGGAAAGCCAAAGGGCTTTGGCCAAATTCCTCAGGACATCCCCAAAAATGGGATCCGGGAGTATACCTGGTTCCCGTCCCAGTACAACGCCAAAACGATACCCTCAAAATGGTGTATTTTCATCGAACACGCCGGGTAACGCGCTATTAAGAGGCCGAAACCGGACATGCCAACTGCATCCATGTTTTCGTTGACGCGGTCGACGTTTGGCCAAACCTCCTGGCGGTGGCTGACGCCGATTTTCGCGCTCGCCGCGTTCTCGCTCGTCGCCTGGCTGGCCCTGTGGTCGGTCAACAGCACGCTCAAAGGGGAAATCGAAGCCAGTCTGGTCACCATTCTCAAGGCGGATGTGAAGGCCATGACCATCTGGCTTGAGAGCGAACAGGCTTCCGTCGTAGCCATCACGCGGCAGCCGTCCACGCGTGATCTCCTGGTACGCCTTGTCGAAGACTCCCGCCAAGCCCAGGATGACCAGTTGCTAGATCTGGCAGATACGCAGGCATTGCAAGCGGCATTACAGCCGGCGGCCGACGCGCGATCGGCATTGATGTTTTTAGTTAGCGATCAGTCGGGACGCACCGTCGCCAGTTCTTCCCATCTCGCGCTGGGCTCGCGAATACCGGCGGACTACGACCCGGTTTTCGACAAAATCCTGGCCGACCAATCGGTCGTTATCCCGCCTCATCGCTCTCGGTTCCCAGTCCCCGACTCTACCGGACGCGTGAAAACCGGCGTCCCTATCATGCTGGTCGCCAGCCCAATCAAGAATGAGATGGATAAGATCGTGGGATCGTTGAGCCTCATCCTCTCGCCCAGCAGACAGTTTACTGAGGTACTGGGCGTCGCGCGGAGCGGTAAATCGGGAGAGACGTACGCGGTGGACGCGTCCGCCCTGTTGCTTTCAGAGAGTCGGTTCGAAGAGCAACTGCGGACCATCGACTTGCTGGGAACCAACGAGCAGTCTTCCTTGCGCATTGCGATTCGCAACCCCGGCGGCAACATGACTACCGGCTTTCGTCCGCAGCTGGCGCCTCAGGCTCAGCCTATGACTGTCTCGGCTGCCGCTCTCTCGGTCGCGGCCTCGAATTCGGATGCCTCCATTGGCAGTCGAGTGGAACCCTTTGCAGACTACCGAGGCGTACCGGTCGTCGGCGCCTGGCAGTGGCTACCCCAATACCAGTTCGGCATCATCACCGAAGTCGACTACGAAGAAGTCTACGCTCCGGCCCAGAAGCTCAAGACCATTCTCTGGAGTCTGATGGGACTCCTTGCCGCCGCCTTGGCGGGCGTCGTCATCTACTCGTCGCTCATCCAGAAGGCGTGGCGGCGACTGCGAAGAGTGGAGCATAGACTCGAGCAACTGGGCCAATACGAATTGCTCGACAAGGTCGGAGAGGGAGGCATGGGCGAAGTCTACCGCGCCCGGCATGCCATGCTTCGCCGAGATACCGCCGTGAAACTGTTGCGAACCAATCTGGCCGATCAGACCTCGATCGCCCGCTTTGAGCGCGAGGTACAGGCAACCAGCCAGCTGAACAATCCGAACACGATTCAAATCTACGACTACGGCCGGACTCCGGAGGGAACGTTTTACTACGCCATGGAAATGCTTCATGGTATCAACCTCCGGGAATTGGTCCGGGACTTCGGCCCACTGCCCGATGGACGCACGCGTTTTATCTTGGAACAAGTATGCTGGTCTCTGGCCGAAGCCCACGCAGCGGGACTGATTCATCGCGACGTCAAACCCGCCAATATCATGCTCACTCGGCGCGGCGGACTGAGCGATTCGGTGAAAGTCCTCGACTTCGGCCTCGTCCGTAGTTTGGCCGCGGACAACCATGCCACGCTGACGATGGACGGTAGCGTCGCCGGCACGCCGGCCTACATGTCCCCCGAAGCAGCGCAGGCGCGGTCGACTGTTGACGCGCGTAGCGACATCTATGCCCTGGGCTGCACCAGCTTTTTCCTGCTGGCCGGCCATCCTCCGTTTGCCGGCGACAATCCCATCGACACCTGCTGGAAACAAGTCCGCGAACCTCCTCCGGAACTGGCCTCGTGCGTCCCCCAGCCGATCTCCGTGGAACTGACGCAATTGACCATGCGCTGCCTGGCCAAAGAACCCGACGAGCGCCCCCAATCCGTCCTGGAGATGCTCGACGCCCTGGAAAGCATGTCCGTACTCTCCCACTGGACACACAAGGATGCCCAGCTTTGGTGGGACGAACATGCCGACCGTGTGCAATCGGCAAACTCGCGGGAAACCCATTCGAGCGCGAACACGGATCAACGATACAGCACCACCCTGCAATCTAGTGCGCCGCTGCCGCCCAAACCCTAGCGATGGCATTTCCGCCGCGATCGGCCGGTTCCACCGCGATCGGTCGGCCGGTTCCAGCCCGCGCCGCGAACCCCGAGTACTTTCTCCTGCGGCAACCGTTGCACTGGGCTCTCAGCTGATCCACAATGCGTAGTGGATAACGCGTCGTGGATCGAAACCTGAACTCACCTCGAAACTCTTCCCCAAAAACTCACCATGAAGAAAATCACACCCTCGCTCCTGATACCGGCCGCGGTCTTGCTGGTCGCCGGTTCACTCCAGGCCAAGCAACCTAAACTTCGAACGCTGCTGATCGATGGTCAAAACAATCACCGTTGGCAACAAACCACCCCCTTAATCAAAGCCACCCTGGAAAGCACCGGTCGTTTCATCGTCGACGTGGCAACCTCACCTGCCAAGGGTGGTGACATGTCAACCTTCTCACCCAAGTTCAGTGACTACGACGTCGTGGTCAGCAACTACAACGGAGAACCCTGGTCCGACGCGACCAACCGGGCGTTCGTCGAGTACGTCCGCGGTGGAGGCGGCTTTGTGAGCGTGCATGCCGCCAATAATTCTTTCCCGGCTTGGGCTGAATACAACCAAATGATCGGCGTCGGAGGCTGGGGAGGCCGCAACGAGAAGTCCGGCCCCTACGTGCGATGGCGTGATGGCAAGTTCACCCGCGACACTCATGCCGGACGCGGTGGTAGCCACGGCCGGCGCCACGCGTTCGAAGTCACCGTCCGTGATGCGGATCATCCGATTACCCGAGGCATCCCCACATCGTGGACTCAAGCGGAAGACGAACTCTATGCCGAACTGCGTGGGCCAGCCAAGAATATGCGGGTACTCGCAACGGCCTTCAGTGACAAAAGCACCGGCGGCACCGGCGAACACGAGCCCATCTTGATGGTCATCGGCTTCGGAAAAGGACGCGTGTTTCATACCACGCTGGGACACGATACGAAATCGATGAGTGGCGTTGCCTTCCAAGTGACCTTGCAGCGAGGTACCGAGTGGGCCGCCACCGGCCAGGTGACGCTGCCGGCCATCACGGCGGCTCAACTCACCAAAGCGGAACCCGCCATGCAAGATCCGCTGAAGCTGTCGCCTCCGGCAACCGTCGGCAAAGTCGACTTGAGCCAGCGGCCCGACATGCATGGAGATGGCTGGGTCTCGATCTTCAACGGCAAGAATCTAGATGGTTGGACGCAAAAAAATGGGTCCGCAACCTATGCCGTAGAGGATGCCGCGGTTGTCGGGCGCACCGCCAAGAACAGCCCCAACTCGTTCATGTGTTCGGAAAAAAATTACAGTGATTTTGAACTGACCTTTGAAGTCCAAGTCGATGAAGGTCTTAACTCGGGTGTCCAAATTCGCTCCAAAAGTTTGCCGGAGTACAACAACGGTCGCGTCCATGGCCCTCAAGTCGAAATCGAAACCGGACCTGCCGAAGCGGGTTACGTGTACGGCGAAGCCACCGGTCGCGGTTGGCTGAGCCCCCATCAACCCGCTACCGATGCGTTCGATAACGACGGCTGGAACCGCTTCCTAATCCGCGCTGTTGGCCCGAGAATCCAGACTTGGATTAACGGCAGGAAGATTGAAGATCTCTACGATCCGGCCAGCTTCCAAGAAGGGTTTATTGGCCTTCAAGTTCACGGTGTCGGGGACCGTGGACCGTTCGAAGTTCGCTGGCGTGATATCCGCATCCGCGAACTGAAGTAAGAAGTAAATCGAATGATTCCCTTCGGTTACAACCAACACGCCTGACTCTCACAGGGAAGCCAGGCGTGGTGGTGGCTCTGGCCGCAGATCCACTCTAGCGCAACGGAATCGCCCAAGTCGACCTGGGGACAAGCCAACCCAGTCGCTTCCTGAGGCGATTCGGCGAACTCGGGACTGGACGAACGCCCCCATCAACCGCGGATAGCTCCACGTCACCCTCTTGGACCGCACGTCCGAATTCCAATGTATGGTTTATACCATTGACATCTATGGCTAAAACCATAAAATGAGTCGGAATCACCTGCCGACGTTCTTTTTGTGAGCAGCCGCGATGCCTCGCCCTAGGTCCGATCATCCAACGCCCAGTGAGCTTGATGTTCTCAATATTCTGTGGGATCGCGGGCCGTGTACAGCCCGGCAGATCTGGTCGGTGCTCAACGCGAAGCGCAAGCGGCACGTCACCTCGGTCAACAGCCTCTTGAATACGATGGTGGACAAGGGCCTGCTCACTTATCACAGCCATCAACGAGCGTATCTCTATGAGGCCCAAATCCAGCGGGAACAGACGCAAGCGGAGTTGGTACAGGACCTGGTCGGTCGCGTGTTCGCCGGCTCGCCCAGCGACCTAGTCGTGAGAATGCTGGGCCACTGCCAGCCCTCACCCGAAGAGCTGGATCAGATCGCGAAGACGATTCGGCAATATCGCAAGCAGCAGGAGAAAAAGTGATGTTTCTGCTCGAGGCACTCGGCGCCCCCTTATGGCAAACACTCACGTGGACGCTGCTCCATTTTCTCTGGCAGGGAACGGTCGTGGCCGCCGCAGTGGCGATCTGGTTCTACGTATATCCGGTAAGACGGGCTCCTATTCGCCATGGCATCTGTATGTTGGCGCTGTTGGTTATGGCAATGTGTCCGATAGTGACCATGCTGGTCATCGATGTGCCCCAAGTAGAGGCACCGCCCAATGGGCCACCAGAAACCCTGGTCAGAGCACCAACTCCGCAAGACGGCGAACCGACGAGGACTGCGGATCTGGCACACCGGAACCGGCAGGACACCATCGCGGCGCTGCAGCGCCCCCTATCGCTGCAGCGCGAAGACCTCGAGCGCGAACGCGTAGCGACAGCCGGGACACATCGTTCAGCTCCAGACTGGCTCGCTAGGCTTCCGCGATACGCCGCCGCGATCCAACCGTACTGTCTGCTGGCCTGGTTGTTGGGGATGTCGATACTCGCGACCCGACTTTCCGCAAGCTGGTTTCAGATGCGTTGGCTGGCATCCACCACTACGAATGTGCCAGTCGCACTGACGGCTAAAGCCAAGTTGCTCAGCGAGCGTCTGGGCCTAAAAGCCCTCCCTCGCATCGCTGTGTCGGAAAAAGTGTGGTATTGAAAAACCCATCTACAGTGAATCTGATGCTACTATAGACAATGAAGACCCTGGGATGATTTGTGGGTGAATTGGATTACCTTCACATTAAAGCAAGCTTGGACTGCCTTAGTCACATCTACAAGTCAGTA
>JANQJJ010000002.1 GCA_028281725.1 Pirellulaceae bacterium | reverse complement strand
CAAGTCCGCGAAAGTGTTGATGCTAACGCCCCAAGGCGATCAAGCCGGCGACGTAACCGCCCTTGAAACCGGCATCGATGTTGACGACCGTGACGCCGGCGGCACAGCTGCTGAGCATGCTCAGCAAGGTGGTAATCCCTTCGAAGTTGGCGCCATAACCAACGCTGGTCGGAACAGCGATAATGGGGCAGGGCAGGAGGCCGCCAACTACGCTGGCCAGCGCGCCTTCCATGCCGGCAATCACCACCACCGCCGCACACTCCCTCAGCCGATTCACGTGTGCCAGCAGACGGTAGGGGCCCGCGACGCCCACGTCACACAGCAGCTCGGCGTCGACGCTCATCCATCGCAGGGTTTCCAACGCTTCTCGCGCCACGGGCAAATCGGTACTGCCGGCCGTTACCACCGCGATCCGGCGTGGGGTTGGGGCAGGGGAGGAGAGCCGCCGAGTTTCAGCCACGGGAGATTGCGACAGGCGAAGTGTCCGGCCTAGGTCGTCATATCGACCACCGACAAAACGAGAAAGCAGCTGCGCGGCGTCCGCTGCCTCGACACGCGTGACAAGGACTTCGGATTGGCCCGAGTCGAGCAGGCGGCGAGCAATTTCCTCGATATCGCCGATGGATTTGCCGCTTCCAAAAATGACTTCGCCAAATCCACATCGTCGCTGGCGATCGAGGTCCGGTTGGTGCTCACGACCCGGTGGATGTTCCATTTGGAGCAACCGCTCGGCCAGTTCAGACCAAGTCAACTGGCCGGCTTGGGCTTGGGCGAGCCACGTATCTATCTGGCTGTGATCCATAGTCAGGTTCCGTCGTCAATATCTACGGTTCAGCTGGGTTGCCAATTCGTCAGACCGCTGTGACAATTTCGATCGTTCCGTGCGCTCGCTCGTCGCCAGCCAATTGTCCGATCTCGATGACGAACTTGCGCATTAGAAGCAATTTTGACCGCAAAAGGGTTTTTCAGCTATGACTGTCTGCGTATTGGCTTATTCCGGAGGGCTCGACACATCGTGCATGCTCGGCTGGCTCGTCGACCGGGGCTACGAAGTCCATGCCGTCTATGTCGATCTTGGACAGCCGGGCGAAGATCGGCAAGTCATGCGGGACAAAGCGACCAAGATTGGCGCCAAGAGCGTGCGGATGATCGACGCGCGGGACGAGCTTTGCCGCGATTTTGCTTTTCCATGTCTGATGTGGCAAGCCAAGTACGAGGGGCCCTACCTGATGGGCACCAGCATCGCACGTCCGCTCATTTCCAAGGCCATTTTAGAGGTGGCCGTGGAGGTCGGGGCGGAGGTCTACGTGCATGGCGCCACGGGTAAGGGAAACGACCAGTGCCGATTTCAGTTGGCTGCCGAGGCGCTACGGCCCGACATCCAGGTCTACGCTCCCTGGCGGACTCCGGAGTGGCGTGAGTCTTTTCCCGGTCGTACGGAGATGATCGAGTACTGCCATTCCAAAGGGATCCCCGTCAAGGCGACGGCGAAGAAACCCTACAGTTCGGATGAAAACGTATTGCACGTCAGCTACGAAGCCGGAGAGTTAGAGAAGTTGGACGTGTGCGGTGTCGACCTCGTCGATTTTGAAATGACGTGCAGCCCCCAGGAGGCTCCGGATGAAGCGGAAGAGGTGACGATTGACTTTGAACAGGGAATTCCGACAAAAGTGAACCGGCAGGCATGTTCGGCGCTGGAAGTTGTCCAGCAGCTCAATGAGATCGGCGGGCGCAACGGGATTGGCAGAATCGACGTGATTGAGAATCGCTTCGTAGGCATGAAGAGCAGGGGAGTGTACGAGGCGCCGGGGATGACCTTGCTTTACGAAGCTGCATCGCACATAGAGCAGTTGACGCTAGATCGGGATCTGGTGCATCTACGGGATACGCTGGCACCGGTAGTCGCGGAAATGGTTTACTACGGTTACTGGTACGCCGCGAAGCTGGACGCTCTGATGGCGTTCATCCGTCAGTCCCACCAAGTAGTGACAGGACAAGTCAGTCTGCGACTTTACAAAGGCAACATGCTGGTGACGCAGCGCAGTAGTCCCAATAGTCTGTATGACGAAGGGATTGCAACCATGGAGGCCGGCGGCACCTACAATCAGGATGATGCGGAAGGCTTCATTCGCATCCAAGGTTTACCCTACCGAGTTCAGGGCATGCTTCGGAAATTTGGTGTCTGACCCAAGTCGGCTAACGGAGTTGATAGTCGGCCGGATCAATGGGTTCGCCACCGTTGGGAGAGATGATCGCGTTGAGCAGTTCCGGCGCTAGGTCGTCGGCCAGCCAGGCAGGTTGCTCGTCTGCAAATACGGCCGTAGCGCCGCCAGGATGGGTGCCACCAATCGTATCCGTCCCAATCGAACCGATTCTCGGATTGAGCTTGCTGATATCGATATCGCCCGGCCTGGTCCACTCTCTCTTGGTGTTTTGTGTCTCGACAACCAGGAGCGTGTTTTCCACTCCATCAGGAACATTTTGCGGACTCAGCGGACCGCCTTTGGGAAAGAGCGTTCCTTTTCCAGTGAGCAGGACGTAATTACTTTCTGAAGCGATAGATGCGCCGTCCGCAGCGGGACTGATCAGTACTCGGGGACAGCGCGCCATCAGTTGAGCGTTTTGGGCCGAGTCCCAAGGTTCGTCGAAGTTGTAAGACCTGTGCAAGCCGGTCTCTCCGAGTTGTTCGAGGATCAGAACACGCCAACTGTGCATGGGCGTGCCGTCCGGGGCGTAAACAGTCGGGGGAGGGTACGTGCCGTATTCCAATGCGTATTCATTCAAAGCTTGAGCGATTCGCTGAAGGTTGTTCATGCACGCGGCTTTGTCTCGCCGAGTCTTGAGGCCCTGAAAAGTTGGCCAAAGCAGGTAGACTGTCAGCAAAGAGAATATGGCGATACCCACCGTAAGCCCCAGGCCGTTGAGTATCAATGCGAGGGCGTTTCGATTGGCTCGATCCGATTGCACGCTCACGTGTGGGCTGTCAACTGGCCTGGCTACCTCGGGTTGTTTGGGCGGTGACGGAACCGTGACTGTCTTACCGCAGCCGGCACACGGTCCGGCTTGGCCTGCGAGCGATTCGTCAACCAACGTCTTCTTAAAGCAATATGGGCAAGTGAAATAGAATGCCATAGAGTATCTCGGCGCGGCTAGAATCGTCGCACGACAAGGAATCGACCAAGGGGGATGATAGGCTCCTGCGAACCGGTGTATTCTATCACGCGTCTGTCCGGCATTCAGTAGCGTGTCTTGTTTCTGTCCGGATCTTATGGGATTGCAGCGAAAGGAAACAGCTAGTGCGATGTGTTGTGCAGCGAGTGTCCCAAGCGAGTGTATCTGTCGAGCAGGAGCAGGTCGGCGCGATTGACCGGGGGCTACTCGTGTTGCTTGGAGTAGAGCAGGGGGATGAGCAGCGCGATGCCAAGTATCTGGCGGACAAGACTGCCGGGCTGCGAATTTTTTGTGATGACCAGGGGCTGATGAATCGGAGTGTGCTTGACGACGGCGGTGGAATTCTGGTGGTCAGTCAATTCACGTTGTTGGGAGACGTGCGACGTGGCAAGCGGCCCAGTTTCATCGCTGCAGCAGCTCCAGAGCGTGCCGACGAACTGTATCAGCACTACTGCGAACTATTGGTCCAGCTCGGCGTGTTCGTCCAACGCGGTAGATTTCAAGCCGACATGCAAGTCGCTTTGGTCAACGATGGTCCAGTCACCATCTTGCTCGATAGCCGCAAACTCTTTTAGCGCAGCCACTGGTCGCTACGTTCCATCAACACATTGAACAGCTGTTGGGCCGTATGGGGCACCTCGGGGTTGTTGATTCCAAAGCGTGACATGAAGCCTTCGTCCTGGTAAACGAGAAAGCTGATGACAGCCAGCTTGGTGTAGGTCACGTAGTTGGCCCAGCGGTTGTTTCCCCAAAGCTTGATCGCCGTTCCGAAAGATTTTTTAAACGCGTACTTGCCTCGGCGAAAATCGACAGACCATATCTCGTCCAGGATCAAATGGCTCATAAACCCCAAGACGACGCCGGCTGTCTTGAATAGCCGCAAGCTGATGTCCTCGCTGGACATGACAAGAAAAGCAAACATGCCGACGACCGCCGCCGCGGGCAAACTATGCCACATGCCGCGATGAACCGTATATCTGCGAAAGACTTCGGCCAGGACAAAGCGAATCGTGATGTAGACCAGCGCGGCTGCGAGCACCATCGATTCATGATCGAGCTGCAGTTTTTGGAATCGTTCGACCATCAACATGGGCACGACGGCCGCGCCGAGTGTCGTTGCCTCGCGCAGCGGACGTCCCGAGTCGCTGTCCAGGTCCGGCAGCATACCGCTGACGCTGCACAGGCCACCGGCGATTAGACAAGTTGTCAGTGGCATCCCCGCTTGGGCGCCAGCCACGGCGAACACGGCGCCGGTTGCCGTGCTCACGGTCATGTGCGTTTTGAAATCTGCCACAATCTCATCCTGGTATCACGCGAAGCAAATGGTGCACCGTACAGTAGCCAAGTTACCCAGGGCGTTTGAAGAGCAAATTGGAACGCTAGCAAATGGTCTCGCTCAGAAACGGCCTTCGCCTGCGAACCGACTTTTGCTAGATACGTTTTTGCCAAGGGCCCCCTCTCCTGTTATTGCTATCAATAGTCAACTAAGGATTCTGTACTGTGCAGGCTTATGACCTCATCATGCTGATCGTCCTCGGCATGGCGACCCTATTTGGCGCGATCAAGGGTTTCGCATGGCAAGTCGCTTCGCTGGCCTCCATTCTGGTCAGCTACTTTGTTGCCTATCGATTTCGATTCGACGTAGCAGAGATGATTCACGCCAAGCCACCTTGGAATCAGTTCTTGGCGATGTTGTTGCTGTATGTTGGAACGTCATTCGTCATCTGGGTCGCCTTTCGGCTACTCAGTGGTGC
This sequence comes from Pirellulaceae bacterium, assembly GCA_028281725.1. Lineage (GTDB taxonomy): Bacteria > Planctomycetota > Planctomycetia > Pirellulales > Pirellulaceae > Aureliella. The sequence goes on along the minus strand of JANQJJ010000002.1, from coordinate 12,512 downwards.
CATCGATCGAGTTCGTTTGAAAGAGTTTGATCGGCATCTGGGGGCCGGGTTCGGATTTGCTAAAGGGCTGATTTACTGCTTGCTGATCACCATGTTTGCGATGAGTTTGCTAGGCCCGAATCAGCAGGCGGCCATTTGCCAGTCTCGGTCGGGCTACTACATCGCAACGGCCCTCGACCGGGGCGTCGGCGTGCTGCCAAGGGAGATCCATGATGTTGTCGGACCCTATTTGGCGCGTTTGGATAGCAAACTCAAGGACGGACAACAGCATGAGGAGACTACCGAGGGGGACGGGGGCTCGATCTGGCCAGGCGGTTTCAATAGTTTGCCGACCATTCCCGGCGGTCTCACAGAGGCCTTGCCCAATCTGCAGCTGCCCAATCTGTCACCCTCCGCTGGGCAAAACCCGCCGGGCAATCAGTCCGGCCGCTCAGAGCCGAAGCCCGGTGGATTCCATTCCGTCTTACCGCCGACAACCGGCCAGCCGATCGGCGGGATGTTTCCGCCTCAGAATTTTCCGCCGCTGGATTCCGCGAGCGGTAGCTCGCAGCTAGGAGCCCCGACAGGAACCCACAGCGGTAGCTCGCTAATAGGAACTCCGAGCAATAACCCGCAAATAGGAGCCCCGAGCGGTCTTCAGCCGATCGCGCCTTCGTCGGGTACTCTGCGTCCGGTCCAAACGAATCAGCAGGCGCGGCAGCCGGCGTACGTTCTGCCCAGGTAAATGAAAGCGAAGCTCCGCGGCTTGGCGTGTCGGCGTGCGTGTAGAAGCGTGGAGGTGGGAAAAGCCTCATTTTCCAAGGAAAAACGCACCTCAAACCGAACATAAGAAACATTATCGGACGTTGCATTCAGGCCAGGAAAGCCAACATCGATCACTTTAGGCGCGGCTCGACTGGCTAGGTGGTCGCTTCCAGCGGGTCGTGTTGAGATGGGTCTAAGAAGACTCCCATGCGCCGAAACTTCTCGTACCGCTGATCGATCAGCTTGTCGGTCGGCTCGCCGCACAGCCCGCTGAGCGTTCGGACGAGATAGCTCTTCATGCGCGCCGCCATCTTGTGGTGGTCGCGGTGAGCGCCGCCAAGCGGCTCCTCTATGACATCGTCGATCACGCCCAGTTCGAGCAAATGCCGAGATGTAAATCGCAGTGCGTCGGCCGCTTTGGGCGCGTGCTGGTGGCTCTTCCAAAGGATGCCGGCACAGCCTTCCGGGCTGATGACCGAATAGTAGGCGAACTGCAGAACGGCGATCCGGTCTCCAACTCCGATTCCCAGAGCGCCACCTGATCCGCCCTCGCCGATGACAATGCAGATGATCGGCGTGCGCAGCTGGCTCATCTGGAACATGCTTTCCGCGATGACTTGAGCCTGCCCCCGTTCCTCGGCGCCCACGCCCGGGTAGGCGCCAGGGGTGTCGATGAAGCACACGATCGGCATGCCGTACTTTTCGGCCAGCCGCATTTTATTCATCGCTTTGCGATAACCTTCCGGATGGGCGCAGCCGAAGTTGCAGGCGGCGCGATCTTTATAGGTTCGCCCCTTTTGATGCCCCACCACCATCACCTTGAACTGGTCGATTTTGGCGAAACCGGTCAGCACCGCTCGATCGTCACCAAAGTGCTTGTCACCGTGAAGCTCGACGAACTCCTCGAAGGCCAGATTGAGGTAGTCTCGCGTGTAGGGACGGTCTTTGTGCCGGGACACCTGCACGATTTCCCAAGGTGACAGATTCGAGTAGATCTCGGCGGTGATCTGATTCCACTGCCTGCGAAGAGTGATGATCTCTTGTTCGACAGCCTCGTCGCCAGGAGTCGATTGCTGTAGCTGGTGGATCTTCGCCTCGATCTCCAGCATGGGATGCTCGAATTCTGGGCCGGTTGAGTTGTGTTGCATCGTGTTTTTCAGCGGGGTTATGCAGGCCTGAACGTCTACTGTTGTTTTGAAATTCGACCAGCGGTCGGAAAGTCATCGAAGATGCTCGACTCGGGAATACGCGGCTGTTTCTTGAATATTTTGGTCGCGCGTATCGTCTTGAGCAGGTCCCACATGGACTGGGGGCGGTCATCAGGTTTCTTGGCCATCGTGGACTTGATCACGGCGGCGTACTCTTGGGTCACGTTGTCGTTAGCGACCACCGGGGACGGAATGGCGGCTGAGATGTGTTTGTTCAGCAAGTCATTGGGGCTCTCGCCCGTGTAAGGCGGCTTGCCGGTCACGAGTTCAAATAGCACGCAGCCAAAACTATAGATATCCGAGCGAGCGTCCAGGGCCGAACCTCGAATCTGCTCTGGTGACATGTAGCTTCGCGTACCCTGGATGTTCTTCGCCTTGCCTCCAAATAGTTTGGCCAGCCCTGTTCTGATCTTCTGAGAGATAGTGAAGTCGATTACTTTGACATCACCGTCACGGCTAACGAGAAAGTTGTCCGGCTTGATATCGCAGTGCACGTAGCCTTTGCTATGTAGATAGTAGAGGCCCTCAGTGCTCTGCTCGATCACCTTGCTGAGCATGTACGCGAGCGATTCAGGTCCACGACGTAGCGCCTGCTTCATATTGAGCTCACTGAACAGCTCGAGAACCAAAAAGGGAACGGTGCCCGTCAGTACCAGTTCGTGAATCTTGATCACATTGGGGTGGTTCATGGTGTGGGCAATCTCGAATTCGTTCTTCAAGAATCCGATTTCCGTTTTGTCTTCACGAAAGTCGGGACGGAGGACTTTCAGTGCGTAACGGTCACCGGTTTCCGATTCGATGGCTTCCCAGACTTGGCAGGAGCTGCCCATGCGGATAAGTCGGGCGAGTCGGTAGGGGCCAAGGAAGTCGCGTACTTTGGTCATTGAGTTGATGCTGTAAGAAGAGGGCTGCCGGATCGAGATAAGAGGTCCATCATAAGCCAAATCGCAATTAGCTAAAAGGAAACCAAGCGGACTTCACTGCCCTGCCCTGGTTCGGCGCGGCTGGTGGAGCCACGGACTCTCTGGCAGCCAATCCATTAGGGACTTTCCGACAGTAATCGTCGATCGATGAGCTCTAAGCTCGGATCGTTTCTTCTACGAAACTTAGCCGGTCCGGGGCTCGTTTTGGGTATTTTTTGAGTCTATTGGGGTGGTTTTTGTTGGTGGTAGCTATGGAGCTCGCTATAATCCCCATTGGGGTGGTTTTGGTTCGCTTTATCGCATTTTCTCCCGTAACTGATGAGGCAGCAAGGTGAGCGGTCGGGACCGCGTCGTCGACTTCTCTACACCGGGCCGACCAGTCCGTTTGGTTTATCTTCCATTTCTATTCGTGGGGTTGGTGTAATGCTTAGACACAACGTTTCTTATAGGAGGCGTTTTGCCTCGAAAAACAAACGTCGGGGACACGCTTTTACTCTGGTCGAATTGTTGGTGGTCATCGCCATCATTGGGATTTTGGTGGGGCTGCTGTTGCCCGCCGTGCAAGCGGCGCGTGAGGCTGCCAGGCGCATGCAATGTCAGAACAACCTGAAGCAGATCGCTCTGGCGTTCCACAACTACGAAAGCACTTTCAAGACATTTCCGGCTGGTAACACTGCCTGGAATCCGAACAATCGCGGTGCGACACGGGGCGGCGGTGGAAATCCAGAGGGTCGTCACCGCTGGTACAACGGCATGTGGGGATGGGCCGCGTTTGTGTTGCCCCATTTGGAAGGGCAGAACGTATACAACCAGTTTGACTTCAATCAGAGACCTTATACGTCTGAACGCAATGACACGTGGTTTAAGGAGTGGGGACCGGAGACGGCGCATGGCGTGATCAACGAACAGCCGTCTCAGCAAATGCCGCCTACCTTTACGTGTCCAAGTACGCCCAGCCAGGTTCGTAGCGGACAGTTCAAAGACTACGCCATGAACGCCGGGATGGGACCTTATCCAGCCAATCGACCAGATGCGGTGGCCCAGGCGTTCGTCGGAACACGCCAGAATTCGTGCTGTGCCGAGCGAGCGACCTTAGCCAGTGGCATTGGTTCCAAGAACAAGTACGTGAAGATGCGAGATATCACGGATGGAACCTCGAACACTCTGCTTCTACTGGAGCAGGCAAGTGTGATTGAGTTCTGGGATCGTCCTGCCAATCCATTTGTCTGGGTGAATCACAACACGCAAGGGCTGGCTCAGGCGCTACAGGGGACGCGGAACTATCCTCCCAACCCCGACCCCGTCATCATGACTGCTCGTCCAGGTGGTTGGGGGTTGGCCGGCAGATGCTCCTGGGGATGGCACACCGGAGGAATTCAGGTTGCCCACGTTGATGGGAGCGTCCGCTTTATTACCGAGGCAATCGCTCTGCCCCCCTGGCGTCGTCTGCACAGTCGTGATGATGGTCAAGTAACCGAAATACCGGATTGACCCGCTTGGGCGAACTCTGAATGTGAGCTGCTACTGCGCGTCGAGGACCAGCAACTCGGGCGCAGCGCGCTGCCCACCAACTTAGGACTCTTCTTGCGGAGACGATTACTATGAATCCCAGTTTTGCAGCAGTTCGGCTACCAGGCCTGGCTACCTTAATGGTGTGCGTTGCCGGATGCGGCGAGCCAGATTTCTACCAGATGAACGGCATCGTGACTCACAACGGCAAGCCCATACCCTATCTGCAAATCACGATGGCGCCAGATGCCATCGAGACCCATCCGCCGAGTCTTTCGGTATCGGATGAAAACGGTAAGTTCGAAATGAGGATTGGAAGAAGAACGGTAGGCGTCAAGCCTGGGACCTACACGGTGCACGTAGAGGACCCGGTGGCGGTTGACGGAGCCCAAACCAGCACAGAGCCGGATTACCTACTGGTCATCGATAAATATGGTCCCGAGAAATCGGCACTCAAAATGGAAGTCAATCAGCATCTGAAGGGTTTCGAATTGAAACTGGATTGAGAATGGGTTTAAAAATCAGCCATTCGGGATGGTCCTTTCTGGTAAATCCCGAGTGTCTGGTTCGCAGAAATGCTCGCCCGACTGTCGAGGTGGGCGAGAGTTCAAGAAAGGAGCTGTTCGTAGAGCTTGCGGATCTTGCGTGTCATGGTCTGATGGCGGAATTGTTCGGTAAACCGGCTTGCCCCGCCCTGCCCCAGCCTATCACGCAGCTCGGCATCGGACGCCAGTATCAGCATGGCATCGGCCAGGGGGGCTACCGATTTTGGCGGGAGCAAAAAACCTGTTTCGTTCGGCAACGCGACTTCACGCGCCCCGTCGGCGTCATATGTGATGACCGGTTTGCCTGCGATGAGCGCTTGAGGCAGCGCCCTTGCCAAACCCTCTCGCAGGCTTGTATGGACAAGTGCGTCCATCGCACCGAGTAAGTAGGGAATACGTTCCGGCGGGACCAGGCCCGTGAAAGTAAAGTGCTTATCGAGGCCGAGTGAGCGAACTCGATTTTCGAACTGTTCGCGAAGAATTCCGTCGCCAACGAGCAGGAAACGACAGTTCGGATTCTGGCGGACGACCTCTTCAGCCGCATCAATCAGATACTGGTGTCCCTTGAGATGAAACAGGCGGGCAATTTTCCCGAAGACAATGTCTTTGTCCGTGAATCCCAGTTCACGCCGGGCCTTGTCTCGAAACTGGTCGCATGATTGGAACGGTTCGACGTCCATGCCCGAATAGATCGTGGTGAACTTCTCGCGCGGTGCAATGCCCGCATCGACCATCAAGTCGGTCATCGCATCCGCCACGCAGATCATGTGATGGCATCGCCCAGCAGCCCAGCGTTCGAGTCGAATGAATAGATTTCTTGCGAGTCCACTTTGGTAGGGATGAAAGGGCGCTCCGTGGATCGTATGCACCACCAAGGGAACTTTGCATTTCCAGCCAGCAGCCCGCCCCAGGAATCCTCCTTTGGCGCTATGCGTGTGTACGACATCCGGCTGGAACTGCCGGATCGTCTTTACCAGCTCGCGATAGGCAAATATATCTCGGGCCGGGTGGATCGGACGGCGCAGCGCATCGATGCATCTGAGCGGGAGCCCCCCTGCCCTCCCCTGCTCTAACAACTTTCCTTCGGGGCCTGACGTAGGGCCTGTGATCAGGAGTACGTCATCGCCGAAGTCTTGCATTAAGTCTAGGCAGGTATAGAGCGTATTCTCCTGGGCTCCGCCAATAATCATTCGAGTAATAACGTGGGCGACGCGCATGGAGATTGCCAAAGCGAGCGATCAGAGATCGTTAAGCTAAAAAAGGACTTCGATCAACGTCAAACCTTGCGGCGGAGCTGTGGCGCCGGCCACCCGCCGGTCTTTTGCGGAGAGGATTCCGAGAACCCAGTCCGGATGTTCTCGTTGGACTCCAACTTGGACCAGTGTTCCAACTATATTGCGCACCATGTTGTAGAGAAATCCATCGGCCTCGATTTCGATCGTATAGAGATTTCCATCCATATGGCTTTGACAGTCGATACAGAGTTTACGTAGTTCGCGAACCGTATTTTCACGCGGGCTGCCCGCAGATTGAAAACTGAAAAAGTCGTGGCGGCCAAGCAGATGTCCAGCCGCCGCTCGCATCGCTTCCAGGGAGAGCCTGCGCCGAATCCACCAATGCGTTCTCGCCTCCAAGGGGTCTGCCAATCGCGACGAGTAAATCTTGTACCTGTAGCGTTTGCCCGTGCTGTCGCGAAGCGGGTGAAAGTCGACCGGCACCTCGACCGCCGATCTCGCGACGATATCCGGCGGCAAACGCGTGTTGAGCGCGAACGGGATTCTTTCGGCAGGGGCTCTCCAACGGTTGGTGCGAAATACCGCCGATTGACCCAGTGCATGAACTCCGGTGTCTGTGCGACTGCTCGCATAAACCTTGGTGCGCGACTCGCCGGTGACCGCCGCTAATGCCGTCTCAACAGATTCTTGAATCGTCGGCTGATCCGGTTGTCGTTGCCAACCGAAGTAACCAGTCCCATCGTAAGCGAGCGTTAGCAGGAATGCGCGCAACGCCTGAACGCGCGGTTCGCCGGACTCCGCTGAGAGGGTACATGACGAGTCGCGATCGGCGTCACGCGGTTTGGCTTCAGACGGACACATTGGCGACATGATCAGCAAGTAGTTTGCCGATTTGAACTGCGTTCGTCGCGGCCCCCTTGCGAAGGTTGTCGCTGACACACCAGAAGCTGATACCGCAGGGATGGTTCAAATCCTTACGAACCCGACCAATAAAAACATCCGGTTTGTCTTCGCATTGGCGCGGCATCGGGTAGCTCTGGTTCGCGAGATCATCGACCAGAGTCACACCTGGAGCGCGGCGAAACAGATCGTTGATCTTTTCAATGGGCAGCGGCTCGGATGTTTCGCAGTAGATCGATTCACTGTGACCAACGAGGACCGGCACGCGAACACACGTTGCATTGATGGCAATGGAATCATCTCCAAGGATCTTATGCGTTTCGCGTACCATCTTGATTTCTTCCGAGGTGAATCCAGCCTGCTTGTGCGAACCGATCTGCGGAATCAAGTTAAGTGCGATGTCGTGTTGGAACATCTTGGCTTCCAATGGGCTGCCGCCCAAACGTGCCTCGGTGTTCTTTACCAACTCTTCTTGTGCAGCCAAACCGGAGCCGCTGACCGCTTGATACGTGCTGACAATGACCCGTTTGAGCCCAGCCGCGTCGAACAAAGGTTTGATCGCCACGACCATCTGCGTGGTGCTGCAGTTGGGGCTGGCGATGATACCCTGGTGGCCATGAATGGCTCCCGGATTGACTTCAGGAATCACTAACGGAACGTTTGGATCCATGCGATAGAAAGCGCTTTCATCGATAACGACTGCGCCGCGTTCCACCGCCCAGGGTACGAATTCCGCCGCCACTTCGTCCGGAGTACTCGCGATAACGACTTCAACGCCATCGAATGCAGCAGGCTCCAACAGCTCGACGGCGATCTCCCGGTCTCCGACTGGAATCCTCTTGCCGACCGAACGCTTCGAGGCCAGCAGCTTGAGCGTCGTGTAACTCAGATCTTGCTTCTGAATTTCGTCAAGTACAATTTGGCCAACCGCACCGGTTGCACCTACGACTGCTAGCGTCTTGATCAACGAACCAACCTTACTTTATCAGGGTAAACTGCGAGGTGATCTCTATCGGAGAGGGGTGTACTGTCTATTGTCTCAAACAACAGATCAGAAGTCTAATTGACAATCCGCAGATCGCAAAGCGGCAGCTCGGCGATTGCTGGAGCCGAAGCAGACCATCCGAGCCGAGAGCCGGTGGGTTGATTGGACGTATTCGGGCTGCATGACCGGGCCGCATGCCCCTGTCCGGGGCGATTGTTCGGCGAACCGAATTAGCGGTTTACGGCCTGGGGCGGTTGTGTGGCAGTTGCCATGGGAGGAGGGAGATAGGTCGAGGTCTCTTCCTGGGCAGGACCGTTGGACGCTCCCGGTTGGAAGTAATCAGGAGATGGCGGTTGGGCAAGTAGATCTGGCTCGGCCCATTCGGTATTGACGTAAAGATCTGACGTAGAGACCGTTTTGCTCTCTGGCGGATGGGTTCGCGATTGCTCCACCTGATAGAGCCAGAAAGGTATAGCGGACTCCTGTCTACCGATGGCGACATGGATCTGGGTTGGCAAAATCCCCGTCTGTTTTTCCACGAAGAGTTGCAAATCGATCTGAGCCGAGGCGTGTATTGGCGGTGGTGAATAGGTTAGTCTGCCGCTGAGCCACCAGACGTCGACATCTCCGTGCTTCCCCTCGCGGACCTGCGTCCATTCGTATTGCTGACAAAGCTTCCGCAATACCTCGGCTTGCCCTCCGATCGCCAAATGCATCGCGATGACCGGATCTCCGAGCGACTCGGTCGTGATGATCAGTCGCTCACGAATCTTTCCCAAGTCGATCACGGTTACTCGAGACTTTCCACCGATTTGCTCGATTGTCTGCATGCGTTGGCCGTCGCTGACCTGCAGCAGGTTGTTCATATGCTCGCCGGCGGGAAACTGGAGGTTGACCTTCAACTTGCCCGTCCCCTGCCCTCCCCTAACGTAGGTGCCAAACCCACTCATGCGTTTGTCGAAGAGTTGGATAGACTGCCGGATGTCGCACATCGCAGGCGGCCCCCAGACCGACTCGTGGAGAGACCGATGCAGTATCTGAAACGCAAGATCTTGGGGGGATAGCGCGACGGCCGCTTCCGGCGGCTTCATCGTGGCAGCAGGCGGCTCCGCTAGACCCAGGGAACCGGGCAGCAGGCCATAGGTGGCGACAGCAGCCAGTGCCAGGCGGGTAGGCCGATCAAGACGCGAAAAAAGGGAGTCCTTGCCGCCGTAGATCACGCGGTGCACTACCGCCAGGAATCCTATCCCCAAGACAGGCTCCAGGGCTCGACCGAGTCTCCTGATAGCCGGCGGAACTGGCCGCTCGCCTCGCCAAATCGCACCTTCTATGCTTGCATTTCCGTTACGTAATCTGCTCCACATAGTTCGGTTGTACCGGATTTGTCAAAGAAAACAGTGATGCAGCGCCGAACATAAGCCACGGAGACTTTTCGAAAGCGTGGAATTTGCGTTCGCGCTGCCGAAGCCGCCAAAGGGATTGCTTGCGTGTTGCGGATTCTATGCGTCGAACCGCTGAGCCGTCCAGGCGAATCGCTGGGGTGTTTTCCCTTGCCGATCGCAAACTCAAACACTCACTCACGATCGTTTCGATTGGCGGCGGACGCCGGATTCGAAACCGGACGTTTTGCCTAGATTAGGGGGTTAAGCATGAAAATGCGTGTTTTCCTGGCAACGCTAGCCGTAGCGGCCGCAGGCTGCTTCACAGGCTGCACTCCGGTGCGACACAACCTGCCGCCCGCTCAGCGACTGCTCGAGCCCGGCCCAGGTGTAGGTGGACCGGGCCCTGGAGTTCTATCTCCAGAAGTTATTCCCGCAAACGGGACGGGCATGCAGGGCGGGGTTGTTCCCGCCGGCTGCATTGGCGGTGATGGTGTGCCCGGCATGATGATGGGGAGTATGGGAGCCAATGTGCAAGTGCTCTTCAACCGACCCGATGGAATGCAACTTCATTACGATGTGGTCGGCGATGGCTCATTCGGAAGCGAGCCACTATACGTGCCGGGCCGATTGGAGTTTCCACAAGGCGGTATCTACCGTTTGAAACTGACCAACATTCAAGGTCGCGAGGGTGTTGAACTGTATCCAACCGTGGAAGTCGCCAACGGCAATCCACGCACGGCAGCCTATTTAGCTCACAACGCCATCCCGGTGCAATTCACGACCGATGATTTTGAACAGGTGCTCTCCGGAAACTTTGTCACCAAGGTTATTTATCTGCCGGATCCCGAGTTTCAGGGAGACGCGTTGGTGGGAGTCGATGTGCTCGTGAGCAATCGATTGGATCCAGGCTTGGATCCGATCGTGGAAGCGGACCGCCGAGGTTCCATTCTAGCGATTGTTCGCATCGGTAACAAAGATATCGAACTCTCCGGCGCCGGTATGGGCGGAGCCATTGCGGGAGCCGGTGGCATGCCCATGATGTGTGGCCCAGATGGCTGTCCAATCCCTGGCGTGCCGACTTCGCTACCCGGTTACGTAGCAGGTATGACGAGTCCTCAATACGGCATGCCTCAAACGGGAACGCCTATCGGCTTGGTCGGACCACCTCACGTTCCACTCGGAGTACGGGCCGGACTGCAGAAGCACACGGTGCGTAATCACACACGCACGCACCTTCCCGATCCCGTCGAGCATATGAAGATTCATGTTCGTCAGAATCCTGGAGTCAGCTATCCGCAGCCGCCTAGCCGAGTTCGTATTCGCGAACAGAACGTGCATCCAGGCGTTCCCACAGGCACACCCGCCTACCTGCGGCATAGCCAATCGGTCGGCGCTTCGAAAGCAAATCACTGATTGTTTTCGAATTGAGAGCAACGTGAATGGGTGAGGCGGTCGAGAGATACGAACTCTCGACCGCTTTTTACCGTCGCGCTGGTAGAGAAAATAGGGAGCAGATTGCTTCCCGCTAGATTCCCAAGCTGTTGTTATGTAGGAAACCGTCGGATGTGGAGACTGGCTTTCACGTTAGGCATCGTACTGCTGGGAATTGCCGGCTACTCCCCTGCCCCGCTCCATGGGCAACGCCGGCAGCCGCTACCCAACGTCCACTATTTTCTCAACGCCAATCAAGCTCCCGGCGTCGTTGCGAGCGCTCAGGTAGCGCGTCGGACACCGGGCATTGGCACGTATCAGCCGCTGTCGGTTTCCGGCCCCGCAGGCCTGAAGGTCGCTTTGGCTCGCGATGGTCAGTTCTTACCGCCTCTGGATGCTCCCGTAACGACCGCCATGTTGGTTGGCGCTGTCTATCGGTTTCGCGTGACCAATATTCCGGTCCGTCCGGGCGAAGAACTGTATCCGACGGTCGAGATCATCGACCGCATCTATGCGCCTCGTGGACGTGAACACCGATTTCCAATCCCAGTCGTCCTGACCGAAGAGGACTTGCGGCTGGCACTCGACGGTGCGTTGGTAACTCGCGTGATCTATTTGGAAGATAGCGAAGTTGCGGAGCCGGTAGCAGCGGAGTTGGGTTCTCAGCGCGTGCTGAATGTTAGCCCAACAGACAATGCGCTACAAACGGCTGATCAACTGGGGCGTCCGGTGGCTATCCTGCGCATTGGCTCGCGCGTTCCGGCCAACATCCATGGTGACTTGAGTGGCTTTCTTTACGGCTGTCCACCCTGGATCCCCCTGTCTCCAGTACCCACACGCAAAGGACTGGTGGAATCCGGAATGTGGCCGCAGACCTTGCCAGCCGAACACGCGGAGATCCCCTACCGAGAAACACCAACGGAAGCCAGTCCAAGAATACAGACTAGCTGGTAGTCGTCGCTAACCTTCCCGGCGGGAACAGATCGCATGCAGAAGCGCACCCGGTGGAAGAACACAGCTGAAACAAGGAAGAGCACTGTGGATCAATCGTGTCAACACAGTTCTGATGCGTTCGCCAATCGAGCCGGACCAGCCTCCAGCCGGCTCAGCCTCTCTCGGCGTGTGGCTTCTCGAGTTGCCCGTACCCTGATTGCCCCTACCCAGATTGCCAGTGCTCTACTTGCCGTGCACATGGTCACCGCGATAGGCTGCCACCGAATTGGAGTGCGTTTTCCTGCTTCGTCCATGCCGGTATCACCCGCAGCTCCGCCGGCGGTCGACGGCGAATCTACGACGTGGCCTCAGCAAGAACCCGCGAACTTGCCTGCAGCGCAAGCCGATTCAAGCGGTGTTGTGCCCGTTAGTTATACCCAGCCGAGCTCCCCAAGCGATTGTGCTCCCTGCGGTCCGGCAGGCATCGCGGTTGGTGAAGTCCCATGTGGAGGTGGCACGGCCTATTCCGGCGGCAACCTCCCATCGGCGCCCCGAAATGCCCAAGAATATATTTTTGATGGTGGGGATCAGCAACCTGCGGTCGTGGTCAAAAAGGATTGGTCGACGGCAGGAGTCGATTCCACCGATACGGTGATCTACTACGAAACGTTGGGCGGGCAAGTGTGTGTCCAGCCGGCGAATCGGGTCGCCATCTAT
>JANQJJ010000549.1 GCA_028281725.1 Pirellulaceae bacterium | reverse complement strand
ATCAAGGCCAGCGGGTTGTCCGGCTGGAGCTTTAGAAATCGGTTCGCCGTTTCCTTAAAACTCTCGATTTCCTGCATTCCCAGTGAGAGCTCGCCCTTGATCGCAAGCAGCCAAGCCGCGTTGGGAGTCTTGGCTAGCAGTTGATTGATCCGATCAATAGCGGCCAGTTCCTGCCCGCCTTCGATCAGACGCATCACCTTCTCGTATTCTTGAGGTTGGTCGACGCACTTGCAGAATTTCAGTTTCTTTCCGTTGCCACAGGGGCACGGGGCATAATGGTCTAACGCCATGAGAATGTTTCTTTGTAGATTGCTAGTCGTGTTTTGGGGGCCAGAACCGAATTTTATCAGAGTTCCGGAGGTCTGGCGACTCTACGCTCTTAGCGGCCGGGACTGGGGATCTCGCCAGCTTGGCTTCTAACGGCTTGTGATCGCCACGTTCCGGGCATCTCCCCTTTCGCTCCGCGGCAGCAGGAGTCTCGGCCAGTGCCAAACATTTAGCTTGCCATGCTCGCGGTTTCCCCTAAACCGATCGTTTTGAACTACCGCCCATCCGACGCAGATGCTCTAAACTCACGGAGCGGAATCTGCAATACTGCCTGCAAGGCTCCTTGGGAAAGGCGGGCGTCACCAACCTCAAACCGGATTCGATCGATAGCCTATGGAAACCGCTAGCGAAACACCGTCCAGGCACGCGACTTGTCAATGGCTGTGTTCCCAAGAGAGTGTTCGTAACGCGGGTTTGTTAGCCTAACCACGATAGCACCCTTCCTTAGCTGAGAGTCAGCAAGACTCATCGCAACTTGGGGTGTCCACCAGCAGACGAAACATCCTTCACTGGCCAGGGACCATGCGCAGCACACTTTTTTTTATTCCGCACGCTATCGGCGGCATTCCGCTGTTTGGCTTTGGACTGCTTTTGGGCGGTCTGCTCGTAGCCTTGGTAGGCTGGATTGCGTGGTCGCAGTGGAAGCGACGGCCTATCGGTGAAGTGAGCAGCTCCCTGCCGATGTGGGGTATTGCTGCAGCAATCGTCATTTTCGTCTTGCCGAACGTCGAGCAGGTCTGGCCGGACGGAACACCTCTGGGCCTGCCGATTCGTGGCTACGGGGTCATGGTGCTGCTGGGCCTGCTGCTTGGAATTGGGATCTCCATCCATCGCGGACGCCAACTGGGAATCGATCCAGACCTCGTGGTCGGGCTTGGGTTCTGGATGATGCTCGGCGGTGTCCTCGGGGCCAGAATCTTCTACGTGGTGCAGAAGTGGCACGAGTTTGCTGTCTATGGACTGCAAGACAGGCTGGTGGCGATCGTCAAACTCACCGAGGGAGGGCTGGTGATCTATGGTGGTGTCATCGGCGGTTTGATCGCGGGAGCCGCGTACTGCATGCGTCATAAGTTGAAGCTGACTGCCACCGCGGATCTGGTGGCTCCAGGTTTCTTGATTGGATTGTCCCTGGGCCGAATCGGTTGCCTCTTACACGGCTGTTGCTTCGGCGGTATCTGCACGGCCAATTTGCCGACGATCCAGTTTCCCCATGGCAGTGGCCCCTATCAGGCTCAATTAGCTTCAGCCCAACTCGTCGGCATCGAATTGGAACAAGCGAGCTTGCCGTCGAAAATTGCCCAGGTGGTTCCCGGAAGTGCTGCGGCCAAAGAGAACTTCGAAGCCGGACAAAACGTCGAATCGATCCGGCTCGAAGAGGCGCCTCCGCAGGCCGATTGGGCGCCCACGATGCCGTTGCCCGTGATGGCTCGCATTACCGTTCAGGGTCAAAATCATGTGCTGTTGCCCGACGAG
>JANQJJ010000544.1 GCA_028281725.1 Pirellulaceae bacterium | reverse complement strand
GTAGTCCGCCTCGGTCAGCTGATCGAACATGGCTCCCAGCGCGGGGTTAGCTGCCGGCGGCCGAGCGGCAGGCGGAGGGTTGCCTGCCGGTTTGTTCGCGGCTGCGGCCGGCACAGGAACTCGCAATGTGGCACCACATTTGCATTTGCCGGTCTTGCCGGCCATTTTCTCGTCAACCGTCATGACCGCCTTACACTGAGGACAAGCAAACTTGATTGGCATTTCCGTACTTTTCGAAAGACGAGCTGACTAGGGAAGGTGCGAGATACTCGGGTGGCTACTTTACCAATGTAATTCGTACGTTCTGAAGTTCACCTGGAAACCGGAAAGGCGCGGCATAGTCACCCACGTTCCCGTTTTTATCCAATCCGACCTGCAGTCCATCGGCAGGCTGGTCGCGCAAAGACTGTCCGGCGGACCCGGTAGCGACTGTTTCCGCATTCCATTTCAGGGTCACCGCGCCCGTCTTGCTCATCTCGGCAACTACGGTCCCGCGGCCGACAACCGGGGATTCCGACCGGAGCACCGTGCGTTTGCCGCCTTGGGTCGTGGCGAAACAAAGCTGACTTCCTTGGATGTAGACCGCCCAGCCATGGGTGACACCGCCCTGCGCCACGAGGACTCCATCGAGAGCCTTGGATAACTTCGCCGAAAAGGTGATGCCACGACCGGCAACGAACGGACCAGCATAACGACTGAGGTCATCCGCTTGATTGAGAACAAACTGAAGCTTGTTCTTGTTGAACTTCGCGGTCTTCTCTTTTTTCTTGGCGTACGGGGTCAATGGCAGCACATCGGCGCGCTCCGCATAAGCTTGCCACATACGAGCCAGTTCCTGGACTCGGGCCGGTTCGGCATCCGCCAAGTTTCGTTGTTCGGAGCGGTCTTGGGACAGGTCATAGAGTTCCCACTGGCCGGCTGCTCCTTTGGCCACGAGCTTATACTTACCGACGCGAATCGCCCGGTTGCCCTCGTGTTCCCAGTAAATGGCTTCTCGATCGATACCCCGGCCATCAAACGCTGCCAGCAGACTTTTGCCTTCGAGCGGCTTGATTCTCTGGCCACCATGGAACGTCTCGGGATACGTAGCCCCTGACACGTCGACTGCGGTTGCCATCAGATCGATTAGGTGTCCGGGCGTATGTTCCAGTTCACCGCGCCGGGTGATTCGATCGGGCCAATGCGCGATCAGCGGCGTCGAGATTCCGCCTTCGTGTACCCAGTGCTTGTATTCGCGAAAGGGTGTGTTGGAGACCGTCGCCCAGCCCTTGCCATAACCGATGTAGGTATCCGCAGGTCCCGCCATGACGCCCTTGCCGGTTCGTACCGGATAGCCGTCTCGAGTCTGCTTGGGCTGCATGGCGACTTGCAGGTAATCGTCGGCAAGCGGAGGCAACGTCGGTTGATCGCTTCTTGTCTGCCCAATTCCGCGACGACCGTAGTTTTCCGCGCAACCACCGTTGTCTTGCAAGTAAACGATCAGGGTGTTTTCAAACTGACCGGTTTCCCTCAGTGCGCTCACAATTTTACCGACTCCGCGATCCATGCAGTCCACCATGGCCGCGTAGACTTCCATGTTTCGGATGTCCCAGTCAAGGTACTCCGTTTCGCGCGCATCTTTCGGCACGGGCCAATTCTGCGTACCGGCTCGGTCGACGACGCCCAGGTCGAGCATCCGCTGGTAGCGGGCTGATCGAATGGCGTCGTATCCGGCATCGTACTTGCCACGGTACTTATCGATATCCACTTGGCGAGCATGCATCGGCCAGTGAGCTGCCGTAAAGGCGACGTACATGAAAAACGGTTGATCACCGGTTTGAAAGTGGTGCTCCCTTACGTAGCGGGCTGCCTGATCCGCGATGGCGTCGGTGTAGTAGAATCCGTCAGCGGGTTGGTACTCGGCATCGGCGTACGGTGAAATCAGCCGGTTGTCGCGCGTCAGCGAATTGGGATCATAGAAGCTGCCCGCGCCATGAATGGTTCCGTAAAAACGATCGAATCCGCGTTGTCTGGGCCAATTGTGCTTCTCTGAATCGTCCTTTGGATTGACGTTTTTGGTCACGTGCCATTTGCCGGACATGTAGGTTCGGTAGCCAGCCGTTTGGAGTACCTCCGCGATGGTTACGCAGTTGCGACTCACTTCGCCGCGATAGCCATCGTACCCACTGTCCTGCATCATCCAGCCGACCCCTGCCTGATGCGGATACAGCCCGGTCAGTAAGCTGGCTCGTGTCGGGCAACAGCGGGCGGTATTGTAGAACTGCGTAAATCGCAAGCCTCCGCCGGCCAGGCCATCGAGATTCGGAGTTTCAATCTCGCTGCCGTAGCAGCCGATGTCGGAAAAGCCCATGTCGTCGGACAAGATGTAAACGATATTCGGCCTATCGCTGGTTTCATCGGCAGTTGCCGCATTGATGGGGGACGGGTGCAAGGGGAACAGCACCAGGGCCAGGACGATGGCCCGCAGCACTTGCAAACCGTTTCGCAGAGGAGAGCAGGACTGAAATCCTGCTGGGACGTTGGTTGGAACAGGAAAATCAGTCATCTTGTCTCTCTTCGCGGATATCAATCACCTTGAGCTGCGCATCTTACTCTCTGGCGGCAACCAGGGACAACCGAGAGAGACTTCAAAACCGGGACGTGTTGCAAAAACACCTCACCAGCTGGCGAGTGGTTACCACGCGTGGTGACGCTATGGACGATACAGACGTTTTGCTCGGATCGATCCGCCACGGGCGAAGCACTTCCGCGGGCGCGAGTCAATTTCCAGTCCAGTGATCATCGGGCAAGGTAGGAAGTAACTGTTCCCGCGTCGTGAGAACGAGGTAGGCTTCCACCTACCTGAAACAGGCCGATTAGGCGAGCAACCTGGATAGGGTGGTGGAGGTCGCCGCATCGGCGCTGACGAATTCAGACTCCTTGAGCGCCCCGATGACCTGCTTGAGCTGTTCGTCCACAGGCAGGGAGAGGTCGACATACAATACCCATTTCCGGCCAATGCGGCAGGCGCCACCGGTCGATTCGCCCAACCACTCTCGGCGCACCTCAAACCCGGATTGCGAGGCCAAGCGAAGCGCTTCTTCGAGTACGTCCAGCGTGTGCATGCGACATTCTACCAGGGGTATGCGGAGGGCTGCGGAAGGTTATCCGGCGGTCGCCGGCTGCCGGTCGGGACGGAATTGCCAGCTATGATGGTGGCGCCAGGAATGCCTTGCTAGCATTCCCGGATTCCCTTAGCATAGTGGGCTTGTTTATAAGCTGATCTAGACGAACATACTAAATTGATTAAACGATTGCATCATTTTTCTTGTAGGGGATCCCAATGAGTGACAGACGCCGCATGGCGGTAGCAACGATCGGCGAACTGGCAAGCGTGCGCTTTACCGACAAGAAGATCGTCGATAGCAGCAATATCGAGGAAATGGGTGAGGAGATGTTTTCGTTGGTAGACAGCGAGAATCGCAAGCACATCTTACTGAACTTCGAAGGAGTGGAGTTCCTGTCGTCCGCGGCACTCAATAAGTTGATCTTGCTGGACAAGAAGGTCAAGCAGGTAGGAGGCATCCTAAGATTGTGCAATCTGCGGGCAGAAATCATGGAGGTGTTCACAATAACGCGCCCCAATCGAGTGTTCGACATCCGAAAATCCGAAAGCGAAGCGCTAAAGGCATTCGGCGTGCCCACATAGACCGCTGCTGGAAACCTGGTCGAGCCTAGGACCGTTACTCTCTCACTAGCCGGAGCAGATCATGGCTGAGCCTGCGTGGACCTGGAGTCTACATGAAGTGATTCCGAGTTCTGTTGATGTCGGCCGCCAGATGATCGATCAATTGCTCGCCGCCATGTCCGAAGCCGGTTGGGATGGACGCGACTACTTTCACGTCCAATTGGCGGCTGAAGAGGCCATGGTCAACGCCGTCAAACATGGAAATAAGGAAGCAGACGACAAGACGGTTGAGATCGAGTTCAAGGTCGGCGCTCAATCGACTTTGATGCGATTCAAGGATCAAGGCGATGGGTTCTGCCCGGACGATCTCCCCGACCCACGCGATGACGACCATTTGGAATGTACGAACGGTCGTGGCGTGATGCTCATTCGAGAGATGATGAGCCAAGTCACCTACAATGACTCCGGTAACGAGGTCGTTATGGTCAAACATCGCGAGGCCGAATCGGCCGAGGCGTCGTGAGCTGTCTCCGAGCAGCCGGCGAATCCTCACCGGCCCAGCATCTTCCGGGAGATCAGGCAGTCAGCTCAGACAAATATCTGCCAGTGATACTCACGGCCGACTGAGCGACATCTTCGGGAGTGCCGGTCGCAACGACTTCTCCTCCACCCCGCCCTCCATCGGGACCGAGGTCGATTAACCAATCACAAGCCTGGATGACGTCGAGGTTGTGTTCGATCACGATGACCGTGTTGCCCCGGGCGACCAAGCCATCGAGTACGTTCACCAGCCGTTTGACATCTTCGAAATGCAGGCCGGTGGTCGGCTCATCGAGAAAATAGACGGTCTTGCCGGTTTCCGGCCGTGCCAGCTCGGTAGCCAACTTGATCCGCTGCGCCTCACCGCCGCTGAGCGTGTTGGAGCTCTGGCCCAACGACAGGTAACCCAACCCGACTTGTTGTAAACTGCTGAGCAACCGATGAATCTTGCTGAAATTGGCAAAAAACTCGGTCGCTTCGTCGACACTCATCGCCAGCACGTCCGCGATGGACTGGTCACGATAGCGGACCAACAACGTCTGGCGATTGAAACGGAGGCCGCCACAGTCGGAGCAGGTGACGAACAAGTCGGGTAGAAAGTTCATTTCGATTTTTTCCTGCCCTTGCCCCTGACACCGAGTGCATCGACCGCTGCCGGCATTGAAGCTAAAGCGGCTGAGTGTGTAGCCGCGTTGCTTGGCGTCTTTGGTACCCGCCCATACCGAGCGAATCAAATCGAAGACACCGCAGTAGGTGGCTGGTGTGCTGCGCGGTGAACGACCAATAGGGGCCTGGGTAATCTCAACTAGTTTGTCGACGTGCTTGGTTCCGCTAATCGATTGGTAGGGCCCGACATGCCCGCCGGCCTGCTGCAGCTTTCGGGCCAGCGCGGGTACCATCGTTTCGCCGATCAATGAGCTCTTACCGCTGCCGCTGACGCCAGTGATTCCTACGAGCAGGCCGAGTGGAACATCGACAGAGATGTTCTTCAAGTTGTGGTGGGAGGCGCCGCGCAGGCGAATCTGCTGCGTCTTTTTAACGCTGCGGCGCTGCTTGGCTTCTGTCACCTGACGTTCGCCCCGCAAGTACTGTGCGGTAATCGATTCGAAGTCGGCTTCCACCTCGGCTGGAGTACCCTCGGCGACAATGTGCCCTCCCGCCTGGCCGGCGCCGGGCCCCATATCGACCAGGCGATCTGCGGCTCGCATCATGGCTTCGTCGTGCTCCACCACGATGACCGTGTTGCCCTGCTGTTGCAAGTCACGAAGGGATTCAATCAATCGGTCGTTGTCTCGCTGGTGCAAGCCAATAGAGGGTTCGTCGAGAATGTAGCAAACACCGATCAAGCCACTGCCGATACTCGTCGCCAAACGAACGCGCTGGAGTTCTCCGCCACTGAGCGTGTCCGCGGCTCGGTTGAGCGTCAGATAATCGACGCCGACTTTGACTAGAAAACGTACTCGATTCAGCATCGCGCTGAGGATGGGTGTGCCGATCGGCTGCTGATCGGCACTCAATTCGAGTTGCTCCAGCCAGCCCAGGGCCTCGCGGATGCTGAGCGAACAGATTTCGTGAATGTTCTTTCCTGCTATGCGGACTGCCAGCGCTTCCTTCCGGAGGCGCGCGCCGCCGCAACTCGGGCAGGCCAACGATTGCCGATACGCACTCAGCCATTCTCGCGACGTGGTATCCTCTGCCTCGTAGAGTCGTTCCAACCTGGCAAGCAAGCCGCCGCTGTGCATGCTGCCGTGGAGTAACTTTTTCCGCGCGGCCGTGGATAGCCGGCTCAGTGGTGTGTCCCAATCGCCACCGGCGGCTGTCAGTGCCGCTAGAAGTTCCTTTCTCAGTTTCGTCTTCCACTTCCCTTTAGCCGACGTGAGGATGTCGAAGGCGTCGTCGGCGGGTGCCTTGGACCAATTTCGGATTAGCAGGCTCGGATCGAACTGCTCTTGCAGGCCAACGCCGTCGCAATCCGGACAGGCCCCGTATGGACTGTTGAAACTGAACGTGCGGGGTTCGAGTTCTTCGTAACTAACGCCGCAATCCGGACAGGCGTAACGCGTGCTGAAGAGTTCCTCATGCCAACGGTTCTCGCCATCGGCGTCGGCGGCCTGAGGTGTCAGGTAACTGACGGACGCCAAGCCAGTTGCCAGCCGTAGCGCCACCGTCAGCGACTCGGCGAGCCGACTTTCACAGCCCGGTCGAATCACGATCTTATCGACGACCGCTTCGATTGTATGATTTTTTCGAACGGACAGTTCAGGAACCGACTCCACATCGTACAATTCATTGTTCACGCGGGCTTTCACCAACCCGGCTTTTCGAATGCTTGCCAGCACTTCACGATGGGCGCCGCGTCTTCCTCGGACCATGGGGGCCATCAGGACCAACTTGGTGCGCTCGGGCAACTGCATGAGTATCGACTGGATTTGATTGGGTGATTGCTGCACGATCCGATTCCCGCAGGAATAGCAGCTGGGCGTGCCTACGCGAGCGACCAACAGGCGAAGATAGTCGTAGATTTCCGTGACCGTAGCCACGGTGCTGCGCGGATTGGCAACGCCTGCAAGTTGATCAATGCACAAGGTAGGCTGCAGACCTTCAATGCTGTCGACGTCGGGACGCTGCATTTGATTGAGAAACTGCCGCGCGTAAGTCGACAGACTTTCGATGTACTGCCGCTGTCCCTCGGAGTACAGCGTGTCGAAAGCGAGTGAACTCTTTCCGCTGCCACTGACACCCGTAATCACCGTGAGCTGGTTGTGCGGGAGCTCAATGGAGACATTTTGCAGGTTGTGAGTCCTGGCTCCGATGACGCGAATCGAGGTCAGCGACTCTTCCAGATCGTTGGTGGACGCGGTGACTGTCTTCATGGGGACGCTCGCAGGTGGTCGACAATGCGGCAGCGCCACTTCCGCGCCGATTCGCACTGAAGGGGACGCCGTACCGCTAAGTAGACACGAATTGCGGATTGCAATCTACGACTCGTACAACCGCCCCCTTTGCCAACCCAGCGCGGCGGCCGCCTGCGAGAGGATGCCGCGTCAGTTCAGGTCAGTCGCTTGAGGCCGCCTGCAAGCCGGTATGCATTCACTTTCGCCAGCGCCGGAGGGTGAGAGCGGAGGAGCTTGATCAGTTGGGTGCTGGAAACAGCGAAGTGCTTTGAGGAATCGCGCAGAGAAAAACTGACCGCCTGCAGGTGATCCAGCAGCTCGGCCAGGAGAGCCGGAAAGCTCTCGCTCGAGGCAGATACCGAGAGGCGTCTGCCGTGGACTCGACTCTGCCAAAGCTCCGAAGGTTTTGCTCCAACCTCAAACGGTGTACGATACGCCACCGCCAGAGCCAGACGCAACCGAAAGATGGCCACGCGGCGGTTGTCAGCCTGGCTTCGACGCTCACTCGCTTCGGCCAATATGCCGGTAGCTCGGTGCGCGACAATCACGGCCGTTTCCACCTTATTGCGATGTTGTCCGCCAGGACCGCTACGGCGGTCGGTGCGTAGATCACACTGCCTGAGCAGTTGCTCGTTGGTTAAGCTGGCTGGGTGCATGCAAGTTGCAAAAAAAGAAACGGACACCGAAGCGTCCGTTTCGCAGGTGCCCAGGACTGGAGTTGAACCAGCAAGGGGTTTCCCCCACAACGACCTCAACGTTGCGCGTCTGCCAATTCCGCCACCTGGGCAGTTGCTCGAATAAGTCTAGGATTTGTCCGTTGTTCGTCAAGACCGGCTGGCCCAGGCTGGCAATTCGCCCAACGTTTCGGGTGCAAAAGGTCGGAATCTTTGTTCTTGTCCCGTCGCTTCGTCGTAAACCAGCATCACGTGGTCTCCCAACCGCGAAGCGGCAACGGAGTCGACCAAATTGGTCGAATCATTCGCACTCATCTGCATTAAGATGCGGATCTCAATCTCCCGAATCGCCGAACGGGAAAGCCAGCGGCTGACGGTCGAATAGCTTTCGGCCCAAATCATCGTGTGGATTCCATGACTCGGCCCATCGCGTAGAATCTCTTCCAGGTGTTTGTCCGGGGTCATTTCCGATTCACCAAACCCGCCCAGTCCGAATTCATCTTCGCGTCGCAGGCTTCGCAGGCGGCCAATCTGCAACAGATTGAGCAGGATGGCTGCTGGCTCTTCGGCTGAATCGGAATCTTCGATACGCTTCTGGAGCTGTTCGTGTACTGCCTTGAGCATGCCATCGACGCCGCGGCTGTCGGCTACGCTGAGTTCACAGGGAAGATCTTTCCAGATTCCGGGCAAGGCCAGCGCGCG